>DAOLDB010000011.1:0-81573 GCA_035327565.1 Saprospiraceae bacterium
TTCTACTTCATCAGCACCAAAAAGACCCTCAAACACGCTTCAGCGGATATAGGACTCATCTTTTGTGCCTATAATCTGCGCAGACTGTTTAATATACTGGATCGGGACACCCTTAGAAAGTACCTGAGGGCACTTTTAGCTTTATTTCAGGCGGTTTTCAGTCATTTTAAGGCCGTTAGGCGGGTTTTATTATCGGGAGCATCTGTGATCAACCCTCCGGATCTGTTCAATTTGCCTGCCTTAAACCGGCTGAGATTCGTCAGATTTGATTAATATTGGTAGAAAAACGGAGGTTTTGAGACTGACCGACGTTGGTGGCAATTTTAAAAAGAAAGCGAACAAGCAATGACAGAACAGTTTTTTACATACACCGACAAGTTTGTAAACTTCACACAGGTAGACAAAGAACTATTGGATTCAGTCTTGACATTTAGAATAGCGAAAACAAAAACTGAATTGGTTTCATACGACAAGCGGACAGATGAATTATTTTTCTTGCTCAAAGGTTGCCTTAGAAAATACTATGTAAAAGACGGAGAGCAAATAACAGTTTACATAATGGCAGAAAATAGTTTCATAGGTGCGTTTGATAGTTGCGTTGCAGGAACACCAAGCAAAGAAACCATTGAAACATTTGAACCAACGGAACTTCTTGTTCTCACTAAAAAAGATTTGACCAGACTTTACAAAGAAATTCCTTTGATGAACGAGTTTGTGTGAAAAATCTTGGAGCAAACGCTAATTCAATTTCAAAAGGCTTTGACATCTTTCATTTTAGACAGCCCCGAGGAGCGATATATAAAATTGTTTTCGCAAAATCCCGAAATCTTGCAACGAGTTCCGAAACATATGCTTGCCACCTATTTGGGTATTACAGCAACATCGTTAAGTCGTATCAGAAAACGGATTTTGGAAAAAACGTAGCCGTCTTTCTTTCTTGTCTTTTGTAAACGATTTTCGGTTTAACACTTGCCAACTTTGCACCGAACCATTAAAAATAAGCAAAGTATGAAACAAGTATTTGTAACAGGCGGTTCGGGTTTTGTAGGACAAAATCTAATCCCAATGCTCATAGAAAACGGCTACAAAGTAAAGGCGCTGGCACGCTCAACGCAAGCCATTCAAAAGTAGAACAGTTAGGAGCAAAAGCCGTAAAAGGCGATTTGAACGACAAACAAGAGTTAACAGCTGGCGTAAAAGATTGTGTTTCGGTATTTCATTTAGCGGCCCCTGTCGATTTTTTTGCTAATGAAAAAGACCTAAAAAAATTGCACATTGAAGCAACTGAATTTTTATTGGAAGTTGCAAAAAATGCCAACATAAAAAAGTTTGTTTACCTAAGTGCTGCTTCTGGCATTATGAATGGCAAACCCATCGTAAACGCTAATGAAGCCTACGTTCCCGACAACATTATTGACGGCTATTCACGAACAAAACTACCAACCGAAAATGTAGTTTTGAGAGCAAACAAAAACAACTTTCAAACCATTGCGGTAAGACCACCTTTGGTTTGGGGTAAAGGCGACCCCAATACATTGCTTGGGGTTATGGAAGCCACTAAAAAGGGAAGAATGCAATTTATTGACGGAGGAAAACACCGTTTAGTAACATGTCACGTTGCCAATGTTTGTCATGTCTTAATTTTAGCCGACCAATCAGTGCATAAGGGTAAAACCTATTTTATTACAGACTGTGAAACGCCTGTATTCAAACAATTCATTAAAAAATATGTGGCCACACAAGGCGTGGCTATTCCCGACAAATCGGTTTCGTTGGCTATGGCAAACCGTATTGCTTCAGCAATGGAATTTGTTTGGAAAACATTTAAACTCACAGGGCACCTGCCGCTTTACAAAGGACTCGTAAATGTATTGGGCGTTGAGTTTAACACAAACGACAGCAAAGCAAGACAGGAACTCGGCTACAAACCACTTCTAACTATTGAGCAAGGACTAGAACTAATGAGAAAATGATAAACTGGTAACATTCAAACTTTCATCCAAGTAGACAAAACGCCCCACTAAAAGAACACCAAAAGATCTCCTAAACTCTAAGAGCGTATTGTTTACCCGGTGTTCAACGACTACTCGCCGCTGTGTTCCACTGTACTTAAGAGGAAGTATCCATTTGATTCTTTCCTGTTAAGGATTCTACGTTTCGTTTGAGACAATTTTTGATAATAAAAGCCCCCAATCAAGCTGCTGTAAGCTGTACTGATTTATATATTTTCATTTTTGTATGTTGTTCGCATATTTTTCCCAAGCCTTTATTATGCAGAGTAGGTGAAAACTCATCTAATTCCAGGAAAAACCACAAATAAGGTTTTTTTTCAATCACCTGCACGGTATATTCAACACTGAGTTTAAGTTTATGTTTGATAAAATGGCTACCCATGACAATACGAGGGTTAATGCTTGATCTTCCAAAATCGGAGAACATCTTGGAAAATATCGTTGCATAATCCAGTGATAATGTATTATATGCAAAGGTTTTCAGAAAAAACACATATTACTTTGTATATAAACAAATATTATTATACATTATTTACCTATAAATCAATAATATATATTAGAATCAGAAAGCTCTATTTACCATTGTCAGTATGATTTTTATCCTACGGTTAGCTCTGTTTTACAGCATAGGATCGACCTGATATTCCTTTTTTCGGAAGGTTTATGGTTGGATTCAAGATATGATCAATTTTCTGATTCACAATGACTGAAAGTTCATCGGCTCTGCTTATCATGACTGTCTTGAGAAAGTAGAAGTCTCTACATATTCTATACTGAGTACAGACAGGTTAAGTGCATAGAAATGTGAAATTAAAAGCAATTTCTGAATACTTCGTACTCCTATCGGTTAGCATTCAATAGTAACACTAATTTTATTTTTCTTTATTTTTGAGAATATTTATATATCTATGGAATACTTAAACCCCATGTATAACAGAAGAAACGATTTGCACAGAATTTTCTTCTTAGGATTTATTGCATATGTTAATTCTTGTAATTTATGTCAGAGATAATAATATTTTTTATATTATTGTATTAATAATTTGATTTTTGAATCATTTTGATTCTTCAAAACGTACAATTCTGTCCTATGAAAAACTTAATTCTGACTTTATTTTTAGGTGGTTTATTTGGTATTTCCAATATGGATGCACAGGTATTTAAGTGTGATTTTGGAATGGATTCCTTGTCAATTGGTCCTGTAATTTGTGTGGATTCTACAGAAACCGGTAATCAATATTTGCAATTTATTGTTACTACTACGGGTAATTTTGGAAGCGGAACTAAAATCATTGATATACCTCCAGGCTCTTATATAAAATGTGATGATGGCAACTTTTTCGAAATTATAGGAGAAGATGTTTATTTTCATTCTAATGATACTTGTATTGTCCAAATTCTATCAGAAGATTGTGAAGAAGTTGAATTTAATATTAGAGTTAAATATCAAGAATTTGGAGCAGAAAGTTGCGACACAACTTTTGTAAATGTCATTTTCTCCCCAGTAGACAGCATAGAAATCAAGGATCCCTGTAGTTGTGATGATCCCGGAAATATTTTAGATATGGCAGGAAATATCATTTTATTCAGGGAAGTACTTACTGTAAATTTTGCGAATTTTGATGATGAAGTAACATTGGCAATGGGTCATGAGAATTTCCTGGATTCAGGAGGCAATCAAATGATTACTCCCACAGGGTTTACACAGACATTACCGGGCGTATTTGAGTTAGTGTTTTACCGGTCTCCTGGTACAAGTTTTACTGTAACCATTCAAAGAATGTTTCCTGATACGGCTGTTGATGCATATGTTTTTTCATCAATGGAACAATGCGACAGTCAAGATTGTATACCTCCACCCATCCCCGCTATGGGTGCATGGGCTTTGATCATATTGGGTATTTTACTGTCCATTTTAGCCTTGGTGGGCATGAGACAGCAAAATTGGATTACTGCACGATGATTTCAGGGTAGGGTGGTATAATGGGTACAACTTCATTGGCATAACCTGATTAAGTCATCTAATTCATTGTCTCCACCTCTGCTGGAATTTCCTGCACCTACATAGATACAATTGTTAAAGTACACCATTCCGGTGCCGTGGCGGCCATTTTTCATGGGGGGAAGTGCACTCCATGACTGGTTTTGTGTATCGTAAATTTCAGTGATGGGAAAAGCCTGACGACTCTTGAGTGACTCGCCCCCGCTTATATAAAGTTTTTTATCATGAAACAGAGTGAATGTGCCTGCACGGGGAGTTGGTAGCTCTTGTTCCAAAGTACTCCACTGATGTGTTTGAAAATCATATACGTCAATTTCCGTAATGACATGAGTAAATGTTCCGTATGGGGCCTTGGTCATTCTCCCTCCTGCTACATACAGCTTATCATTGCCAACAACCGCCTGAAAATGGTCTCTGACCCTGGGGGCATCGGGCAATTTTTTCCATTTTCTTGTTATAGGATTGTATTCATCAAAGAAGGACTTGTGTCCTCCCATATGACCTTCGGATAGTCCTCCCACCCAGTATATTTTGTCCTGGTAAATTACTGTACCTCCGGACCCTCTCAACCGCTCTGTGGGTATGCTATCAATAGAAAACCACTCGTCAGTGTCTGGATTATAGGATATAATATAGGGGAGAGGAAGCTCATTGGGATAGAGACCGGTCATGGCACCTACGATCACAATTTTATCCCGGAATACCACAGGTTGAAAATGATGAATTTCAAGGGGTGGCTGACTGCCTTGTGTCCACTTGTTTTCAGCAGGGTCATAAATATCTACAGGCCGATACCCACGACCACCTATCAAATAAAACTTGCCCTTTCTCTCTACAAATCCACATTCGTGACGCTTCATGGGTTTTGTTCCATCGGATGTTTTTATTTCTTCCCAACTTTTTTCAGCATTTCCACACGAAATCGTGGAAAATGAAATCACAACAACCAGGTAGTAAATGACCATATGCATCAAATACCTTACAGAAATCTCCATATCACCCTATACTTTCATTCAAATATAGAACAATTCCACTATGACTTTCTTTTAAAAGAATCGGTTTATTGGACCAGAGTGGGTTTACCTTTAGTCATTCGATATCATCGGGATTTCCTGTGAGTTGTATGTTTTTAGATACCGAATCCCATTCCTGTTGGGGTAGAGTCTTTCCTGTATTCCGGTTATATTTTCTACAAAGTGAACATTATCAACGGAATATGGATGGAGGTAGTCCGGGACAGGACTGGTGAAATTGTCAGGTGGTGATATTTTCAATACTCTCACATTTTTTTTCTTACTGATTAATGCACATTGTCTTTACCCAATAATCAAATTACAACTAAAAAATTAACACTTAAACATTCTCTGCAACACTTTCAGTTGTGTCATGCCAGTAGAACTGTCCCCCTATTAATATGACTAGAGGGTTAAATTCTCAATATACTTATAGGGAGAACCCGTGTTTATGAGCAGGACAGTTTCATTTTGAGTGATGAATCCTGATTCCTTGAGTTTTTTAGAGGCCATTACTACAGCGGCACCCTCGGGTGACAGAAACAAACCTTCTTTCTCTGCCGCCCATTGTATTCCCTGGAGAATGTCGTTTTCTGCCACATCGATGGCTGTTCCTTTGCTTTCATATATTGCTTTCATAATCAGCCGGTCACCAAAAGCCTTGGGAACTCTTAGTCCATTGGCTATGGTAATTCCAGGGTTGTCATAGGGTTCATTATAATCCCAGCCATTTTTATATGCTTTTACCACAGGGTTGCATTGTTCTATCTGGACTACTACCATTTTGGTTGGAATTTCCTGAATCCATCCCAATTCAAGCATTTCATGAAAAGCTTTCCAAATGCCTATCAAACCAGTACCTCCCCCGGTAGGATAGATAATAACATCAGGCAATTTCCAGTTCAGTTGCTCCGCAATTTCATAACCCATAGTTTTTTTGCCTTCAAGGCGAAAGGGTTCCTTCAACGTACTTACATCCCACCAATCAGGATATCCTGCAGATCGGGTCATCTCCAGTCCTGCATCTCTGATGGATCCTTGTACCTGCGTCACCCGGGCCCCCATTACCTGACAGTCCATCCTGAATACATCCGGAGTTTGTTCGGGCATAAAAATATGTGCAGTGGCATCGGCTTTAGCAGTATAGGCAGCAAGTGCCGATCCTGCATTTCCTGCAGTAGGTACACAAAACTGAGATATTCCCCATTCCTTTGCTTTACTTACAGCCATAGCCATGCCTCGGGCTTTGAAGGATCCGGTAGGATTATTCCCTTCGTCTTTTATAATGATATGGTGAATGTTTAAAAATTCTGCGAGCTTTTGTGCATCCAGAATGGGAGTGTATCCTTCACCCAGTGTGATTATGTTTTGATCATCAACCAGCGGCAGCATTTCCCTGTACCTCCACATATCATGTTTTCTTTCTTTGAGAATATCCCGGGACAAAGGAGTACGAGTGTCATATATGGCTACTAATGGTTGTTGGCTGTCAGGAGCATATCCTATAGGTTGATCTATGGAGTACTTTTTTCCAGTGAGATGGCATTGCAAAGCAATGAGTCGAGAGTGGGTAAGCATATAGTTATTTTACGGGACTTTATGCGGAAGGTATGGTTGGAGAATAAAATATCCTTTCTTGGAGGAAGGATACCGGTCATCGTTACAGGCTCCGGTCATCTGCAACATCATATCCCTCCTAACAGTTGCACTACTGTAAAAGTATCGATGATTGGACAAATTTGGTCCAATCCCTTCATTGTCATCAATCAGTGAAACATCAATCATACGTATCCGGTCATTGATGATGGTTGCATCCGGACTGGGGTTTAACCCCAGTCGATCGTTTTTATTGATGGATCTTGACATACCTAAAGTTCTGTCATTTTGATGAATATAAATCCAAATGCTATCGGCGATATAAGTAATGCTATCCATGGGCTCTCCTGGCTGAAAGATATTCACTTCAAGGTCTGCTGCATGCATGTACAGGGTATTAAAAATTCGGGGATAGCATTCCTTTTCATCAAGTGATTCATATATGCCTTGCAAAACCCGGTTGCCCATAGAATGTGCTAATATATCCATACCTGCATGATCCCATAACCGGAGTTGTTCTAAGATTTGCCCAAAAAAATGCCCTGTATTCAAAGCGTTTTCTTTATTTTCCCAATAAGACAACCCTGATTGCCAGGTCAATGATATAACCAGGCCGTATGGATTATTCTCTTGGTTGAAAACACTATCATAATATTTTGTCATCACGGCATTTTGTATCCAGGGTCTATGTGCCCACATCCCATGAATATAAATAAGTATTTTTTGCCGGTTGGCAGGTTTTTCAGCTAAAGACAACTTCCAATCTTTAAGCGCATCTTCCCAAAGATTCTGATCTGAATTTCCTTTTATGATATCTCCATTGTCGCGAACTTCAAACGATCCGGTGATTAACTCATATTTTGATTTATCCATGGTTGGAATTTCAATATATTTCATCATCACATCCGATGGAGTTACTTTTTTCTCTATAAAAGACTCGAAAATGGAGGTCGCAAAAAAGAAAGGAACACATAGGGTAAATGCAATCAATCCTATAAATGAGTAATTTTTACTATGAACTAAAACCAACATTCAGTTTTTTTGCTTTTTGAGTACCTATCAAATTAAAATGCTTTGTAATCATTACAGGGAAGGCAATAGCATAATGGCATTTTGCATCATTTTGCTTGGCCCCATCCAAAACATTCTGAACTGTGTATTATCAAGCAAATAAACAATCTTACCTTTGCCAAGGTTTTGGACACCTGCAAAAGCTTTGCCTTTCAAATGCTGTCCGGCGTGAACAGGCAGATAGCCGGAAGCTAGCAGGTCGTTTTTGGCATATAATCCCACTGTCTGGAACCCCAGGGATGGTATGAGGGCGTCATCTCCAAATTTTAATGTGTATAATAAAGGCTTAATTCCAAAACCCAGGGGATGTGTATGATCTATCGTGGCATGCAGAGCGGTACCAGGAGTTCTTCGTTTTCCAAAATATTGCTGCCGGTCTGCAAATGCAACTAATTTGGCCGCTTCGGAAGTATCTGCCGGAGGCACAGACAATTCTACAGGGGAAATCTTAGAAGCCTTAGAAGTAAAAAATGATGCTGCATTTTCTGTTGCAATCAAAGTTCCTCCTCCCTGAATCCAGTCTTTCAATACTTTTTGATATTCCTCATTGAAAACATCATTCAATTGATTACCACCTCCTGCCAGGATAAGTACATCATATGAACTGAGATCAGCCAGGCCATAGCGACTTCCGAACTTGGGCAGGGCTGTTTGTTCCAAAAGTTCAGTCTTTATTCTGTCAAGAGGAAATTGCGTTTCCACATCCATTAAAAAATAGATTTGTCCATTGGACAATCCATTAAATGGGGGTCCAACCAGCATAGCCGTTTTTGGATGATTAAGTGGTCTGCTGTCCCTTGAAGCCAGATCAATACCCTCTTTCATTCTGCCGGAATGATGTCCTAAAATAGTGACTCCGGTTTCCCTGGCAATTTGCTCCATATCATCCTCTATTTTTATGGCATGCTCGGGATTGCTTCCTTTTAAAATAATGAGTGTACCGGCAGGATGCCACTGACTGCCGTCATAAAATGGCTTGGTTACGCATCGAACTCTGTATTTCTTTTTCCATAGAAGAGATAGTGCTTTGGCTGCATATCGCTGACCCCAATCTATAGAATAGGCATAGTTGGCATTCTTAGTGAGGACAGCCCCGGCGGGAGATATTGCATTTTCCACTCTTTTTGTTCGTACTGTCAAAGGTTGGTTTACTTCAAAACACTCCAGATTGTACGCAAGAGGAAGCGACCATACAGACATATCATACATAACAGAATCTTCAATTTCCATTGAATTGCTAAAAATACTATTGATTAATAAATGCCGTGCCTGGCTGGTAGAAATGATATAGTCGTTTTTATTGAAGAAAGTCCGCTCAGTTTTTCCCGTTCTATAATTTTTTGCCTGAATCGTAAAACTCTCTTCAGCCTGATCAATTTTCACTTGATGATGTGAAAGAATTCTCAATACATCCTGAATATATGGATCCCCGTTATCAGGAAGGACATACGCTGTTACTGACGATTTGCTGTTTTTATGATCATGAGCATTCAGCGAATATTCCAAGAATAACTTTCTTTGCTCAACCCCCTTTCTGATAGTTGCCAACGAAGTAAGATATTGATCAAATACTCTTTGCCTGAATGTTAATATTGTTCCATCATCGGTTTCAACGGCTACACCCGCTCCAATTCCTCCTTGTTCCGTCAGCATGCCAATAGCCCCTAATACACTCGGGTAGCTTGATCCATACCCAGGATAAAAAAAATCAAATGCCTCTCGTGTAAAATAATTGATTTTGTGCTGATCAAAAGCTTTTGCATTGGCTTGTCCAATTGTGTCGGCCAAAGGTTCGTACATGTCAGGTAAAAATTTATTCCTGGGTGTAGTGCCGGGTACGGTAAAATAATTGGTATTGTATCCCATTTCATGATAGTCGGTATGAATATGGGGCATCCAATGGAGATATTCAGCCGTATGCCCTCGGGACTCGGGATGCACACCCCATATCCAATCTCTGTTGAGGTCAAACCAATAATGATTGGTTCTCCCATTAGGCCAAGGTTCCTGATGTTCGAGGTCATCCGGATTCACAGCAGTGATTTGTCTACGCATGCTTTTGTACCAATATACATAGCGATCTCTTCCATCCGGATTAATGCAGGGAAATATGATGATTACTGACTGATTTAGTACGTTAATATGAGAAGCTTCATCAGAGGCCGCCAACTGATAGGCAATTTGTAATGCGGCTTCAGTGGAGGAGGCTTCGTTGCCATGAATATTGTAAGAAAAAGAAATGGTAACAGGTTGATTTTGTAAAAGCTCATTACGATCATTTAAAGATAAACTTTCAGGATCAGCAATTTTGAGATTGCCTTCTCTGATCTGGGCCAGATTACGGTGGTTTTCTTCAGAGGTAATGATGATACTGTAAAGTTTTCTACCCTCATAGGTTGTCCCGTACTCCCTTAACTTTACACGGGGAGATGTTTCCGCCAGCATTTTAACATATTGCTCCACATATGCATAAAAAGTAAAATCAGTACCTAATGGATAACCCAAAAATGATTCCGGCGAAGGTATGGATTTGTTGTACGCACTTTGGTCTTCAAATGCAAAGCGTTGAGGATTGAGGTCGGTTTGTCCTTTAATGGAAGGTATGGGTAAAAGGAGAATAGCAAGCAATAGGGTTTTGGTAATCAATCTTACGATCATAAAAAAAAAGTTTAATGTCAACAGGTAAAGATATGATTTAGTGATGGATTTATTCCACATATTCTTTCCGTTCTACCAAAGCGAAACTCCCATTCTCCAGTTTTATATAGCCTTGCTCATAACAGAACCTATATTCTTTACCGGATTGGGTTATGTAAATATTAGTTATATAACCAAATTTAAAACCCAGATCCAAAAGTTGGGTCTTACTTACCTTGGTTTTACCCGTTGGATTGAGTGCCGCCAGAATTCTCCGGTTTTTTCTGAGTATGTTGTTGATATTCCTCATAAAATTATTGACATCACTATTCAACCGATTATTATAGGTGGTTCTGCATTGGTCGGTACAAAAACGCTTATCGACTCTACCAATGAATTCATCCTGACATTCCATACATTTCTTTTTCATTATTTCCGGTTTTTATTATATAATAAACTATCCATATAAAACTCAATCAGAGTTTTTCAGCATAATTTTTCAGTATTGCAAGTTGAATTTAACATTGAACTTATCATGATTTACTAAGTACATCCGAAATGGGAAAACCTTTGAATAAAGTTTGCCTTTAAAAGGGTCAGCTTATGTTTAACCGTTTAAAGTTAAGACCTCTTTATTATAAATGCAAGAAAACCACAGAGATTTTCATTCATTTAAATTGCAGAATGAAAATAATATGTGGATTTTAGCTTACAATGAATATTATAGATATTGATACCAATATGTTTCATAGATGACATTGCTAACACTATATTATTTAAAAAGCATATTTTTGTAAAAAATGAATCTTATGGTTAGTATTATTACAGGTAACATCTTGAAATCAAACAAAGTAGACCAGGAAAAATGGTTGAAGGAGTTAAGGGATGTTTTAAATGGTTATGGATCCAATCCGGGTGATTGGGAAATTTTTAAGAATGACCATTTTATGTTGAAAGTTGATGCTGAGAATAGTTTAAGAGCAGCTATTCACATCAAGGCAGCTATGACAAACCTTAAACCACTTCGAGTCAAAATTGGAATTGGCATAGGAGACATTGCTTCCCTTTCTCAAAAAATTACTATGGCAACCGGTTCTGCGATGCTGAGATCTTCCAATTGTTATGAGAAATTGCGAAAAAGAAATCTTGGAATCCAATCCGGTAACAAACGAAACGATGCATTGATCAATCTGATGTTTGACCTATCAGCATTGTCGATGGATGCATGGTCAAGTGTAGCGGCAGGAGTGGTTCGGAAAGCGCTTGAAAATCCCCAGGCAACACAAAGTGATTTGGCAGATATGCTTGGTATTACCCAAAGCAATATCAGCCGGGGTTTGAAAAGGGCAGGATTTGAAGAGGTGATGAGGATGAATGATTACTACAAAGAAATTATTCATCAAAACTAACATCACGTTAATGAGAATCCTATTTTTTTAACAAATTCCATGCCTTTGAGCAGTTGGTCTTTACTGATAAATTCATTAGCACGATGTGCTTGTTCAATGGATCCTGGTCCGCAAATGATGGTTTCAAAGCCAGCTTCAGCAAATTGTCCTGCTTCTGCAGCATATGCTACAGTTCCTGTAGTATGATGGCCTGTTAAATTTTTAATCCAACTTACTATGGAAAAATGATCAGGAGTATCCAAAGCGGGAACCGGGGGATGGTGAAGGACTGATTTTATTGAAAACTCAGGAAACAATGTGCGGAGTTCCATTTCTTTTCTACGACAATAATGGTTGAAGTCATTTAATATATTTTCGATAGAGTTTTTTGGTATTACTCTTATATCCCATTTGAATCGACACCGGTCAGCGATAACGTTCGTAGCAATACCTCCATCTATCGTTCCAACATGCAAAGTAGAATGAGGAGGGGTAAAACGTAAATCCAATTGATTTTCGTTGATCAATTGATCCATTTTTCGCTCAATCCATAGGATCAAATCCGCAGCTACATGAATAGCGCTCACTTCCTCATTGATGCGACTGCTATGACCTTCAGAACCTTTTACCTGGGTTTCTATAACACAAATTCCTTTTTGGCCGGTTATTGGTTGCAATAATGAGGGTTCCCCGATCACAGCATAGGAAGGCTTTTCTTTGTATGTGGAAAGTATACTTCTGGCTAACTCCGGGGCGGCCAAACAACCTATTTCTTCATCATAGGAAAAAGCGAAATACACAGGTTTTTGAAGGGGCAACTGTTTTAAAAATGAGATATTGGCAAGACAGGTAGCTATAAATCCTTTCATGTCACAGGATCCGCGGGCATATAATCGACCGTCATTTTTTTCTGTAAGTACAAAAGGATTACTATTCCATGCCTGTCCTTCTACAGGGACAACGTCAGTATGCCCGGAGAGGATTATACCACCATCTTTTGGTGGACCAATTCTGCAATGAATTGAAGCTTTCTTTTCAGTTTTATTTTCAACCCATTCATAATCAATATTTTCTTTCTGAAGAATTCCGGAAATATACTCTGCTATCTCAATATTAGAATCGCCTCCGAAAACCGGAAAGGAAACCAGGTCTGTTAAAATTTGTTGAACTGTTTTAATCATAATTATACATTCAAAGTTGAAATTTTTATTGTTTTTAAGCAGGACCCCATTCAATAATGACCGTAATGGTCAATACCACCCATGAAATGACAAGCACTACAATAGCGAGGGGGAAAATGAATCGAATCCATCGATCCACAGGTACCCGGCATAGAGAAAGCATAGCTATCAGACCCCCTAGGGTAGGGTTGAACAGATTGGTTACACCATCGCCAATCTGGAAAGCCAGAATTGTAGTTTGCCGGGTCAGTCCGAGCAGGTCACCTACAGGAATCATTATGGGAAGGGTAGCAAGAGCCTGGCCGCTTCCCGATGGAATGAACAGATTTATACAAGATTGTGCGGCTGACATTGAAATGGCCGCCAGTTGTGAGGGAATCATTGTAAGAAAACCTGCCAATTTATAGCAAATGGTATCGGCAATTTCACCCATCTCAAGCAAAACTTTAATGGTAGTGGCATATCCTACCATAAAAGCACCCGGAGCGGCTATCGATATCGATTTAAAAGCCGTTTCGCTGATCACTTTGCCACCCAAACCACCACAAAACCCTGCCGCAACGGCAATCATAAGAAAAATTGAGGAAATTTCATTGATGTACCATCCATATTGAAAAATACCGAATAACATAAAAACTAATCCGATCAAAAATATGCCAAGGATTAGAAAATTATTCGGAGTAATATAATATTGACTAATATTTTTTGACAAGGCCAATCCTTCAGTATCCAAACCCATTCCCCTGCTTTTTTTCGGATATTTAATGATTCTCTTAAAATACCTGACATTAAAATAAGCTAAAGCCGATAACCCTGCTAAACATAAAAGGGATCGAATGATCGCACCTGAGAACATGGGCATTTCTGCAATTTGATGCCCAACACCTACAGTGTACGGATTGATGGGGGATAGCCCGAAACCGACGGTAATGGCGCCAACGCTCATTCCTGCCGCCAATATAAGATCTCCACCTAATGCCAGTCCCAAAACCGCCGCAATCGGTACCATCGCTATATTGTTTTCGTACCCTACTGCCACGCCCAAAAGACCATATATATAAGTAACTATGACAACAATCAGAAATCTGCGTTTTAATCCCAGTTTTTTGATTACTGTACCAATAACATTTTCCACCATTCTTGTTTTTTCAAGAATTCCAAACATAATTCCTCCTGCCAGAACAGCAAAAATTATTTCGGCAGCAGTCTTAAAACCTAAGGGTATGGCTTTGAACATGTTTAAAATAGACACAGGTTGGGAATCTTTAAGAACATAAGTGCCTGGGATGACACGCATTTTACCATCAATTACTTCTCTTTGAAATGATCCGGCCGGAATGATATACGTAAGTATCGTGACCAGTAGAATAATACCAAACAATATTACCACGGGGTGAGGTATCTTTTCATACCATTTTTCTTGATTTTCAACCTTTGACTCCATGCGATTTGTGTAAGAGAGGTAAACTTACAAAAACTTGAATGGAAGAATACTACTCAGGAAACTTTTGAAGAAAAGAGTAATCAGATATCTTTCAATACAATATATGTATTTTTGCGTTGAGGAAAGATCAATCTTGAAAAATGATTGCATGGTTTTGGCAATAAATTAAATATATTTATAATATATTTGTCATTGATCATATAACGAATAATAGCATTATTCTTATCTATTGGTTTAAAAAGTAAAATGGAAGATAAAGTAATTAGTCTTTCGGGAATGTATAAGGAGTATTTTTTGGATTATGCCTCCTATGTAATACTCGAACGAGCAGTACCTCATATCCATGATGGATTGAAACCTGTGCAGCGCCGAATACTTTATAGTATGAGGCAAATGGATGACGGCCGGTATCACAAAGTGGCCAATATCATTGGTCAGACCATGCAATATCATCCGCATGGAGATGCAGCCATTGGAGATGCTTTGGTCAATCTGGGTCAAAAAGATCTTTTAATCGATTGTCAGGGCAATTGGGGAGATGTACGTACCGGTGATTCAGCAGCGGCTTCAAGGTATATTGAAGCCCGGTTGTCTAAATTTGCCCTGGAAGTACTCTTCAACCCTCAAACTACTCAATGGCAATTGTCATATGATGGCAGAAAAAATGAGCCGGTCACATTGCCAGCAAAATTTCCACTTTTACTTGCCCAGGGAGTGGAAGGAATTGCTGTAGGGCTTGCTACAAAGATTCTTCCCCACAATTTCAATGAACTTCTCAAGGCTTCAATCAGCTTGCTTCAGGGGAAAAAAGTGAGAATATATCCTGACTTTCAGACAGGTGGGATGATAGACGTGAGTGAATATGAAAGTGGTGTGAGAGGAGGTCGAGTGAAAGTAAGAGCCAAAATAAATATGGTTGACAAAAATACTTTGTCAATTACAGAATTGCCTTTTGGAGTAAGCACAGGATCACTCATTGAAAGCATATTGAAAGCGAATGAAAAGGGACAGATAAAAATCAAAAAAATTACAGACAATACTGCTAAAGAAGTTGAAATCCAACTGGAGCTTTTGCCTGGCATTTCTCCGGATTTGACGATGGATGCGCTATATGCCTTCACTCAATGTGAGGTTTCTATTTCTACCAACAGCTGTGTCATTATTGACAATAAACCTCATTTTTTACCTGTTGAAGAAATTCTTCGTATTTGTACAGATCAGACGCTTACATTATTAAAGAGAGAACTTGAAATCAGGAAGGGGGAACTGGAGGAGCGTTGGCATATGGCCAGTCTTGAAAAGGTATTTATAGAGAAGCGTATTTATCACGATATCGAAGAATGTGAATCCTGGGAAGACGTAATAGTAACCATTCGGCAAGGGTTGAAAATATATGTGGCGACTCCTGAAGATCTTTCTGGAGAAAGTGAGCACCGGCTTTTACTGAAGCGCAATATCACGGAAGAAGATATCATAAAACTCACTGAGATTAGAATAAAAAGAATTTCGAAGTATAATACCTTTAAAGCGGATGAACTTATTTTGAATATTGAGGAGGAGCTTAAAGAAACACTGCATCATCTGGGTCACCTGACAGAGTTCACCATATCCTGGTATCAAAATCTGATCGATAAATATGGTAAAGACAAAAACCGGAAAACATTAATTACCTCATTCGATAAAGTTGAAGTTCAACAGGTAGTTGCCAATAACGCAAAGCTATACGTTGATCGCAAGGAGGGATTTATTGGTATGGGGATGAAAAAGGATGAATTCGTTTGTGAATGTTCTGACATTGATGATATCATTGTAATGACAAGAGAAGGCATTTGTATTGTAACACGTATAACCGATAAAACTTTTGTAGGCAAAAATATAATCCATGTGGACGTTTGGAAAAAAAATGATGAAAGAACAACGTACAACATGATCTACCTGGATGATTCCAACGGACGTTCCATGGCGAAAAGGTTTAATATTTCTGCCATCACCCGGGATAAACCCTACCAAATTGCCAAAGGTGGAAAAAATGTCCGTGTGCATTACCTGACGGTTCAGCCCAATGGAGAATCGGAAATGGTTCAGGTACAATTAACACAATCCTGTACAGCAAAAAAGAAAATTTTTACATTTGATTTTGCTGAAATCGCCATTAAAGGAAGGGAAGCGAAAGGGAATATAGTGACCCGCTACCCGGTAAGGAAGATAAGTCAGATATCGGTAGGAAAATCTTCTTTGGGTGCCTTGAAGGTTTGGATGGATGAAGTCAGTGGTAAATTAAATACAGAAGGAAGAGGATTATATATTGGAGCATTCGATACAGGAGCTAAACTACTGATGATATTCAAAGATGGAAGCTATGAATTGAGTGAATTGGATTTAAACAAAAAAATTGATCCATCGCGCATTACTTATATTCATCGTTTTGATCCGAGAACACCCATATCTGTTTTATATTTTGAAGGTGAAAAGGAATGGTCAATGGTAAAACGTTTTCTTGTGGAAACCACTACATTGGATCAATCTTTCACTTTTATTTCCGATTCATCAGGCTCTAAGCTTTATTATGCCAGCCAGCATCCCCAACCTAAAGTGCTATACAGCTATAAAATAAACGGTCAGAAGCATGAAGAATCTTTGGATTTTAATTCATTCATTGATGTGAAAGGATGGAAAGCCATGGGCAATAAGTTGGGTGAATTTAAAATTCTGAAAGTCACCCGGTTGGAAAGCGAATTGGATAGTATAAACATTGATGAAACTCCTTCAAGCGAAGAGTCTGGAAATGAAAAGAGTTTTCATGATAAAGGGGGTGGAAGTCCATCAAATTCGTTAAATCAGGACAATGAAAATTTAAATGGTAAGTATAAACCCGGGGATACCATTGAGTTGGACTTTTAACCACAGAATTAAGCAGAGAATAATTTTTCAATTTCTGGTTTATACTTTATCTCCAGATTGCTTCTTTTTAGCTTAAAAGACGCTGTCAACAGATCATTTTCAGGAAGCCATTCTTCATGTTGCAAACTGATTTTCCTTACTCGTTGATAATTGGGTAAAAGCTCATTGATGGCATCCACTTCTTCCTGGATTTTTTCAATTACTTTAATATTATGCACCATAAACCGCGTTTCAGTCCAATGAATTTTATTTTCAATACACCAGGATTTCAAAATGTCTGAGTCAGGAATAATAATGGCTGCAACATGGGGTTTATTAAAACCAATGACCATGGATTGCAAAATAAAAGCAGAGCTTTGTAAATGATTTTCTATACTTTGGGGTGAAATGAATTTTCCTGAAGTGGTTTTAAATATGTCTTTATTACGGTCAGTGATCACCAGGAAATTTCTATCGGTAAGTTTTCCAATATCTCCGGTTTTTAACCATCCATCGGAGGTAAAAGCCTTAGCGGTAAGATCGGGCCGTTTAAAGTAACCCTGAGTGACATTGGGGCCCTTAACCAGTATTTCTCCTTGGCCTTCAACATCCGGATTGTTAATAGTAATCTCAACCCCGGGGACGGGAAAGCCCACTGTGCCAAAGCGATTAAGTCCGGGGGAAAACCGGTTGACTGTAATAATGGGTGAGGTTTCTGTCATACCATAACCGACTACCACACGGATACCTGCTGCAGAAAACAAGCGGGCAATGTCAGGATGAAGAGCGGCAGCACCTACAGCAATATAGCGGATTTTTCCTCCTAATTTCATTTTCCACCATCGAAATACCAACAATCTGGCCAAGCACAATTTCAACAAATATAGAGGATTGCGAATTTTCTCATCGTATTTTTTACCGGTTTTAATGGCCCAATTGATGATCTGTCTTTTGAATGGACGTTGTCCAATGGCTTTTTCTTGCAGATAACCATACATTTTTTCTAAAACTCTGGGTACGGAAGTGAAAAATACCGGTCTGACAGTTTTGAAATCATGAACCATCGCTTCCCTGCTTTGACAAAAGTATATTTCTGTGCCAAAAGTGATAAAAACATAGCATGCTACTCTTTCGAATATATGACTGAAAGGCAGGAAGCTGATCACTCTGTTTCCATCTTTAAGCGGTAAAATGGAAAGAATGGACATAATGTTGCTTACTATGTTGGAATGGGTGAGCATTACCCCTTTGCTTTGTTCGGATGTGCCGGAAGTGTACATTATGGTTGCTAAGTCTTCGGGAGAAATGGTATATTTTACCTTTTCTATATGCTCGTAATTTAAATTTCTTGGAATTTTATCGGTAAGCGGCTTGAAAAAACCCGCTTCTGATCTTTGAATATGAAATATCTGGCAAGCTTCCTCCTGGGCAATTCCTCTCAACTTATAATACAAACCACTGTCGGCCGTAACGCACAAAACTGCCTCTGTTTCCCTTAAGATTCTTTGAAATTCCTGAGGCTGAGTAGTATAGTGCAGGGGAACCAATACAATGCCCAGATACATACACGCCATATCCAGCGCTACCCACTCCACCATGCCTGATCGGGGAATGATGATCAATTTATTTCCTTTTACAAAACCTCTTTCATGAAAAATGTACGCTAAGTAATGTGCCCTCTCTTTTAATGCATGAATGGATACTGCATTCCATGCTCCATTTTCAAAATAATTAAATGCTCTATCCTGAGGATATTTTTTTTCCTGATAGGTTATTATATCAAAGATCCTTGTAAAATCGGTTCCTACACTATTTGACATGACTACCAGTTTGAGGATTATTGGATGCTATTTCCGGTGGAATATAGAGAAGGTCATAAAGAATTTCATAATATTCAGGAAAAGAAGGAAGATTATTATGCCCGCCTCCAGTGATGGTGTGTAATCGGATCCGGTCATTTCCCGATTGAAGCAACATGACACTATGCCGGTAAGGTATCAGCACATCTCTGTCACCATGAATAATTTCAACCGGACATTTTACCTCTTTAATATAATGATCAGTGCGCATATTATATCTTAATAACCACTTCACTGGCAAGAAGAATATATATCTCCTGATGTTCATTTCAAAACTATAAAAAGGTGAATCAAGGATCAGCAATCTTGGGTAATTCCATGAGGCGATCCGGGTGGCAATACCGGTGCCTAATGATCTTCCAAAAATGACAATCTGATCTTCACTGTAACGCTGCTTAATCCATTTATATACCAATTGGGCGTCATCAAAAAGGGTTGTTATATTTCGCTTTCCCCTGCTTTTCCCAAACCCCCTGTAATCCATCATGATAAGATCATAGCCGTTACTGACAAAATCTCTGGCAAATTTCCCCCAACCTTTAATGCTCCTTGAATTGCCCTTCAAATAATAAATGACACCCCTCGAATTGGGTACTTTGAAATAGACCGCATTGATACGACCTCCATCCGGCATATCAAAATTCAATTCCTCAAAAGGAAAAGGATACTTGTACTCAAAAGAGGAGGAAAGTATTTCAGGCCGGAAAAAGAAATAGTGTTGAAAAAAATATACGATCAGACATAAGCTGACATATATTAAGATAATTATAAATAGAAGCCATTCCACAGCAAAAGGATCTTTGAGTTACGACATTTAAATTAAGAAAATATAACACAATTTTTATAATATCAAAGCGATTATTCCTGTTTTTTTCAAAATGTTTTTCATAGCCTATGTTAGCAAAGGAACGATTACATACATCCCAATCCTTCATCGGTTTTATGATCAGCGTATTGATTATTTCTTCATGCGAAAAATTAAAGCTGAAAGAAAATGAAATGGAAGGTCAGTGGGCTACAATGTATTTTCCACATTCCCCTCTTTCCCAATGGGAAACCATATCTCCTGCTGACCTGCAATGGAAAGACATTGATGTACAATCTCTGCTGCAGTTTTTAGAAGAGAAGAATACCAAGGCTTTCATTATTTTAAAAAATGGCAGGATCGCCTTGGAAACCTATTTTGGAGGCACTCATGTACAAACACCGTTACCCTGGTTTTCGGCCGGAAAAACCATTACTGCTTTTCTGGTTGGATTAGCCCAGGAAGAAGGATATATTAACATCGAAGAATCTATATCAAAGTATCTGGGTAGTGGTTGGACATCCATGACAGCAACTCAGGAAATGGCCATTACGGTTCGTGATCAATTGAGTATGACTACTGGACTTGATTATAAAGTGGAGGACCTTTTTTGTATTCATCGCGAATGTTTACAATATGCATATCCTGCCGGAACAAAATGGTACTACCATAATGCCCCATATACACTACTGACCCGTGTGATTGACCAATCTGTATCCGGGGGCTTCGATAGGTTTTTTAATATTTGGTTAAAAGACAGAATTGGAATGCAAGGCTTTTGGGCGCAATTAGGATTTAATGAAGTATATTTTAGTAATGCCCGGTCTATGGCAAGATTTGGATTATTGATGCTGAATAACGGAATTTGGGCAAATCAAACCGTTATGAATGATAATCAGTATTTCAAAGACATGATCCGGCCATCACAAAACTTCAATATATCTTATGGGTATTTGTGGTGGCTCAATGGTAAACAATCCATTATTTATCCTGGCTCAACTCAGGTTTTCCACACTTCACTCATTCCTTCAGCACCGGAAGATTTATATGCTGGATTGGGATTGAATGATCAAAAACTTTATGTCGTACCCAGTCAAGGATTAGTCATTGTACGATTAGGCGAAGCTAGCGGAGATTCCTTATTGGGGCCATCATCTTTTGATGAACAACTTTGGCAAAGACTCCAATGGATACTCAAATAATCCCATTACTTCATAAACTCAATACTTTCCTGGATAAACTGTGATAGTTCTTCTCCTTTAAGCATATTTTGATTAAGCCGGGCCAGCAGATGAAGGTAAGAAGCAAATGATTGTCTTTTCTCCTGACTTTTCATCTTAAGTAATTTTTCTGCGACCAATGGATGGTTGGTGTTGACTACAACATTGTAAGTGTCGTGGAAAGCATCAAAATTCATCCCTTGTAAGGCCTGCATTTCTTTCATTCTTCGCATAAATTCGGGAATGGTAATAATTACTGGATGGTCAGTAGGTGACAAAGCTTTTAATTCCAGTTGATGCTCCTTTATACCGGTTAAGGCATTTTTAAATATGTCCTTTACTTTTTCCTGTTCTTTTTCGGACAATACGGATTGTGTCTCTTCTTCTTTTTGTACCAGCTTATCCGGAGTGTCAGAGTCTACACGTACAAAAGTTATATCGCCCTGCTTGTATTCCAGGTGTTGCATAAAGTGATTGTCGAGGATTTGATCCAGAATTAACACCTGGTATCCCTTATTTTCAACTGACTGAACGTAGCTGTATTGCTCTTTGGGATTATTGGTATAAAGTAAAATAATTTTATTGTATTTATCTGTTTGGCTGTCTTTGATTTCAGTTTTATGTTCCTCCAGAGTTTGATAAGTACCGTTTACTTTTTTGAAAAGGGCATAAGGTTGCACTTTCTCATAAAACTTTTCCTCAGAAATCATTCCATACTTTACAAAAATACCAATATCTGGCCATCGTTCTTCGTATATTTTTCTATCATTTTTGTATAGCTCCTGTAGTTTGTCTGCAACTTTTCGCGTGATGTATCCTGTAATTTTTTTAACATTGGCATCACTTTGTAAATACGATCGGGAAACATTTAATGGAATATCCGGTGAATCAATTACGCCATGCAACAATGTCAAAAATTCAGGAACTATGGCTTTGACGTCATCGGTAACATACACCTGATTGGAGTATAACTGAATTTTATTCTTCTGAACTTCAATATTGTTGCCCAATTTTGGAAAATAGAGAATTCCGGTAAGATGAAATGGGTAATCGATATTTAAATGAATCCAAAACATTGGGGGCTCAGAAAAAGGATACAATTCTTTGTAAAACTCTTTGTATTCTTCATCCTTTATGTCTGCAGGTTTCTTTTTCCACAAAGGTTGTGTGTGATTGATGATGTTTTCAACTTCCTTTTCAATGGATTTTCGATCTTCTCCTTCACCTTCCCACTCATATTCTGTCTTCTTCCCGAAACGGATAGGGAAGGGTAAAAATTTACAATATTTATTCAGAAGGGAATCAATACGACTCTTCTCGAGGAATTCTTTACTTTCTTCTGAGATGTGCAGAATCACATCCGTCCCTCTCCTGTCCCTGGATGCTTCTTCGAGGATAAATTGCGGGTCTCCGTCGCATGTCCATTTTACAGATTTACTGTCTTCCTTATAGGATCGGGTAATCACCTCCACTTTGTCCGCCACCATAAAGGAAGAATAAAATCCCAAACCAAAATGCCCTATGATGGAAGCATTGTCTTTATACTTCTCTAAAAAGTCTTCTGCAGATGAAAAAGCCACCTGATTCAAATATTTTTTGACCTCTTCTTCATTCATTCCGATCCCATGATCCGAAATCGTCAGAGTATTATTTTTATCATCCAATGTGATGTCTATAGTCAGATCACCCAACTCCCCTTCAAATTCCCCTTTGGAGGCCAAAGTGGATATTTTGGTGCTGGCATCAATACTATTGGAAACCAACTCGCGAAGAAAAATTTCATGATCAGAATAAAGAAACTTCTTGATGATGGGAAAAATATTTTCAGTCTGGACAGAAATGTTGCCTTTTTGCATATTCTAATGGATTTTAGTTTACGATATGATTAGGATTCAAAACGCATACCATACGAACTAATAAGGACATTTTGACAGAAAAAACAGACGAATTGGATTACAATTTCATTTTAAGCGCTGGAATTCCAGTCAAAAGCCTGTAAAAATTTTTCAATGATAAACAGCAGTTTTGAAAATTTATCTTGCGATCGCTGTAGCTCTTTTCTCTCTGATGACTGTTACCTTTACTTGTCCGGGGTATTGCATTTCATCCTGAATTTTTTGTGAAATCATAAATGCAAGATCGTCGGCGTACTGGTCATTTACCTTTTCACTTTCTACGATGACACGTAACTCACGGCCGGCTTGTATTGCATATGCTTTCTGAACACCGCTGTAGGACATTGCCAATTCCTCCAGTTCACCAATCCTTTTCAGATAACTTTCAAGAATTTCTCTTCTGGCGCCAGGTCTGGCTCCGGAAATGGCATCACAAGCCTGCACAATAGGCGAAATAATGTTGTTCATCTCTATTTCGTCATGATGCGCTCCAATAGCGTTCAGTACAACAGGATGTTCTTTGAGTTTTTCACACATTTGCATTCCTAACAAAGCGTGTGAAAGTTCGGATTCTTCATCCGCTACTTTACCGATATCATGAAGTAGTCCTGCTCTTTTAGCCATTTTGATTTGTTTAGGACTCATACCTAACTCTGCTGCCATGATGGCGCATAAGTGTGCAGTTTCAATGGAGTGCTTCAATAGATTCTGACCATAGGATGATCTGAATCGCATTCTTCCAATCATACGAACCAAATCGGGATGTAAGCCATGAATATCGAGGTCAATGACAGTACGCTCACCAATTTCTATGATTTGTTCTTCCAGTTGCTTTTTAACCTTTGTCACTGTTTCTTCAATTTTAGCCGGATGAATTCTTCCATCCGCTACCAGTCTTTTCAAAGCCAGCCGGCATATTTCTCTTCTGATTGGGTCAAAACTAGAAATGATGATGGCTTCAGGAGTATCATCCACTACCAACTCTGCACCAGTGGCCGCTTCTAAAGCACGAATATTTCGACCTTCTCTTCCGATGATTTGTCCTTTTATATCATCACTGTCAAGATTGAATACAGATACCGTGTTTTCAATGGTGTATTCAGCACACATTCGTTGTATACTCTGAATGATGATTTTTTTGGCTTCCTTATTGGCATTAGTCATTGCCTGTGCAATCACATCTTTTTCAATGGCCATGACTTCACTTTCTGCCTTTGATCTGACAGCCTCGATCAATAAGTCTTTTGCCTCCGTCTCACTCAAACGCGAAATAGATTCCAGGGCCTTGATTTTCTCTTCATTGACCTGATCCAGTTCTTCTTTTTTCTTAGCAACAATACGGAGCTGTTTTTCCAGATTTTCTTTAATAATATTTAATTCTGTCTCCTTATGATCTAAATTTTCTTCTTTGATTTTAAAATCATTTTCTCTTTGCACCAATTCCTTTTCCAACACCTGAAGAGTCATTTCTTTCTCCTTCATTTCAATCTTGTGCTCAGCTTTGAAATTTTCAAATTCACTTTTAAACCGGTTGAATTTTTCCTTGGCCTCCTGAATCTTTCTTTGCTTGATGAGTTCGTTTTTTTGTTCTGCTCTGGCCAATGTCCGTTCTGCTTTTGCTTCTGATTCATTTACCAGTCTCTGTGCGGTAATTTCCGCTTCTTTTATGGTCAAATCCGCTTTTCTGTTAGTTTCAGCGATCTTTAGTGCATTGGTTTTTTTAGTGAGTAAATAGCTGGTCAGATATCCTGCGATCAAACCAACAACCAATCCGGTAATCATTAAAATAGTCCATTCCATTTTCTATTCATTTATATTTGTTAAATAATACAGTACCTCACTTTCGGGAGGTTGAGGGAAGATTGCTAAATAAAAATGAAATGTAAACTACAATACTAATGCAGAGTCCAGTAAACGATCAAGCTGATCCAACTTTTTTTCCACCTGTTGGGTATCAGCAGGACTTTGATCCTTTTTTGAATGTTCAAAAGACTCGGTGAGAAGAGCCATAATAACACTGTCCAATTTATCTCTTTCCTTATATTGAAGTTGAAATTGGCGGATCTGTTTATTCAGTCTGTTTTCTATATCTCTGACTTGCTTCTCTTCATCACCATTCACTTTAATGGGATAGGTGCGCCCTGCTATAGTCAATTCTAAACGCTTATATTCAGGTTCACTCATCTCAAAAGCTTTATAGAAGTTTGATGCACTGATCTAATTCTTCAATATATTCACCCAAAACATCCTTGATATTTACAACTTTATTGTTATCAAGATCAGAAAAAAGGTCAGAAGTTTCAACTTTATATGATCCAGACTCTTTAATCTTCTTCAATTGTTGCAGTTCTGATTTTAATTTAACATTATCTTCCAAAAGTTCTTTATTTTCATTGCGAAGCATTTCATTTCTCTGAGCGAGCTTTCTAATTTTTAACTCGATTTGCTCTATTTTCAAAAGAATTGCTTGCATTTTCCAAATATATGTGTTTTTGATTTATACTGATTTAATTCTGTACATAAATAAAAAAATATGCCTTATTAAATGCATTATATTGAAAATTTAAATGTATATATAACATCTATTTTCTGATTACAGCATTCAACTCAGTTTCAAATTTTTCTACCATAATTTTTATAATTGATTCCACTTCTTCATCCTGTAAAGTTTTTGTATCGTCAGCAAACTTCATCCACAATGCATACGACTTTTTCCCTTCTCCCAATATATTCACATCTTCATAAATATCAAATAAATTGATCTCCCTGAGCAACATGCCTCCAAATTTTTTGGCTAATGCTTCAATTTGATAATATTGGATGTTTTTGTCAAGCACCAATGCCAAATCTCTTCTTATAGATGGATATTTGCCAGATTCTCTGATATACTTATTTTTTTGAACACATGGATAGATGGAATCCAGTAAAAATTCAGCATAAAATACCTCACTTTTCAAATTAAAGTTTTTAACCACTTCATTTGATACGGCCCCAAATCTCACTAATTCATTGCCATTGTTATTATAAACCAGGCCATAAGAAAATCGCGGGTCATCATCGATGGTCTTGAATCTCTGAAAATCAACCCCTGATTTTATGAGAATATCATGAACGATGTGTTTGATATCAAAAAAGTCGCCTTTAGCCGGTGTTCCATTTTTCCATGATTCTTCCCATTGGCTACCGGAATGAAAAATTGTCAAAAATTCACTTTCGCTAAAACTGCCATTTCGTGTGCT
Organism: Saprospiraceae bacterium; assembly: GCA_035327565.1. Lineage (GTDB taxonomy): Bacteria > Bacteroidota > Bacteroidia > Chitinophagales > Saprospiraceae > JABDLO01. Next base: position 26,243 of record DAOLDB010000011.1, read on the forward strand.
ATAACTTCGGCCTATTTCATATAGCTTAAGGTTTAAATTCTGTCTGTAATGATTGTATTGGACCGATTGAATACCGCTGATCAACATTTCAGGCCGCAAAGCATCGAGATGAATATTAGATGTATTATTGATGCAGACCAATTGGGCAGCATTCGATATGGAATGATTTTGGTACCAACGTGAATCCACCAGAGACATTCCCATGATTTCAGAGTAGCCGGAATTGCTCAGCAAATTAGATAATTTTTTCCTGATCTCGTGTTTATCAATTCCCTTTTTAAAATGAACTTTGCTTACAATTTCATCATTCACTTCGACTTTATTGAACCCGTAAATTCTTAAAATCTCTTCAATAAGGTCAGCTTCCCGGGTCACATCTGATTTGTTGGTAGGTACATGAACCATAATGCTTTCCTGGTCTACTGGTTCTATCTCCATATCCAATGCACGTAACACCTGATGAATTACATCTTTCTCGATTTTGATTCCCAGTAAGTGTCTGACATTTTCATACCGAAGGTGAATTTCGGCTTTTTCAATTTTTACCGGATATATATCAATGATATCAGAGCATATCACCGCATTAGCTAAATCTCTCATCATAATAGCTGCTCTTTTCAGAGCATAAACGGTGATATTGGGATCAGCTCCTTTTTCAAAAATTCGGGCAGCATCAGTGCGGAGGTTATGACGGGTACTGGTTTTTCTGATCCAGGCCGAATGGAAATATGCTGATTCTAAAAAAATTGTTTTTGTTTTTTGTGTTACTCCGGTACCCAACCCTCCAAATACACCGGCTATACACATTCCTTCAGCTTCTCCATTACAGATCATCAAATCATCCCTGTGGAGCGTTCTTGTGACACCATCCAAAGTAGTAAATGCTGTACCTCCAGGCAAAGTATTGATAATGACTTTTCCTTCAGAAATCTGCTCTGCATCAAAAGCATGAAGAGGTTGACCGGTTTCGTGAAGGATGAAATTAGTGATGTCAACAATATTGTTAATTGGACGAACATCTATGGCTCTTAAGAAGCTCTTCAACCATTCAGGGGAGGGGCCCACTTCAATATCCGTAAGCATCAAGCTTGAATAGCGGGGACAGGCGCCAAGGTTCTGTACATCTACTTTAATTTTACCTGTATGCATATCTACTTTAAAACTGGATGTTTCCGGCACTTTCAGGTCTCCCGGAAATTCCTTATTCACTTGCATAAAAGCTACCAGATCCCGGGCTACACCCATATGGGATGTGGCATCAGATCGGTTGGGAGTTAATCCGATTTCAAAGATAAAATCCTCTTTCACATCGAAGTATGCGGCCAAATGAGTACCAGGATGTAAATCCTCTGGCAGTATCAAAATTCCTGAATGATCTTCACTCAAATTCAACTCGGCCTCGGAACAAATCATTCCCTCTGAAATCTCACCTCTTATCTTGCTTTTTTTAATGATCAGAGGCTTTCCTTTTGCAGGAAACAACTGTGTGCCTGGTAATGCGACGGCTACTTTCTGACCGGCGGCCACGTTCGGGGCTCCGCAAACAATAGGAAGATGGGGCGAATCATTTCCAACATTGACCGTAGTTACAGACAACTTATCCGCATTTGGATGTTTTTCGCAAGTTATCACTTCTCCCACAACTACACCTTTTAATCCTCCTTTAATCGTTTCAATTTGCTGTACGTCTTCAACTTCCAGACCGGTCATGGTGAGAATATCAGCAATTTCATCGGGGCTCAGGTCCAGATCTATGTATCTTTTCAACCAGTTTAGTGAAATCTTCATTCTTATTTTTCGTAGTTTAAATCCGCTTTCAAAATCACCGGATCATGAGGGTGCAAAGATAATTTTTATCCTAAAGTTTGATGTTAAATTGCATGGTAAGATGCCCATCCCATTAAAAATTGAATTTCTTTTTGTATAAACCTAAATCCTCAAGCGATATTGGACCGCGTGTTCTACTTCTCCGTTGCCATTGGTAAGGAATATCACAATATGAAGATGATCTTCCTTTCCCAGAGGAGATAAGGCATTTCTATCCCAGGAGATGGAATGTTGGATGATGCTATTCCTTTCAAACCGGTCACCAAGAAAATGCCCTTCTATAGGAGTAATCATTCTTCGAAAAACATTATTGTGTTCGTAATCCATAATAATGGTATTTACATCTTGTTGGGGATCAATGATATGATTTTCAATGATCCATGCGTGAATGGACAAATTTCCTGTAATCGACATAACCGGAAGAATTGCGACATCAATTATCCAGTTTTCTTCTATCTCTGAAATTGAAGCGGTCATTCCAAGAATTTGTTCTTTTTGCAGTTCGCTTTCGATGAGAGATTGCCACTGATCCTGTACCGGATTTGCCATGAGGTTGAATCCTGGCAGTATTTTTCTGTTGATGACGATAGAAGGTTTTCCAAGCAAAGGACGAAAACTATTTTCTAATTGACTTGCATGTGGATTTCTGAAATCGAAACGGCTTTCCGGTAAAGGTGTCGTGAGCAGATCCCCATGGATGGCAACCTTGATAATATTGTCCCCATAAAGGAATTTTATCGACTCCAGACGTGCATTTGCTGATGGACAGTTAGGGCATCTCACCCCTGTTAGCTCTTCAATGAGGACTGTCCTGCCTGCATCTTCTATTTGAAAAGGCGGAATGATCACTTCCTTTTCACTGCAACCTGAAAAGATGATAACTGAAACAATGAATATGGAAATGTTAAAATTGGACATATGTATTCATTCTTATTCCACTAAAAGCGGGTTCTAATCGGCAAATGCCACCTGTACACACTACACCTTCTACTTGTTTAACATAACGCAAAGATATCCTTTTTGCTCCGTGAGAAAAAGTTGTACCTATATTCGGATATAAAATCTTTAATTTTTCACCGGTTACAGGATCGGTAGGTGAGGCAGTTGCAGGTTGGATGTTATACATGCCCGACAACTCAAATTGCCAGTGAGGAGCCAGTGTCCATTCCTGGAGAAAAAATAACCAGCTACCATAATCCTGACGTGTATGCATATATTGTAATTCACTTCTTAATGCCAGGTTGGATTTAAAACGGTAGAGGAAATCAGCAAAAGGTACATAAGCTCTCAGCATGGGTACTCCAGGCTTTACTTCATAAATCTCCTGATTGTATTCTAAAATTTGAATCCCCTGTATCCATTGCCATTTGCGTCCCTTATTATATTGCATTGAAAAATAAAATTCCTTAAACAATGGTTTGTTTTCGAGCGTGTATATATCGGACAGATTAAAACTCCAACGGAATGCATTACTGAATTTATGCTGTATATCCAATTGCCATGCCATTTCACTTATCTCCTGCGTGGCAGGATTATATCTGGATAAAAGCCTATAGGTGCTTTGCTGATTCATGGGAGGTATAAAACTGAGTAAACCAAAATTCTGCCTTTGCAGCGGATCAATTCTAACATTGAAATTGCGGGTTCTTTTCCCTTCCATTGTAATTCCAAGGTTTTTGAGTCCCATGCTCAAACTGGTATAAAAAACAGTTCCTGGTTTACGAACATATTTACCGAAGGCTTTTCTTCCGGTAATTTCTGTCCTGATGGCATTGGGATCAAAGAACAGATCCGGTGATTTTACCGCCCCTTCCACATACCATGTAATCGCTTTGTATGTCAAGGTATTGTATAGGGTTCCCATGTAAACATTGAATCTTGGAGTCACTCGATCTTCTTCAAGATATGTTCTTAATACATCCACAATCCCATCCATATTGGAGTCTGAAAGCAAGCGGTTGATATATCCTATTCCTGGTGCCATCGTGATTTTTTCTTCCTTACCGATTTCAAAGTAACCATCGGCCGAAAATCCTCTGATGAGATTTGGGTAAAGTCCAAACAATTGCTTCTGCCCTCCGTAGTATCCTGTAATTGAAAATCGGTCATTAATCGTATAACGCGCCATTCCCCCTACCAAAGCATTGTCAATCAATAGGGGTCTTTCCTGGTAGGATCTGAATATAATTCCACTTCCAATCTGGTCATAGATATATCCGGTATATAGAGATAATTTTCCTATATCACCTGATATATAAAACCTGCCCAAACCTGCTTCGGTATAAGAATCGTTTGGATTTAACAGATTGGAATTGCGAAAAGCGTCCAATCGAATTCCTGCCCGTATACCTTTATATGATGCATTCAGGTCAAACCACAACTCTCCCCCCAAATCATTATTTTCATATTGCGGAATCCCTTCAGCTCCAATAAGGCTGTCGCGAATGAATTGATTGATATTGTTCTCAAGCACCCCACTTATCCGTAGAGGGTTTTGTGAAGATATTGAAAAGGCATGTAAGACAATCAGCATCCAGGTATTTAACCAACATTGTTTCACAGTACCCAGTTTATTCATATTTACATGACAGAAAATCGTCAATTTCTCGTTTATAGATTAATTTTGCAAAGTTTAGAATAATAATTTAATTTTTTCTGGAAAAATGAACGTATTAATAATTGTTTTTATATCTTTTTTATTGAATAGCAACTTTTTCGATTTTAATAGAGAATTTCCAAAAGAAGTTTTAACTACAATGGATGGTCGAAAGGTTAACACCTCTGAATATATCGGGCAGGGAAAACCAGTCGTCATAAGTTTTTGGGCAACCTGGTGCAAGCCGTGTATTAATGAGCTGGATAATATTGCGGATCTTTACGAAAATTGGAAATCAGAATTTGGCGTAGAGTTGATTGCCATCACAACGGATAATGCAAGAAGCCTGAGAAAAGTGCCTGCTTTGGTAAGTTCGAAAGGTTGGGAATATACGATTCTTGCAGATGAATCCGGTATGTTAGTTCAAACTTTAGGGATTGCAAGTATTCCTCAATCGTATTTATTAGATGGAAATGGAAAGATTGTTTACAGTCATACAGGTTATAGTCCGGGTGATGAACTTTCTCTTGAAAAGAAAATAAAAAGTCTGATGGGTAAAAAGTAATTCGGTTAATTTTCACCATCCACTATAGATTGATATTCCCTGATCAGTCTGTCAATGATCCTAAAGAACCCTGTTACTGAATCTTTGTCGGTACCTTCTGCAAACCCCCGAACCCTGCCTTTTCGATCTACAAGAATTATTTTTCCACTGTGATCAAATCCGCCGGGAGCAGAATCATCCTCATAAGCCACAATGAAATAATCGGAGGCCAGATCCAGAATTTCCTGCTTATTGCCTGTAAGGAACCACCATTTATTGTGATCAACTTCCAAATTGGTAGCATAAGTTTTTAATACTCCTACAGAATCCCTTTTGGGATCCATAGATATGGAAACCAACTTGATGAGATCTTCATTTTTATATCTTTCGTAAATTCGAAGCATTTGTTTTTTTACGATTGGGCAAATAGAAGGACAGGATATGAAAAAGTAATCAACAATGTATATATAAGGCTCAAGTGTAGCATTAGTAATCCATATACTATCCTGATTGATCAATCGAAATGGTCTGATCGAATGGGGAACTTCCTGACCTTCAATAACTTTTTTGTGGCCTAAATAGGGTAAAGGGCCTTGATCTTTTTCAAAAGTACATCCCACAAAAAATAAAAATACACCCATGATCAGTGCATGGGTGTATGATTTACATTCAGACATACTAATATGATCTTATTCGTTTTTACTTTTTTGTAGGAAATTTTTTGCTTCTTCAATAGATTTATTGATATCCATGCTAACGGAATTCACCTGCTCCTTTTGTTTGGCAAAAAATTCCATCGCTTCTTCTTTGGATGGTTTTTCTGGCAACTTCCATCCCTGCATCCAGTTCATCATTCCGTCTTCAGCTGATTCGAGCTTCATTCTGAGTTCATGCGCCATGGCTGCCATAGTTGAGTCAGCCTGACCTTCAGCATATTGGACAAGTTGTTGCCCCAATTCGTTTATTTCCGACATTTTCTCCATGGCATCATCGTGAACTTTCATAATGTCCTTGTACTCATCACTTTGATCAAGCGGAGTGTCAGATTTGCATCCCATCAGGAAAATTCCTAAACTTAAAAAACTAAATAAAAGTGCATTTTTCATTGTTATTTCATTTTGATTTGAAAAAATATTTGAGTATCTATTTTAAATGGTATAATATAAACAGCATTTTGTATTCATCGGTTTGAATTCAATATTGAAAATTATTCATTATTCATTTATTTTTTTGAATGATTATTTTGTGTTTGGAAAGAATTCATATAAACACAGTTCATTTTTTAATGTTATTTTGTTAGGAAAACTTCACTATTCAGGTTTACCCTCCTAATCTTATTACAACATATTGATGAAATCAGGTATTGTTTGGTTTAGGAATGATCTCAGGCTACATGATAATGAGGCACTGACAGAAGCAATGGAATCATTGGACTATATTGTTCCGGTATACATATTCGATGAAAGATTGTTTAATCGTTTTACCCATTTTGGATTTAGGAAAACGGGAGTATTCAGGGCAAAATTTATGATTGATTCGGTTCTTGATCTAAAGAATAATCTGATCAAAACCGGATCGGACCTGATCATCAGGGTAGGGAAGCCTGAAGTCATTATTCCTGAAATCGTTAATAGTACTAAAGCTTCTTGGGTTTTTTGTAATCGTGAAAGGACAGATGAAGAAGTAAAAGTTCAGGATCGTCTGGAAAAAAATCTTTGGGAAATTGGTCGGGAAATCAGGTTTAGCAGGGGTAAAATGCTTTATTATACTGCGGATTTACCTTTTCCCGTTACACATACTCCTGATATTTTTAGTAATTTTAGAAAGGAAGTGGAACATATTGTGCAGGTTAGAAAACCTTTGCCGGTTCCTTTTAGATTACAAGGAATTCCATTTAAAATTGAAAGTGAAGAATTACCGGACCTTAATAAACTGGGTTATAGCGATGTTGAAATTAAAAAAGCGAAGCATATGGCATGGAAGGGGGGTGAGACAGCAGGTTTGGAGAGGTTAAATTATTATTTATGGGAAGGCAAATGGATACAATACTATAAAATGACCAGGAATGGGTTGTTGGGAAATGATTATAGTTCTAAATTTAGTCCTTATCTCGCTCAAGGCTGTTTATCCCCTAAAATGATTTATCATGAAATCCAGTTATTTGAAAAGGAAATCATTGCCAATGATTCTACTTATTGGTTAAAGTATGAATTAATGTGGCGCGATTTTTTCAGACTCATGGGAAAAAAACACGGCAATAATATATTTAGACCGGGCGGTACTAAAGGAATATCTGGAAAATGGGCTGAGGATCGGGAAAAATTTCAACTATGGGCTCAGGGGAAAACCGGAATACCTTTTGTTGACGCAAATATGAGGGAATTAAACCATACAGGGTATATGTCAAACCGGGGTAGGCAGAATGTTGCTTCTTTTCTAATTCATGATTTGGAGATCAATTGGTTAATGGGTGCAGAATATTTAGAATCTCTTTTAATCGATTATGATCCATGCAGTAATTATGGAAACTGGAATTATATAGCTGGTGTCGGGAGCGACCCCAGGGAGAACAGGCGGTTTAATGTTGTGCAGCAAGGAAAAAGATATGATCCGTCAGGTGAATTTATCAGATATTGGATTCCTGAGCTATCTGATGTGCCCAATGAATATATTCATGAACCACAGGAAATGCCTTTGGAAATTCAACTTTCCAGTCGTTGCCGTATTGGAGAAATATATCCATATCCAGTTTCCACAGGGGAAGGTACATTTTAACTAAAATTCTATGAATTATAAATGCCCTTATTTAAGATTTACGCAAAATTATAAAGTTAGTACATTAAAACTAAATGATTGATTTTCTGTTCTATATATATAGATTTTTATTCTTTTCAAAAACTAAAAATTCAATCTTTCCTTTATGCTCCATCGATTATTATTATTGGTATTGTTTTATATATGCATTACTTCATGCAATATTTCAAAAAGTGATAATTCTTCCGATGCCACAACAAAAGGCATAGAAGGCCAGAGTTGGATGAATCAAAAATGGACATTAGAAGAAATCAATGGTCGGCCTGTATCCACATTGACTACCATAAAAGCAAACCCATTTATTCAGTTTGACAGCATAAAAGGTCTGGTAAGTGGTAATGCGGGATGTAATACATTCACCGGTGCCTTTAAACAAATCAGTGACACTACTTTAGAGCTCTCTCCTCTCGCTGCAACAAAAAAAGCATGCCAGGATATGCAGCTGGAGGACATGTTTTTTGAATTGATAACTAAAGATGGACAATGGATGTTTCAAGACGGATTTTTAATATTTGGTCAATCAATAACCATTCCATGGATGAAATTCAAACCGGAAATCATTACAGACATGCACAGCAGCAGACTTGCACTGGATTGGCAAGGTGTATATAAAGGAGTTTTACCCTGTGCTGATTGTGAAGGTATACTCACCGTCATCCGCTTAAGAGAAGATCATACCTTCCATTTACAACGAAAATATATTGGTAAATCCGATAAGGTATTTATGGTGGAAGGAGCATTCTCATGGACAGAAGATGGAGGTGCTGTAGTTTGGGTAAATATTGATCCAACCGAAATGGCTACACGGTACAAAGTCGGAGAAAATAAAATCATGCAAATGGATTTAAATGGGGGTGTCATTGAGGGTAAGTTCAAAGATCAATACATTTTAGGCAAAGTATCTGAAGGAATTAAAGACAAAAATTGGGTTTTGGTCAGGTTGGAAGGTAAACCCGTAACCCACCGATCTGAGGACAGAAATAAACCTCATATTGTATTGTATTCGCATGATAACCAATTGAGGGGGTATGCCGGATGTAATACCATAATGGGTCACTTTCATGTTGATCACCAAATGCTTGATTTTTCAGAAATTGGAGCAACGCGAATGATGTGTCCTGACATGAACATTGAATCAGCTCTACTAAAAGCATTGGATCAAACAACAAAATACGCTCTCAAAGAGGATGTTCTGACTTTACAGTCCACAGATGGTGTGGCAATGGCAGTCTTCGAAGTAGATTATATGCAATAGTGAAAATTGAGATGCAATCATGTCTTTCATTTGTTTTCACACTTACACTTTTCAAAGTTTATAAAATCACTCTCAGACAATATGAAGGGTTCCGCCGGCCATTTCCATTATTCTGTCGCTAAGTTTTGCCAATTCCATATTGTGGGTGACGATTACAAATGTTTGATCAAAATCCTTTTGCATTTTGAGGAAAAGCTGGTGCATTTCTTCAGAAGTTTGGTTATCCAAATTTCCGGTTGGCTCATCTGCAAAAACAATGGACGGTTGATTTACGAGTGCTCTGGCCACAGCCACTCTTTGTTGTTCTCCACCTGACAACTGTGCAGGTTTATGATTCAACCTGTCAGATAATCCCAGATAGCTTAAAAGTTCTTTACTTCGTACAATGGCTTTATTTTTATTATCTCCCCGGATAAGTGCCGGGATACAAACATTTTCCACTGCAGTAAATTCAGCCAATAAATGATGAAATTGAAAAATAAATCCTATTTTATCATTCCGGAAATGAGCCAAATGCTTTGCACTTAGGGAAGAAACGTCGGTATTCTCAATAGAGACCTTTCCTTCATCCGCAAAGTCCAAAGTACCAAGAATATGGAGTAAAGTGCTTTTGCCAGTACCTGACTTACCCGTAATGCTCAGCATTTCTCCCTTATTAATTTCAAGATCTACACCCAAAAGTATATGTAGGTTGCGATAGCTTTTTTTAATATTTTTAGCAACAAGTATCATAAATATTTTTTTCGTGTATTTGTTGGTTTAATTTCCCAGAAAGGTGATTAAAACTCCGGCAGCCACTGCACTGCCAATGACACCGGAAATATTGCTGGACATAGCATATTGTAAAATATGGTTGGAAGCGTCGTGCTTTAAGGCAATGTCATTGGCAACTCGTGATGCCATAGGTACAGCGCTCAATCCTGTGGCTCCAATCAATGGATTGATTTTTTTGCGGGCAATTAAATTATATATTTTTACTGCGAAGATACCCCCTGCAATACTGATGATGAATGCAAATAATCCTCCAACAATAATCAACAGAGTCTGGGTGTTAAGGAATGTTGCAGAAGTCATTGTTGCTCCTATCAATAATCCTAAGAATACGGTAGCTGTATTCATGATGGTTTCTGAAGCAGCCTGAAATAATCTTTTGGTATCAGATCCTATTTCTTTAATCAGGTTACCAAACATCAAAAGCCCTATCAATGGAAGCGAAGTGGGGACAATGACGGCAATAATACAGGTGAGTGCAATAGGAAAAGCAATCTTCAAAAGCCTTGGATTTTTTATTTGCTGTGATGAAGGAAACTTTTTGTCTTCTTCCTTCATATTGATTTTTAATTCATTTTCATTCATTGTAAAACGTACCACAAAAGGAATGATCACCGGAACCAGTGCCATATATGAATAAGCAGCTATGGCAATAGGACCCAACAAATGGGGAGCCAGTACAATCGATGTGTAAATAGCCGTGGGGCCATCGGCTCCACCAATAATACCCAGCGCCCCTGCTTCCGGAAGACTGAAGCCAAACAAAACGGCTGCTATCACTACTGTAAATATTCCAATTTGCGCAGCAGCACCGAAAAATGCGAGCCTCAGATTGCGAAGCATAGGCCCAAAATCAGTCAATGCACCCACGCCAAGAAAGATCAAAGGTGGCAAAAGCCCCGTTTTTATTAATAAAAAATAGAGCATATTGATAATGCCATATTTTGACGCTATCTCCAATATGGAAGCACTTTCTATATCAATACTTTCCTGGTTTCCGATCACTCCCATCTGGCTTCCGGGAAAATTGGCCAGAATTATTCCAAAGGCTATCGGAACGAGCAGTAAAGGTTCAAATCGTTTACCTATCCCGAGATATAGAAGAATGATTCCTATGATGATCATTAATAGACTTAAAGGCTCATTCAAAATGCCTTCAATGGCAGTCATATCATACAACTTACGGAAAATCTCCATAGAATCAGGATAGCTTAATCAGTTTTTCATCTTCATCAATCTCCGCCCCATGAACAGCAATAATTGAAACCACTGTTCCTTCTTTGTCAGCAGTAATAGCATTGATTACTTTCATAGACTCTATATAGGCCACTGTATCTCCTTTGTTGACCCGGTCACCCACCTGAATGGGTTGCTCTGAAGATTCTTTGGTCAGATAAAATTTACCCTCCAAAGGAGCAGTGATGTATTTATAAGTTTCGTTATCCTTGATTTTGCCATTGGACAATGATCCTGAAGTAGTAGAATCCTGAGGTGAATTCTTCTCCCGAATTTTCTCTTGTTCCGGGTAACTAACCACTACATGGTAGTTTTTTCCATTTACCTCAATTTTCATTTCCTGTGGATATGTATTTTTCCTTTCGACCGGGGATGATTGATTCTGAGATATATCGGTAGCAGCTTTTCGTCTTTTTTGTAAATCTTCATTGAATTTCTCTTTGGCTTTTCCCGTCTTAAAATCTTCATATTGTCTGGGATGCATAGCAAATTGCATTAATTCTTCTTCATCAGGTCCGGTTTCCCATCCTTTTTCCTTCATAATCGTTTTGTATTTTTCCAACTCATCGGGATAAAGCTCCTGTGGGTTTCCGTGATAAAAAGTTCTGCCTTGCTTATCAGCCAGCTCTTTTAATTCACTACCAATTTCTCCGGGCAATTGACCTGTATTTCCTAAAATCATCGACCAGGTATTTTCATCAATCATACTCCATCTTTCGTTACCTTTTTCCATTTGTATTACATTCATCAGTGCCGCATTCTTTACATACTGACTGAATGGGGTTACCAAAGGCGGATACCCCATCCTGGGCCATACATATTCCACTTCCTCAAATAATTTGATCAGTAAATCATCCTGAGTCAATATGCTTTTATCATTTTTTTCAATCCACCTATTGAGACTTTCCAGATTTTTCTCTAAATCAGACATCAGACTGCCCATCATGCCGCCAGGTAAACCGGACCCTATTAAAAGCGGTAAAGTGTGGCGATTTATAGGGTTAATGTAATATCCAAGAAAATCATCGATAAAGGATTGAGTGAGACTCCGAACCTCCATGTAAGCCTTCATATCTATATCATCAACCTGAAAGCCGGCATCTGTAAGCATTGCATGAATTGTAAGCAAATCTGCATGACCGGTACCAAAAGATAAAGGTTCCATACCCACATCTATAATATCCACCCCACTTCTGGCTGCCTCCAATGATGTGGCCACACTAAATCCGGGAGTCGAATGACCATGGTATTGTATGGTGATGTTGGGATGCCTCTGTCGAATTCCATGGATGATCTTGCCGATACTGGCTGGTCTGCCAACTCCAGCCATGTCTTTTACACAGATTTCTTCAGCTCCAAGATCTATATATTGATCTGCTAGTTGGATAAAATAATCCACAGTGTGCAAAGGAGAGTGGGTAATGCTCAATGCACCCTGGGCAATCATTCCGGCTTCTTTTGCATACTGGAATGACAAAGAAAGATTTTGGGGATTGTTTAAACCATCAAAAGATCTTGAAATGTCTGTACCCTGTTTCTTTTTCACATGGAACATTAACCGGCGAACATCTGCAGGTACCGGACTCATCCTGAGGGCATTCAAACCTCTTTCAAGCATTTGGGTTTTTATCCCTGCTTTGTTAAATGCCCGGGTCCATTTTCTCACAGAATGATTCGGGTTTTCACCAAACAAAAGATTTACCTGTTCGAAACCTCCTCCATTGGTTTCCACCCTGTAAAAACAACCCATTTGGATGATGGGGTCAGCCACTTGCTCCAATTGGTCAACTCTTGGTACATATTTACCTGATGATTGCCACATATCCCTGTATACCAGAGCAAGTTTTATCTCTTTTCTCGTTAAATTCATATTCAAATAGTTCACATTACAAAAAACCGGTGCTTTTCCAGATTAATCTACCTAATAGATAAACTCAACCGGGTTTTTTATCATTCTTGATTTCTATGATATGTTCAATCTTGCCGGTTTGTTCTGTTAACTGATTCACCGCGGCGGTAATTACAGCGATCACATCATCTTGAATCCCACTTTTATCCTCCCATGCGATTTCCGTAAAGCTGGGAACATACCTGTTTATGGTCCAAATTAAAGTTTTTCCAGCCAAAACTATAAGCAAAAGTATGGTAAACACAGAAATCATTCCAATCCATAGCAACAAAAATGCATCAAATAACGAATGTCCGGACATCAGATTAAAATTAATCTTTAAATATTTGTATAAAAATATGATCTGAGCAGCATTCCATACTTTAGTTTTGCACTTTTATCATTGGTAATAACAGTAAGATGTTCCTGTTGTTTGATCAAAGGAACTCTGTCTTGTACACTTGCAAAACCAATTTGTAATCAAAAATAATTAATTCGTGAATATTAAAGTTTTCAAATTTGGTGGGGCATCAGTAAAAGATGCGGAAAACATAAAGAATACAGGGAGCATTATGAACCAACATCATAATGATAAGGTGGTTATGGTAGTTTCTGCAATGGGTAAAATGACCAACGCTTTAGAGGATGTTTTGCATACCTATTATAATGGAAACATTGAATCAGCCAAGGAAAAGCTGGAAAAAATAAGAAACCTTCACTATAACGAAGTCTATGCGTTGGAGATGGGTGAACCCTTGATTTCTGAGCTGAATGATCTTTTGGTATCAGTAGAATGGATCCTTGAAGAAGAGCTTTCTGAACCCTATGACTATCTCTATGATCAGATGGTCTCAGTGGGCGAATTATTGTCTTCGAGAATTATGTTTCACTATCTCAGTAAGATAGGTTTACAAGTGGCATGGTTAGATGTGAGAGACGTATTGGTAACAGATGAAACGTATCGCGAGGCAAAAGTAATTTGGGATAGTACATCTGAAAAAATCAGAAAGCGGGTAACAGAGTTGCTTAAAGATCATCAGATAGTGATAACACAGGGTTTTATTGGTTCGACTTCTGAAAATAATACTACAACATTAGGAAGAGAGGGTTCTGATTACACAGCAGGCATCTTTAGTTATTGTTTGGACGCTGAGAGTATGCATATATGGAAAGATGTTCCGGGCATATTGACTGCAGATCCCGATGAATTTGATCATGTTACTTTAATTGAGCGGTTGTCGTACCGAGAAGCAGTAGAAATGACCTATTACGGGGCAAAAGTTATACACCCAAAAACCATAAAACCCATTCAGAATAAAGGTATTCCTCTCTATGTGCGACCGTTTGCAAATCCTTTGAATACGGGTACATTAATTACTGAAGATACCGATTCTTCATATCCACCAGTATTAGTCATTGAACCAAATCAAAAGCTCTTGCATATTTCCACCAATGATTTTTCGTTTGTCGCTGAACATCATCTATCCAGTCTGTTTTCACTACTGGCTCAACATAGAATCAAAGTGAATATGATGAGAAATACTGCCATATCATTTACCATTTCAGTCCATGATGAACCAAAAAAAATTAATGGTTTTCTCGAGGACTTAAAACCTGCTTTTAAAGTGCTGATTGATAATCATCTGGAATTGATTACCATTCGGCATTATACAGATGAACTCCTGAAGAAAATGAAAACTGGAAAAGTGGTTTTGCTGGAAGAAAGATTGAAAAATACCGTTCGTATGGTGGCCAGGGATGTCCCCCAAATGAGTAGGAAGTTTTCGAAATCAGGAGATTAACTTTTATGGGCATTTAAGGAAAGCAGACCACTTTTAGTGTACTTGTGTTATTTTTTCTATCTTTAATTTTCTAATTGTCACTGAACTCTAATTTATAGTAATATTTATTAAAGATTTGAATTCCAGGCTATTGATGTGTCTGAAAATAAAATTATTACCAATATGCAAGAAATTCAAAGTTACATAGGTGAATTTCAACTTTCAGAATTAGGTTTTTTATGGCTTTATAAAAACGAAAGAACACAACTTCAAAGTCATGAATGGAAAATTCAGGAAGTGAATCCTGAATTTTCTAAAATGGTTGGTATTGATTCTGAAATGCTGATTAATCAATCAGTGCGTACTATGGTGGAAAAATATGGGGATACCTGTATTAATTGGCAGAGAATGGAAGCCATGCTTACAAGTAATCAGGATCACATAGTTTATGAACAGTATTCAGCATCCAAAAATAAATGGTATAAAATTGAGATCAATTGTTTAGATACTCTGCGATGGGTGGTATTGGTCAATGATATTACAGAAAATAAAGAGTACCAGAATGCGATGGAGTTGCTGGTTAAATTGGCCAAAGAATTTATTCATATAAATCCGGAGGAAGTCAATGCTGTAATACACAAAGTATTGGAGGAAATAGGAAAAACAATGGGAGCAGACAGAGCTTATATATTTACGTATGATTTTACTGCCAATACATGTTCCAACACATATGAATGGTGTGCGGAAGGAATATCCGCTGAAATTGAAACCCTTCAGGATCTGGATTTGAATTTAATTCCTCATTGGGTAGCTCCACACCTTAAAGGGAAAGAAATGTATATTCAGGACATATACCAACTTCCTCCCGGGGATGAAGTCCGAAATATTTTAGAGCCTCAGAACATTCAGAGTCTGATTGCAATACCTATGATGAAAGGAGCTCAACCGATTGGATTTGTGGGATTTGACTCGGTGAAAAAGAAAAAAGTATATTCAGATCGCGAAAAAAATGTCTTGATGATTTTTGCAGAATTAATGGTAAATCTTCATTTAAAACTTAATTACATCAATCAACTGTCCGAGGCAAAATTGCAGGCAGAGGCTGCCAATGTTGCTAAATCTAAGTTTATTGCAAATATAAGTCATGAATTCAGAACCCCTCTCAACAGTATCATCGGATTTACTGATATTCTTCTAACCTCTGATGTGGAAGCCAGCCAACGACAATATTTAGAAAATGTAAGTTTTTCAGGCAAAACACTCCTTAGTCTCATTAATGATTTGTTGGATATATCGAAAATTGAAGCGGGAAAAATTGATCTGGAATTTTCAGAAACGAATATCATTGAATTGGCTGAGAAAGCTTTGGATCTTGTCAATTACCAGGCCTCCAATAAAGGTGTTGAACTTTTGCTGCGTTTTGATATGGAAATACCCTTTTTTGCCAATATTGATCCTGTACGGTTGAATCAAATTCTGGTGAATCTTCTTGGAAATGGAGTGAAATTTACAGAATCCGGTGAAGTAGAATTAAACATCTCTTTTACACCGCTGAATGACCGGGAAGGGATTTACCATTTTTCCATCAAAGATACCGGTATTGGTATTTCCCAAGACCAGTTGACCAGGATATTCAATGCTTTTGATCAGGGGGATAGTTCAACTACCCGAAAATATGGAGGTTCAGGACTGGGTTTAACCATTGCCAGAATGTTAGTAGAGAAAATGGGATCCCAACTCAAAGTAAGCAGCAAGCTCGGTGAAGGTAGTACATTTTCATTTTCTATCATAACTGGGTATAACCCGAAAAATGAAACTTTCCAAAACGTGTTTTCAGGTAAAAGAGCTGCAATTGTAGATGATAACATACAATCATTGGACATTGTCACCAGTCATATGAAGCACTGGGGAATGGATTGCATCCTATTTGATAATAGTAAAGAAGCATTGCGAAATTTAATTGATTTTGATATTGATGTTTTAATTCTTGACAAGGATATGCCTCATTTCGGCGGAATTGATATTCTCAATGCGTTAAGGGATCAAAGACAGTATGTAGAAAAAAGTATTCCGGTTATTTTGATGAAGTCCATTACTGACAATTCTAAAGAAGTTGAAAAAGGAGGATGGCTGTTTCATTTGACAGCGATATACAAACCTATAAAAATTAATGATTTATATCAAAGTATTGAACAATCATTAAGAATTCACCGATTGGGTTTGAATGTTGCAGGTAAACAGGATCTTTATGATATCCCTGATAATCAACGTGACAGTAAGGAAAGAAAAATCCTATTGGTTGAAGACGTATTAATCAATCGTTTTTTGATTAAAACTATGCTTGAGAAAGTATTATCTAATGTTGTGGTTTTTGAAGCATCCAATGGATGGGAAGCTTTGGATTTAAAAAGGAAAATTGAAGTTGATCTAATCCTGATGGATATACAAATGCCAGAGTGCGATGGGTTGGAAGCGACAAAACTCATCAGGGAAATGGATAAATCAAATGAAACCAAGGTGCCAGTTATTGGTTTGTCAGCTGGCGCTTCGAAGGAGGAAAAAGATGAAGCTTTCAAAGCTGGAATGAATGACTATCTGACAAAACCTGTAAAAATACAACACTTGAGAGCAATACTGGATAAGTATTAGAATATGATTCCATCCATTTCCCGGTAAAAATTATATATTGGTTTTTTAATCAAATGAAGACTATAAAGCAATGCTGCCCGCACCCTTTATAATAAAAATAGCACCGGCCTCTATGGTAGGTCTGAAATAAACAAATTTGTTATAGGGCCCCATCAAAAAGATACTTGATTTAAGAAACATCTTCAATGGCAGATTTGAGTTTTTTCCAAAATTATATCCTAAAGATCCACTTCCACTCATTAATACATAAAAATGCCCGGGAAGACTTTTTTGATCTATGTGTCCCTGGTCATTTACTTCATATACCGGCCCGGCCACAAAAGTTCTGCTTACTCCAAAACCAGGACCGGCATCGTAAAAGAATCCACCACTATATTGCCTTCTGAAAATCAATTCATATTGTGCATAAAGTAACGTGTGAAATGTCGGATGATGGTATAGTCCAAAATTTAATGTATTGAATTGTTCCTTGTAATGAGTTTTTGTCCCGTAGGACCCTGCTTTGAGAAAAGGTTTTGTTGATTTTGGAATTTCTATGCCTAATGTAAATCCGGAATAAATGATTGAACCCATATAAGCTGCCCGCATACCCTGGGTAGATTCATATCCTGAGGTCTGACTCCATACCCTGATTTGAAATATTAAGGTAATAGTACAGAAGATAAGAATTTGTAGCAGTTGCATTGATTTACTTTTTATGAAAAATATCGGCTCAAATGGTTGCTAATTTCTATGGATCCAGTCTACGACGCCTGACCAGAACAGCTCAGGCTCATTGGCCATAGGGGAATGTCCTGAACGTTGAAATAAATGAAATTCAATTTGCTGGCTCCCGGCATTTTCCAATATATCCTCCATTAGTCCCGGAGGACAGACAAAATCATAAAGACCCCAAAGCAATAGAGTCGGAATATTGATTTTATATAAATTTTCACTGATAGGTTCCGTGTAAGTAGGTTCATCAATTTTTTGAATACCTGAAGCCAATAAATTGGTCAGATGGGCAGTAAGGGGTATTTTTAGGGAAATAAAATTTGAGATCAAATCAAAATCGGGTTCAATAACATCAGGCATCAGGGTTTCTGCCAAATGTGCATATTGATTGAGTCGGATGGCATTGCTCCTCCCTCTGAAATCGTTATTGGAACAAAATTCAACAATAGGGCTCCAGTCATTCGTGTTTCTTCCAGCATTCAATTCCTGTTGTCCGTAAAACAAAAGCATTTGGAGAGTCAGGGAATCGTTCATCAGATAATTGTGGGCGCCACCAACCTGAATCCATCCTTCAACCAGATCCTGATTGTTTGATTCTATTAAAAAATATGGGGCTAAAAATCCACCCCAGCTGTGCCCAAACAAGTAAATTTTTTGTTGAGAGCCGTATTTTGATTTCAAAAGGTGGATCAATTTCATTATGTCACGTCTGAAATTTGAAATGTGCGATGGGCCGCCATTGCCCTGGCTACCTCCTGCATATCGCTGATCCCAGTAAACCACAGCAAAATCACGTTCTACTATTTCATCCATATAGGAATCTTTATATACCAATGCTCCACCCCCAGGTCCACCATGGATAATCAAAATCATTTTGCCTGATGCTGTATTACCGGAAACAGTGACCGGCATGACTTGCTTATCGGAATACAAGAAAAAATGATCAAATGTATTTTCTGCTATGGTAAATGGATCATTATAGCATCCTGTCCATAGCAAGCTGGCTATTGCAAAGGCCATCAACAAACCGGCGACCTTTAAAAAATTACTCATTGAATTGATAAACACTGATTTCAGTTGTAAAATTATTTATGACCATACTATTTTTCAATGTAATTTAAAAATGACTTTTTCAACTTTAACCAAAATAGGTAATAACTGAAGAATTTTAACATTTTCTTCCTTAAAAATATGATGTATTATTTTTTAACTCAAAAAAATCAGCACTTTATGGGGATATTGCCATTTGCAACATTTGTTGAACAATCGCCAGTTTTATCTGCACTTTTCTCTGCTTTTATTTTTTCGCAGGATTTTCATGAAACTGTTTACCTTTATAGCATGGCGTCATGCAAATTTGCAATCAATGGTTTACCTTAAGGAACGAATGAAAAAAATATGGGAACATTTCAGGTTTTAGACTATATAATATTTACTATGTATGCCATGGTAATTCTTTCTGTGGGTTTGTGGGTGTCAAGGACGAAAAAAGGAGAAACCAAAAGTGCTGAGGATTATTTTTTAGCCAGTAAAAGTCTGCCATTCTGGGCGATCGGAGCCTCACTGATTGCGGCAAATATATCCGCTGAACAGTTTATTGGTATGTCCGGATCCGGTTTTGCTGTAGGTTTGGCCATAGCAAGTTATGAGTGGATGGCCGCATTGACACTGATTGTGGTAGCTAAATTTTTTCTGCCAATTTTTATTAAGCAGGGACTTTTTACTATCCCACAATTCATCGAAAACCGCTTTAATACTAACCTGAAAACCATACTTGCCATTTTTTGGGTCGCATTGTTTATTTTTGTTAACCTTACTTCTGTCTTATTTTTAGGAGCTAAAGCATTGGATACCATATTGGGAACGGGTGATGGATCTTCAATAATGTATTATATTATTGGATTGGCATTTTTTGCGGCAGCTTATTCTATCTGGGGTGGCCTGGCTGCTGTAGCATGGACTGATGTCATTCAAGTGGTATTGTTGGTGGTAGGGGGTCTGATAACCACCATGATCGCGCTTCATCATGTAACCCCTGAGGGGGGCGTGATTCATGGACTGAATCACATTTATGAGGTTGCAGGTGAAAAATTTAATATGATCCTGAAAAAAGATAATCCGGAGTTTATGAATCTGCCGGGAATCACCGTATTGATTGGGGGAATGTGGGTAGCTAATCTATATTATTGGGGCTTTAACCAATACATCATTCAACGTGCGCTGGCAGCAAAATCATTGAGGGAAGCACAAAAGGGATTGGCTTTTGCAGCTTTTCTGAAGTTGTTGCTTCCTTTATTCGTAGTGATTCCGGGTATTATTGCATTTGTTATGTTTACCCAGCCGGCAGGTACAGCTATGATTGAAGGGGTTCAGTCTGATTTTTTGAAGTCCGGTGGGGAAATCAATTACGATATTTCCTATCCCTGGCTAATCAAAACATTTATTCCTACTGGTATTAAAGGGCTTGTAGTAGCTGCTTTAACCGCAGCGATCGTATCATCACTTGCATCTATGTTGAACTCCACGGCCACCATTTTTACAATGGATATATATAAACCTTACCTCTCGAAAAAAACGGATGGCTCTGATTTGGTTCCGGTAGGCAGAATCACTGTATTGACTGCATTGGTGATAGCGGTATTGGTTGCTCCGGCACTGGATACTATGCCACAAATGTTTCAATATATTCAGGAATATACCGGAGTAGTCAGTCCAGGTATTTTAGGGGTTTTCTTAATGGGCTTATTCTGGAAAAAGGCCAATAGTAAAGGTGCTATTGTGGGAGTTGTGGTTTCCATACCAGTAGCATTATTATTAAAGTTTCTTCCTATTGAGATGCCGTTTCTGGATCAAATGATGTACACCTGTATGATCACAATAGCTACCATTGTGATGGTAAGTCTTTTGACCGCTGAACATGATGAAGATCCTAAATCAATACCATTATCCAAAGAAACTTTTATCACCAGTCAAGGCTTTAATTTGGCCGCGTATGGGGTACTCATTATCCTGGCACTCTTGTATTCGGTGTTTTGGTAATGCGAATTTAAAGAAGTGTTGAGTTACAGACCAAAAGTAAAAGCGTTGAGTTGAGTCTGGTTAATTAAGCAGCCATCATTTGCCAGTTTAATTGCCCGGTAATGAACATTATGCCTTCATGCTTGCATCCTTTCACTACGCACTCATGTTATATTTTTTCCCGCATATTGTGCAGATTTTCACTGCTTCAAATTTTTCCATCCTAAACTCCCAAAGATATAGGGAAAGAGACAAAATTATTGGATCAATGTTAAAAATCATTACAATACAACTCATTTGTACAGACTACCTAAGTAGTCACACCTTACTAAATGGGCGGTGAGTAGATTAAAAAATGTAAAATCGTGGTACTTAATTTCAAAATCCAAGAATGATCTTGGCAATGGTAAAATAAATGAGAATACCAAAAATGTCATTGCTTGTAGTGATGAAGGGGCCAGTGGCAAGAGCCGGATCGATACCATATTTATTTAAAGTAAACGGGACAAAAGTGCCTATTAATGAAGCAATGACAATTACAGTAATAAGCGCTATGGCTACTGTGACGGCAACCAACAGATCAATTTGAAGTAAAAAAAAGCTTCCAACCAGTAGGAAAATAGCCAAAAGAAGCCCATTAAGGATGCTTAAAGATAATTCCTTGAGAAGCCGTTTGAGCAATGAACCGGTTAAAGTGTTGTTGGCAAGACCCTGTACAATGATGGCGGAGGACTGGACGCCTACATTGCCTGCCATAGCCGCAATCAAAGGAGTAAAGAAAAACAAAACGCGATACTGCTCCATGGCCGCTTCAAAACTTCCCGACACTTTTACGGCTACAAACCCTCCTAACAGTGCAAGTAATAACCAGGGAAGTCTGGCTTTGGTCTGATCAATCAGATTGTCATCGGCTTCCACATCTTGCGAAATACCGGCAGCAAGCTGGTAGTTTTTATCGGCTTCTTCCTTGATGACATCAACGATATCATCGATAGTAACTCTTCCCACCAACCTGCCCAGCTCATCTAATACAGGGATGGCTTCCAGGTCATATTTTTGCATCAGTCGTGCCACCTCTACGTCTTTTGTGTCGACATATACAAAGTCGACCTTAGGTATATATATTTCCCGAATGGGAGTACGAGTACTCGTCGTTAAAAGGTCTTTTAGCGAAAGCCGTCCTTTTAAAACATTGTCATCATCTACCACGTAAATGGAATGAACCCTCTTTACATCTTTCGCCTGCTGACGCATTTCCTTTACACAAGTTAAGACGGTCCAGTTTTCATTGACTTTGATCAACTCTTTGGCCATCAGACCCCCCGCAGTATCTTCGTCATAACGCAATAAATCGACAATGTCTTTGGCATGTTCAGTATCCTGAATTCTTGCTATAACCTCTTGCTTTTTATCAAAGGGAAGCTCAGCAATAAGGTCAGCCGCATCGTCCGTGTTCAATTCATTCAATTCTTCCGCAATCTCAATCGGACTGAGTTGATTGAGGATTTTTATCCGGATATCCTCGTCAAGTTCTAGGAGAGTTTCTGCCGTTTTTTCACTTTCTAACAGGTCAAAAATATATTTTGCTTCTGACACAGAAAGCTCTTCCATGATCTCTGCAATATCGGCATAATGGATCTCTTTGAATTTATCAACGAGAATATCATCCGACCCGGAAGAAATCAGATCTTTGATCTCTTCTATATTTTCCTGATTGATCTTAAACTCCATTGTGTTTTATTTATCTGGCTCCAAGGAGCGTAACTCATTATGATGCTAATAAAGTGCCACTTTTTGCATTCTAAAAGTATATTTTTTCTCTGCGAATCTATCCTTCCATAAACAACCTGGCAAAGATAGAATAATCGGATTGGCTTCCATAGATTATAGGAGTTTCTAAAATTTATTGACTAAAGCTTTTTATTGTCCAGAACCCGCAATGGTTGGGCACTATCTTCTATTTTGAGAAAGGGGTGGATATTTAAAAAGGTATTATATTGTGGCAGAAGTTTCTCATTCATTGCTAAATAGTAAATTGATATGAACCGTATTCTTTGTATTTTTCTTGTGCTTTTGATCTATGTCCAACCCTATTTATTTGGGCAACCGGATGGAAAAGATACACAATCTGCCAAACAATCTGTTGAATTTGTATCTCAGGGAAATGTAACCATTGATGGAAGAAATATTAGCTATACTGCAAGGGCGGGTACATTGGAATTAAGAGATGACCAAAACAAGCCGGTAGCGTATTTCGGATTTACCAGTTATATGGTGAATGATGGTAAAGACAAAACCAGACCTATTCTCTTTGCATATAATGGAGGACCGGGATCCTCCTCTTTTTGGTTGCACATGGGGATACTGGGGCCGAGAAGGGTAGTGGTCAATGATCCTGATTTTACACCTGCTTCACCTTACTCTGTTGAATCAAACCCTTATTCAATTCTCGATATGGCCGATTTGGTCATGATGGACCCTGTGGGAACGGGCTTGAGTATACCTGCGGGAGAAAAGGAGTTTAAAGATTTTTGGGGTGTGGATCAGGACATCTGGAGTATAAGTTTGTTCATCAAACAATTTTTGATTCAAAATGGAAGGATGAACTCTCCCAAGTTTTTATTGGGAGAGAGCTACGGTACTTTCAGAAATGCCGGAGTGATGGAGAATCTGCTTCGATGGGGTGTTGCCATGAATGGTGTGATCATGGTATCGGCCGTATTTGATCTGAGAACTTTAATTTTCCCTCCCGGAGAAGACCTTTCCTACATCGTTCATTTTCCAACCTATGCTGCTACATCATGGTATCACAATAAGGTAAAAGATAAGAAAGAAAATCTGGAGGAATTTATAGATGAAGTTCGCAACTTTACAGAGGTTGAATATGTGCCGGCTCTGTTTAAAGGTAATCGCCTTTCGGCAAATGAAAAACAATATATGGCTTCCCGCCTGGCATCTTATACCGGGATTGGAGACGATTTTTGGATGAAAGCCAATCTGCGTGTGACTGCGGGAGAATATTTTCAGGAATTAATGAGAGAGGAAGGAAAGACTGTAGGACGGTTGGATTCACGTTATTTGGGAGTGAATCAGGATTTACTGAACCGGACAGCAGAATACGATCCCCAGAGTCTGGCCATCTCCCCCGCATACATCTCTGGCTTTTTGGATTATTTTTATGGTGAATTAGGTGTTGACCGCAAACTACATTACCAGACGAGTGCTGGGTCCAGGAGTGGATTCAGGTGGGACTGGAGTCATACGGGCAACCAACGATGGAACACCCAGGCGGCCATTAGTACTGCCGAGGATATGGCCAGAGCAATGACTCGTGATCCCAACATGAAAGTACTAATAATGAATGGGTATTACGATTTGGCTACCGTTTTTTACGGGGTGGAATATACTCTGGATCATTTAAAAATGCCTCCGGAAATCAGGGAAAATATTCAAATGACTTACTATGAAGCAGGACATATGATGTATACCCATTATCCTTCTTTAGTTCAATGCAAGGAGGATTTAAAAGAGTTTATTTTGAAAACCATGAAAAGGTAGCTGCCGTGCATTGAATGTCCTATAAAAAAGTCTGACCGGTGATTATATCCCGTTATATTTACCATAAATAGAGGAAACGAAAGGACCATTGAGGAAGTCAAGAGGATCAATCATCGATTGTTTTATGGCTCCTTTCCATTTTTTCTGAATCATTAACCGTGCAACTTCACACATAGGGGCTGCAGTAGTGGTCTGGATGGCCCGAAGTTTCCTGGTCCCAACATAGGTGGGATAGATCCGGTAAGAGGCTTCTTTCCTTCTGAGCCTGCCCATTGAATCTTTTCCTTGAACGGAAGCATATACAACCACCTCATCGTCTTCCACCGAAGGTATATTTTGAAGCATGATCCTTTCCAGGGATTTGACTCTGTCCTCGTTTTCAGGAATGGTGGACAGAGCAGCTTCTACCCACCCATAGTGTCCCGGATATCGTAGCGTTTTGTAATCCAGGTCTTTTATTCTTCCGCTGAAAGCCTGAGGTAAATCGGCTGCTCCTCCGGAAGTAAAATTATCTTCATATTCATCACCGTCTATGATGATGGTCTGCCTTCCCGATAAAGCAGGAACTTCTATGGTTTGAAAACTCCGAACGATGATCGCTTTCTTCAAATATTCAGTAGCAACCCCTATAGGGCTCCATGTAAATGCATAAAAGTGAGGAGAGGTGGCGTGCTTGGATAGTGCTCCCACCTTCATATGCATAGAGTCAAGAATTTCAGTGCCGAAGTCCCTTACAAATTCATTGTATTGCTGACATGCCAACACATTGATAAATCCCGGAGCCAAGCCGGTTTGAAGAACGAATGCAGTATCCGCATTTCTGGCAATTTGCTCAACTTCTCCGGTTTCTGATACATATTCAGTAAGATTGGCGTAATGGCATCCAAATGCCCTCGCTAAAGTTGCCATTCGGGGTGCCTGACTCCCTGGAAGGCAATCCAGAATGATATCACATTGCTCTAATTTGCGGTCAAGGTCAGCATTGCTTCCGGATTGTGGCATTTTGATAGATTCTATGCCCGATTCATTGTGTATACCTTCAGAGACAAAACGCTTTGCAGCAACAGCAGACTCCTCATGGATGTCACCAAATATAATATCAACAGGGAAGTCTTCCTGATTCTTTAAAATGATTGCTACGGCTTTCCCAATACCTCCGGCTCCGGCTATGAATATCTTCGTTTTCATACAGGGTGTATTATTTGTCCTGGTTAAAAAATGGCAGTATCAGTGTTTAATATCTTTCGGTATTGCCGGCAATTTAAATAAAGTCAAATGTAGAGGTTTCATTGAAATAGCTATTTAATTGGCAATACATTCTAAAAAACTGCGCAAAGTAACATCATTCTTCATGGAAAGAAAAATTTTTGAATTCGGATTTTGAAAATTTGATAACCAATCAATTAAGTATGGGATAATTAAAAATATTATATATTAAATTAAAACGCAATATGTAAATTAAATAAAAAGAGTAAAATATAATTTAAAAAATTTTGTAATATGATCATAATCGTTTTATCTTAGCTCCGCAAACAGGAATTTGGATAGGAGGAAATAGGTAATTATTGATGAAATTATAACAGAGAAATTCCTGATTCCATTCAATCCTTAAAACCAATAGTAAAAGAATTATTTGAGTGACGATGACGAAGAGCAGAAAAACCAGGTCCAAATCTTTTTCCATTTTCAAAATCAACTTAAAGGATGAAAGATGGCCTAAGGTGATGGGTATACTTACAATATTGATTGCTTTATATTTAGCGGTGGCCTTCATCTCCTATTTCTATACATGGAAAGTTGATCAGGATAAAGTTATTCATTTTTCCTGGAAGGTATTGTTTCAAGGGGATTTGAGTGTTTCGAATTGGTTAGGCAGATTGGGGGCATTGGTATCGAATATCTTTTTTTACTGGGGTTTCGGTCTTCCTTCCATTGTCATTATTTTTCTTTTGTTAAAATTAGGTATTGCTTTAATACGTCGCAACAGTTTAATACCTGTATGGCATGCCATCAGAAAAGGTATACTTTTCATGGCGTTTTTATCACTTACACTGGAATTCGTTTTACGCACCAGTGAATTTACCTGGGGAGGAGCATTTGGAGAAGGAGCATGTTATTGGTTGACCAATTTTATAGGTCAGGCCGGTTTGTTCCTGTTACTTTTGTTTTCTCTCATGTTCTTTTTAGTATGGCGATTTAATCCCAACCTGGATCAATTTATGGCGTTTGCCATCGAACATAAACCGTTCAAATTTAAAGTACCTTTTCAAAATTTGTTTAACGATTCATTTCAATCCGATAAAACCGAGAAAAGGAATGATGAAAAAGGCACATCAGAAAAGGGATTATTTTCAGTTTTTCAAGTTCTTAAGCCTTCTCATGCTGAAAGAGCCATTCCAAAAACCGGAGATAGAGATCAGGGATCCGGCATAGATCTGGATATTCCTGACTCTCTATCAAACGAAAACCGAAAACAATCGTTTAAAGGCAGTTCAATGGATATGGAGGTCGTATTACCTTCCCAATCTGAAAAAAACAGTAATGAGGGAGAACTTTCCACTAAGACTCCACTGGAAATTGCCCGAGAACATGCAACAGGCAAGCCCATTATTCCGGCAACAGAGGATGAAATTGGATTCAGTGAACCCTATGATCCCACATTGGACCTTTCCAGGTTCGAATTGCCTACCGTAGATCTTTTGGAAAACTATGATGACAAGCAATTTGAAGTAGATAGAAGGGAGTTGGAAGCCAATAAAGACCAGATCATTGAGACTTTACTCAATTACAAAATAGAAATTACTAAAATTCGGGCTACCATAGGTCCAACGGTTACTCTTTATGAGATTGTACCGGCACCGGGAGTCAAGATCAGTAAAATCAAAAACCTTGAGGACGATATCGCACTTTCATTGTCGGCATTAGGTATACGTATCATTGCACCCATCCCGGGGAAGGGTACTATAGGTATTGAAGTGCCCAATAAAAGGAAGCAGATCGTGTCACTAAGGGAAGTATTGCAATCAGAAAAATACCTCCATGCAAAAATGGATTTGCCCATCGCTTTAGGTAAAACCATATCCAATGAAGTGTTTGTAGCTGATCTGGCTAAAATGCCTCACTTATTGATTGCAGGAGCTACCGGTCAGGGAAAATCGGTAGGTATCAATACAGTTTTGATGTCAATTCTCTATAAGAAACATCCTTCCCAGGTTAAATTGGTACTGATAGATCCAAAGAAAGTAGAGCTTTTCCCATATGCCAGTCTGGAACAGCATTATCTGGGATTTTTACCCAATGAAGATGAGCCTATAGTTACTGAAACCAATAAGGTAGTGTATACTTTGAATTCTTTGTGTATTGAAATGGATGAGCGCTATGATCTCCTTAAAAATGCCAAAGCCAGAACCATTAAGGAATACAATGAAAAATTTACTGCGCGAAAGTTAAATCCAAAGGAAGGCCATCGTTTTCTACCTTATATTGTATTGGTCATTGATGAATTTGCCGATTTGATAATGACAGCGGGTAAAGAAGTGGAGCTGCCCATTGCAAGGTTGGCTCAGTTAGCCAGAGCCATAGGTATTCATCTGATCATAGCCACTCAAAGGCCTTCTGTCAACATCATTACTGGAGTTATAAAAGCTAATTTTCCTGCACGTTTGGCATTCAAAGTAACCTCAAAGATCGATTCGCGGACCATATTGGATCAGGGTGGCGCTGAACAGCTGATCGGTCGCGGAGACATGTTGTTAAGTATTGGTAGTTCTGTCATCCGTTTGCAATGTGCTTTTGTCGATACCCCTGAAGTTGAGCGCGTGATTGATTTTGTCAGTAAACAACAAGGATTTCCAGAGCCTTACTATCTGCCCGAATTTAGCGGTGACGATGATATCAGTAAGGACGGTTCAGATATAAAATTCACTGATTTGGACGATTGCTTTGACGAAGCAGCCCGATTGATAGTATCAAACCAACATGGGTCTACTTCAATGATCCAACGGAAAATGCAATTAGGGTATAACCGTGCAGGTCGCATCATGGATCAAATGGAGGCATTGGGTATCGTAGGTCCTGCACAAGGAAGCAAACCCAGAGATGTTCTGTTTTACTCTGTTGATGAATTGGATACCTATCTCAATACTCTTAAAAAGAATGGATAAAATACATTTTACATACATCTTCTTATCCTGCAACCTGAGAATAATGCAATCATAACCTGTTTTTTTTCAGGATAGAAGACTGAGATCCCGAAAGCCGGTCCCTATTGTGGATCGGCTTTTTTATTTTTTGAATTTGACCTATGCTATTCACTTGGGGTGAAAATACTTTGGAATAGTCTATTTGAGATACCTGTTAATTTGAATATTTTTACAGTCTGACATGAGAAACTAATGGTAGGAATAAATATAAACATATAGCATGGGCATAAAGGCAGGGATCCTTAAGCTATTTGCTGATCGTACCCATCGTCATATAAAGGAATGGAGCAGGACGGCAGTGAATGATCAGTTGAAAATAATGGAACAACTGCTTAAGAAAGGTCGTTTCACTGCCATCGGCCGGGATTTGAATTTTTCTTCCATCCGACATTACAACGATTTTAAACAGCATGTACCTATTGGTGATTATGAGTATCAGAAGCACTATTTTGATCGCATCATTGCAGGAGAAAGTGATGTTTTGTGGCCTGGCAGGCCTAAATATTTTGCAAAAACATCAGGTACCACTTCCGGTGTAAAGTACATTCCACTCACAACCGATTGTTTGCCTAACCACATTAATTCAGCCCGGAATGCTATTTTTTCTTACATGGGACAAACAGGAAATTACAGGATATTTGACGGCAAGTTGATTTTTCTTTCGGGATCTCCTAAGCTTGAGAGAACGGGAGAAGTTTATACCGGCAGACTTTCAGGTATTGTCAATCATGAGATACCGACATGGGCGAGGTCAAGCCAGGTGCCCTCATATAAAACCAATTGTATTGAAGACTGGGAAGAGAAGCTGGAACGGATTATAGACGAAACCGTAAATGTTGATATGCGATTGATCAGTGGTATTCCCCCTTGGGTAGTCATGTATTACGAGCGGCTATTGTTGAGAACCGGAAAAAAGAGTATCAGGGATATTTTTCCTGAATTTACCCTTTTTATTCATGGAGGTGTCAATTTTAAACCGTATAGATCTGTTTTGGAAGTACTTACGGGAAAGCCGATTGACACCATAGAAACCTATCCTGCATCCGAAGGTTTCATAGCTTTTCAGGATGACTTTACCCAGGAGGGTTTAATCCTCAACTCCCGAAGTGGTATTTTTTTTGAGTTCATCCCGTATGCAGATGTTTTCAAAGAGAATCCAACACGTCTTCATTTAGGTCAAGTAGAAGAAGGGGTTGACTATGCATTGGTTATAAATAACAATGCCGGCCTTTGGGGATATTTGATTGGGGATCTGGTTCGTTTTGTTTCGCTTGACCCATACAGAATTATTGTTACGGGAAGAATCAAGCATTTTATTTCAGCGTTTGGAGAACATGTGATAGCCAGTGAAGTTGAACAAGCACTTCTTTCGGTAGCTGCATATGA
The DNA here is from genome assembly GCA_035327565.1 of Saprospiraceae bacterium. Lineage (GTDB taxonomy): Bacteria > Bacteroidota > Bacteroidia > Chitinophagales > Saprospiraceae > JABDLO01. Next base: position 56,482 of record DAOLDB010000011.1, read on the forward strand.
AAGATGTGGGATTATTGAATTTACCGTAGCCCCTAATATACAACCTGCGGATTCACCATTACCCTATCACGAATGGTTTATTGAGTTTGACAGGCAGCCTGCAGACCTTATTGATTTTGCATTAAAAGTAGATATTGAGATGCAGAATAAAAACATATATTACAAAGATTTGATTCAGGGAAAAATATTGCAGCCATTGGTCATAAGACCTTTAAGTAAGGACAGTTTCAGGAATTTCATGAAGAAAAGCGGGAAATTGGGAGGACAAAACAAAGTACCACGGTTGAGCAATGACAGAATAATTGCCGATGCGCTGGAAATGTATGTTTTGTCTTGAAATATTACCTTTAGAAGGTTTTAATGAAGAATGATAATAAAATTGAATAATTTTCTAAAGGAATGATCACACGTATATACCATATCATAAGAAAAGATTGTATGGTCGAATTGCGCCAAAAGCATGCAATTTCAGGAATATTATTATTTGCACTTACTGCGGTATTTATAGTCTTTAAATCTTTCAATACATTTACTGCTCAGGAATGGGCATTATTACTTTGGATTTTGGTTCTTTTTTCAGGGGTAAATGCGATTGTAAAAAGTTTCATCCAGGAAGATAGGGGCACATATTTATACTATTACACATTGCTTGATCCGGTGGAGGTGATTGTAGCCCGGCTGATTTACAATTTTTTACTTTGTATATTATTGTTTTCGGTCATTTTGGGGGCCATGACTTTGTTTAGTGGTTTTCCGGTTCGAAATGTAAGTCTCTTTTTTCTTTCGGCATTATTAGGGATCCTGGGTATCTCTGTCGTTTATACCATGGTCTCTGCACTTGCTTCCACTGCGGGACAATCGGGCACCTTGATGTCAATTCTTTCTTTGCCACTGGTTTTACCAGTTTTGTTGCTTCTAATCAAAACTACTGCTGTATCTTTGGGGTTAATATCAGACACTTCGATTGGTACTGAATTGATGATGTTAGGCGCTATTGATGGATTGCTTTTAAGTATTTGTTTGTTGTTGTTTCCTATGGTATGGAAGTCTTAATTTTACATTTATTGCAAATGAATCAATGTTTGGTTATATGATAAATCATTGGTGGTGGAAGTGGTTGGGGGTAGTAATATTATTGTATACGATTATTGTGGGTATGCTGACACCACTCAAGCCAGGGATACTATCGGTGGATCCAATGCGATTGCAAGCGGGAAATGAAGCTGAAGTGCATGTCAAGGCGTATAATACACAATTTGATCAGGCGGGAAACTTTTCGGTATTTTTAAGACTGGATGATAATATCTTCCTCCCGGGTAGTGCAATTGCGGTGAAGTCTTATTCAGACATTCTTGTCAAATTTATAATACCGGAATATGTGCCAGGGAATGATCCCATAGCCGTCGCTTCATTGATTATAAACAATGATATCGATGGCAGTGCTGTATTGCCGGCTTCTATATTTATAGAAAGAGATACAGAAGCAAAGCATTCTGAAGATTCTTCTTATCTCAGTGAAATTAAAGGATTGATCAGTGAACCCGCAGGAATCCGCTTTCCTTACCGAAATATATTGAATGAGACCATCAGGAACACTTTTTTTCATATTACACTATGGTTTTCCATGTTTATTATGCTGGGCACAGGTGTGTATTATGCCATCCGATATCTCAGTTTGGGCCGATTGGATGATGATTTGAAGTCAAAGTCACTAACAGCAGTTTCGGTATTATACGGATTACTCGGTCTGCTTACCGGATCGATTTGGGCACGTTTTACATGGGGAACCTGGTGGACAGGCGATGTTAAATTGAATATGACTGCTGTAGCCATGTTGATTTATCTGGCTTATTTTGTGCTTAGAAGTTCAGTCAAGGATCAGGATCAGGAAGCCCGGTTGGCTTCTGTGTATAATATATTTGCGTTTGTGGCTTTGATACCTCTGGTATTTGTTATTCCCCGGTTAACGGATAGTTTACATCCAGGGAGTGGTGGCAACCCTGCATTGGGTGGAGAAGATCTTGATCATACTTTGCGCATGGTCTTTTATCCGGCCATATTAGGATTTACTTTGCTGGGGTTCTGGATTGTTTCGCTTTATTACCGAACTCAAAAGCTGGCAGAAAAATATTGGTTAAAGAGTTCAGGGTAATCCATTATTTTGGTATGTTTGAATTTCGATTTAGATACTTTAGAAATTAAGAAATTTCTGCTTCATGCCATGTAGGAGTAAGCCATTCAGAGTATTTAAAGTGAAGTTTGGAAAATGATGATGACAATGTTAAAAAGGTATATATTATTCATTCTTTCACTGGGATCTTCATTGACTCCACATTCATTATATGGTTTTACGGATTCTCCGGCTATTGATTTCCTTCGCAGTACAGGTAAGATTTATTCTGTTGTGGTATTGATACTTGCGGTTTTTGCAGGGATGATTCTTTTTATTATCCGCATTGATAAAAAGCTAACCAATTTAGAAAATCAAATAAAAGATGAGCACAAAACAAGCTAGTTTTTACGAAAGCGTTCAACGTAATTTTGATAGGGCTGCTGCATTTACCACGCACCCAAAGGGATTACTTGATCAGATCAAGGTGTGTAATTCTGTATACCAAATGCGTTTTCCGGTCAAGATTGGAAATGGTTATGAAGTCATTGAAGCTTATCGGGTTCAACATAGCCATCACAGATTGCCAACGAAAGGAGGAATTCGCTTTTCTCACCTTGTTAACCAGGATGAAGTGATGGCATTGGCAGCCCTTATGACATTTAAATGTGCATTGGTCGATGTGCCGTTTGGTGGAGCAAAAGGAGGAGTTAGAGTGAGTCCCAGGAAATATAATGCACTTCAACTGGAAAGAATCACCCGAAGGTATACAATGGAGTTGATTCGTAAAAATTTTATTGGACCGAGCCTGGATGTGCCGGCACCGGATTATGGAACCGGAGCCAGAGAAATGGCATGGATTTTAGACACTTATATGACCATCAAAGGAGGCAATGAAATCGATGCTGTAGGTTGTGTCACCGGAAAACCTGTAAATCAACATGGTATCAGAGGCAGAACTGAAGCGACGGGAAGAGGTACTTTTTATGGTCTGCGTGAGTTATTGGAGGATAAGGATATGATGAAGAGAATAGGAAAGACTACCGGAACTGCTGGAAAAACTATGGTGATACAGGGATTGGGAAATGTGGGCTCCTATACTGGTATTATCAGCCAGGAGGAAGGTGATATCCGTGTCATTGGAGTATCAGAAATTGAAGGTACCATCATTTCTGAAGGAAATATCGAAATTGAAAAGTTACTGGAATACAGAAAGAATAATGGAACAATTTTAGGATTCCCGGGTACCAAAACTTTGAAAGTCAGAGAAGACTGGATAGGAATTGAGTGTGATATTCTTTTACCGGCTGCGCTTGAATCGCAGATCAATAAAGAAAATGCCCATAAAGTAAAAGCCAAAATCATTGGTGAAGCTGCCAATGGCCCTGTGACTGCCGATGCAGAAGAGATTCTCTTGAAAAATGGAGTAGTGATTGTCCCGGACATGTATCTGAATGCAGGTGGAGTGACGGTATCCTATTTCGAATGGTTAAAAAACCTCTCCCACATGCGTTTTGGACGAATGGATAAGCGCTTTAATCAAAACACCTATTCCAATCTCGTTTCCATGGTGGAAAAACTAACCGGCAAGGGTGTATCTGAGCGAGAAAGAAAAGTGATCACCCGTGGTGCTGATGAAATAGACCTGGTTCGCTCAGGACTGGAAGAGACTATGGTCAATGCTTATCATCAAATTGCCGATCTCTACAAAAGCCGTAAAAAAGTGGAAGACCTCAGAACGGCAGCCTTCATCAGTTCACTCAACAAAGTGGCCAATGACTATATGACACTCGGTGTGTTCCCGTAGACAGGATTGTTAAAGTGAAATGGTAAGTATGCAAGATTCAGTTGAAATGCACTTAAAAGTACATAATTAGTCAGCCGTCTGTGAGCGACTTTCAGATGCCTTTTACTGCCTTCTCTCTTTTAGGAGATGCGGATATTGGGATTTAAATTGCTGAAGGCGGGGGATAGATACCGATTTCACATAAGGATGATTGGGATTATTTTTTTCAAAGTTTTGATGGTAATCTTCAGCGGGAAAAAACTCATCTAAAGCCTCTAAGGTGGTTGTTATAGGCGCTTTAAATACTTTGTCTTTTGTCAATTTTTCTATATAGGCTTTTGCAAGTTTCCTTTCTTCTTCATTTTGATAAAATATTGCAGAACGGTATTGTCTTCCATGGTCGGGGCCTTGCCGGTTAAGTGTAGTGGGATCATGTGATCCAAAAAACACCTCCAACAATGTTGAATAATCAATCACCTGTGGATCATAATAAATGGCCACAGCTTCTGCATGATTGGTTACTCCAGCACTTACTTTACTATAGAGCGCGGATTCTGCGCTGCCACCTGCATAACCACTGATGGCTTCTTCAACCCCCTTTACGGATTCAAAAATCGCTTCAACGCACCAAAAACATCCACTGGCAAAGTAAGCTTTTTCATATTTTGAGCGATCGATTTTTTCTTTTTGCTCCCAACCCTCCGAATTTTTAGATATGCTTTGATCATTGGATATGTTGCATGGGGAAATGATCACCAGACTTAAAGACAAAATGAAATAGTACATTTTTTATTGATTTTTTTAACTGTAAACAATGATGATAACAATTACATTAAAAAGGAAAACAATGTTTATAAAACGGGTAAATTTTTTTTTAGATGCCACCGGATTAGATTACGGTGGCTCCCATCGAAATTACAATATATATAAGGACTTATGTATGCGTTGTTATTTCATTCATCCTATCCTTTGGCTATATTCATAAAATTATATTACTTTTAGACTGAGTACTTTTTGGATATTTTTACAATTCAGGAAATTCAAATATGTGACTGTTTCTCCATGCATGGAAAGTTAATATATGAAAGCGGGAAAACTTCCTTATATGTCAATATAAATGAAAATGGAGAACAGCATGTGATCAAGACACTGAAGATTCCATTTCCTACACGGTATGAACTTCAATCATTTTACAATGAACATGATATCAGTTCCAGTTTACCTGAAAAAGGCGTAAGACGAAGCCTTGAAAAGGGTAAAAAAAACGGGCAACACCGTCTGATTTTACAATACATTGAAGGGGTAAGTCTGGCACAAACCCTAAAAGACAAAAGAAAACTTGACATCAGAGAATTTCTGAACGTTTCATCATTGTTGAGTTTTCGACTAGGTCAACTGCATGACAAACATATCATTCACAGAAATATAGCTCCAGGAAATATCATGATAACCCAACCTGAATGTGATGTGGTTTTAATAGACATGAGTGCAGCCGTCCTGCAGGAACAAATGCTGATTTTTCCTTTTCACCCAGACAAAATGTTGGATTCCATTGCTTATCTCAGCCCTGAACTGACGGGACGTACGCAAAGACCTGCGGATCACCGATGCGATTTATATTCATTGGGTATTTGTATGTACGAAATGTTGACCGGATTTAACCCATTTCGAGGAGAAGACTCTGTTACTTTAATTTATCGTCATCTTGCACATATCCCTGAACCCCCATCTTCTCTTAGCCCGGAGATTCCGAAAGTGATTAGTAATATCATCATGAAGTTATTGCAAAAAAATCCCGAGGATCGATATCAAACGGCAATGGGGGTAAAAAATGACCTGGATCAATGCATCAATATGATTAAGAATAACGGCAACATTCATGACTTTTCTATTGCTGAAAAGGACTTCTGTGGAAGCGTATTGTTGCCTCAAAAATTATACGGTAGAGAAACTGAAATACTTCAATTGTTGGCGGCCTTTCAACGTTGTTCTGCAGGGAGTAAGGAATTGATTGTTATCAGAGGTAAGCCCGGAACAGGAAAATCTTCTTTGGCCAGGACTTTACAAATCCCGGTGGCAGAAGCACATGGTTTTTATGTAACCGGCAATCAGGATAGATTCCATGATTCTGTACCTTATTTTGGTATTACCCAGGCAGTCAATGAATGGATTCAGGCCCTACTTGCTATGAAGGAAGATGAACTGCAAAATTATTCGGTTCGTCTGAAAAATGGATTAGGGAAAGAAGGAACTTTGTTAACACGGATTCTGCCATCACTTGAATGGTTGACCGGACCGGCAAATGAATCATTGGATCCCGGTGAAAATGACACGATGACAAGCCTTCATGAACAATTTTATCTATTTTTTCAATCGGCTTGTGTTCAGGGACATCCGGTTGTTTTTTTCATAGATGATGCACAGTGGGCCGATCAGGATAGTATAGTACTTTTGCGGAGTATTTTCATGAATCCAAAGATTTCTTATTTTCTTTGTATTCTGGCGTTTTTGGAAGACCAGGGGGAAGAAAACGAATATTTGAACAATGCCATCAACGATATTCATCTTTCAGGAGTTCCGGTTGAGCAGATTCATATTGGGAATCTTAACCTTTTGTCCATTAAACAATTCCTTAATGATACACTCAAAAGTACATCGAAGAGAATTGACTCTCTTGCTGAACTTATTCATCGCAAGACCCAAGGCAATGCATATTTTTTGACACGGTTCCTCGAAACCATAGTGCACAAAAAACATATAACTTTCAACCACTCTGAGAATCTGTGGACATGGAATGAAAAGGCGATTCAGCTTTTACCTGCGAGTGAAAATACTTTGGAATTATTTATTGATCAATGGAATGAATTATCAATGCAAGCCCAGAAACTCCTTCAATTTGGAGCTTGTATAGGGATAGTTTTTGATGTAGAATGGATTGAAAATTTAGTTGACTTCTCATATAATAATATTGAAGAAAGTCTCAGGGAATCTATTTTGTCCGGCTTAATTATAGAAGTGGATGATGTCAGGAATACTTTTTCACATCCTCAGATTCATCATTTCATTTACGAATGTATGTCTGTAATAGATCGTGAATATATTCATTATAACATTGGTAAAAAACTATGGAATCAGCTGAGGGATGATCCCGATAATGATCGTATTTTTGAAACGGTCGATCAGATGAACAGGGGTTTTGGGTTGGTAAAAAATAATGAAAAGGAATCATTGGCTGAATTGAATGAGAAAGCGGGAAAATTGGCTATGAACCGGTCTGCGTTCCATTCTGCGGCGAGATACTTCCAGGAAGGAATTCGTTTTCTGCATGAAGATCATTGGTTTGTACACTATGACTTGAGTCTGTCATTGTATTCAGGTGCTTGCGAAGCATTCATGGAGACAGAAAATATGGAGCTTCTGGAGTTTTATGGTGACAGTATTAATAAGAATGCACGTAATCCGGTCGATAAATTTTCCTATATCAGGACAAGAGTTTCAGTCTTGAAAAAGCAAAACAAACTTGCCACAGCTATACAGGTAGGATTGGATTATATCAGCCTTGTAGGTGAGAGAATACCTGAAAATCCTACAGATATTCAGGTAATTAATCAATTGACAGGTCTTTTGATTCGGCTTAAAGGAAATAGAATAGAACGGTTTTTAAACCTTCCAAAGATGGTTGCCCTGGATAAAATTGCTGTAATGGAAATGATGTCAGGAATATTGTCATCCGCACATAAAATCAATCCTCGGCTTACAGCATTGATGGTGATTAAAATGGTTTCCATGAGTCTTAAATATGGCAACCATGGCGCATCATCCATGGCATATGGGACTTTTGGAGCCTTATTATGCAGTCTGATGGGTCGTATGAATAGGGGCTGTGAATTTGGCCATCTCTCATTGGAACTTATGGCAAAGACAGGAGCATGGAAATGGAATGCACAAATTATTGCAGCGACTTATTCATTGATTTTCCATTGGAAAGATCACATTGATTCTGTCTTGCAACCTTTGCAGGATTCTTATATTTCGAGTTTTGAAACAGAGATTAACAACTATGTGAGCATGAATGCTTTTACCTATTGTGCCTATGCGTTTTTGAGTGGAAAAGAACTTCCCAGGCTCCAAAAAGAGGCTGAATCCTATAGTGACAGTCTAATGGATCAGAACCAGGATATACACCGGAACTATATTAACATTTACCGGCAAGGGATTTTAAATCTAAAGGGAAAAGCGCGTAATCCATTGACATTAAAAGGGATGGCATGCAATGAAGATATCCTGTTGCCAATGTTTGAAAAGGATAATGATGGCTTGGGAATCTTTTTAATCCATTTTGTAAAGTGCCAGTTGGGCTATATTTTTAGAAATTTTGATCATGCATTTGAGCATGCATCCCATGCTCGGCCGGGGGTACATCTTGTAAGAGGTCGTTTTGAAGAGCCCAATTTTTATTTTTATGAAGGGCTTACACTTTTGGAATGGATGGCTCAGGAGAAGTCTTCAGAGAGGAAGTGGTTAAGAGTAATAAATCAGGGTAAAAAGAAGCTGAAGAAATGGGCGAAAGATGCTCCGGAGAACTTCCTCCATAAATTTCAATTGCTGGAAGCCGAATGGTTAAAAGCTAATGGGAGGAATGATAATGCATTGTTGATGTATAAAAATGCCATTTCCGGAGCGATGAAGTGTGGCTTTTTACATGAAGAAGCAATATCACGGGAATTGGCAGGGCGCTTTTATATAAAAATGGAAATGACTGAAATGGCAGAATATTTTTTGCGAACAGCTTTTGACTGTTACAGAAGGTGGGGGGCTATATCGAAATTGTCCCAATTAAAAACGGAGTTTGCCGCTTCTTCCATTAGTCTTGAAGGAGTAGAGTCCAATGGAGATCATACGAAATCATCATCCCATTATTTAAGGCCGGAAAGCATTGACTTTTCGGCATTTGTGAAAAGCGCTATGTCGATTTCTGCTGAGGTGGTTTTGCCCAAGTTGTTGCAAACACTTCTTCAAAATATTATGGAGAATGCTGGGGCGCAAAGAGGGATTCTGTTGCTTTACAATCAGGAGAATCTTTGGATTAAAGCCTATATTGATCTGATTCAAAAAAATGAGGATTTCCTCACGAGAATTTCTCCCTATCGTACCGGTTATCTTTCTGAATCCATTTTATCCTATGCAATCAGGACAAAAAATCAAATCGTTCTATCCGATGCTGTCACCCATAGTCAGTTTGGCTCCGATCCATATATTACAACGCATAGAGTACATTCAGTAATGTGTATTCCCATTATGCATCAGGGGAAAACTACAGGATTTATTTACCTTGAAAACCGCCTTTTGAAGGGAGCTTTTACTAAAGGGCATTTGGAGTTAATCCATATGTTATCAACACAGGTAGCTATTTCGATCGAAAATGCATTTCTGGTTGAAAGACTGGAACAAAGAGTGGCAGAGAGAACCAGTGAGCTAAAAAAGGAAAAGAAAAAATCCGATGAATTACTACATAATATTTTGCCTATACAAACGGCAAAAGAATTAAAAAAACACGGAATTGCCATTCCAAAGTACTATGAAAGCGTAACAGTTTTGTTTACAGATTTTCAGGAATTTACAAGGATTTCATCTCAATTGACTCCCCATGAGTTGGTAGAAGAGCTGAATGAGAATTTTAAAGTATTCGATGGCATTGTAGAAAAATTTGGTATAGAAAAAATAAAGACCATTGGAGATGCTTATATGGCAGTGGGGGGCTTGCCTATACCTTCTGACAACCATGCAGAGCTTGCTGTAAGAGCGGCATTAGAAATCAGAGATTTTGTGCAGAATCGAATTGCAAGTGAACAGGGAATACAGTTTCAATTGAGAGTAGGAATACATACGGGACCTGTAGTGGCGGGAATAGTAGGCACAAAGAAGTTTCAATATGACATTTGGGGAGATACCGTAAATATTGCTGCAAGAATGGAAAGTCATAGTTCGGCAGGTAGAATTACCATTTCATCCGAAACCTATGAAAAAGTAAAACATATTTTTCAATGTGAAGAGAGAGGGAATGTAAATGTTAAAGGAAAAGGTGAAATGAAAATCTTTTATGTTAATGGATTGAAAGAATGATGATTCACTTATGGTCTATTTCCAAGTTTCAATGTTATTTTTCTGCAATAAATAACCACCGTGACAACCTCTTTTCTATTGCCAGTGTATGTACAGTCATCAGAAATTTTTGTAACCCGTTAAAATCCGATTCACCTTCAATTATTACCAGTGGTCTTCTTCGTGATGATCTCGCATCATGCCAATGTAAGGACACTTTTGCCATATTACCGGTAATATCTTTTGAATGTATGTTTTGGAATCCGGCGGCTTGAATCATTTTCTCATTTTCACCAGGAGGCAGAAATAAAAAGAATCCGATGCTGCTGCGAATCGCAAGCTCTTCGAATGTTACCGATCCGGTAACTACAGTAGTATCGGTATACATTATTTTCCCACCTTTCTTTAGCACTCTGTACCATTCTGCCAGAACATTAATCCTGTGATTGATATGATTCATTGAATCCATGGAAATCACATAATCAAAAGTTTGTTCTTTAAACGGCAATGCTTCCGATGCATTTCCATGGATAAATTGTACCTGGGTTTCCAAATTTAATTCTTTGGCTAACTTATGGGCATTTTGTATACCATTTTCATTAATATCTAATCCCGTAATTTGTGCTCCGGTTTCTTTGGCCATAAATAACGCGGGGCCACCGGATCCTGAAGCAATTTCAAGAACCTTGCTCCCAGGAAGGAGGTCAAGATTTTTTAAAAAACCTCTGTATTCTTCAACTGTGATCCAACTGCTTTGACCTATGTCTTCTCCATATGTTTCTCTTCGAATATCAATATAGATGGGATCTGTATGGTTCTTGTATGCATGATTGTATAAATCAACTTTTGATTTCAATTTATTTTTGATTTTTACCTTAATGAAACCATCCTCTGAATCTAAAATTAAATCCATTGCCAAAATAATCAATCTTAACTTCAATTCCTACTACATCATTGCAAAGTTGCAGCCTTTTATTCCTGATTGGGAATTCAACTAGCCGGATCAAACCTCAATTATTATGAGTTATGGATAGATGAGAAGCAACACAACATGATGAAAATAATACTGTTTCAATGGAAAGCGTAAATGATCCTTTTTATTCATCCTTCATCATCTTTATGTACCTTGATGTTTCAGTTTCCATCCTGGTAAATCAGTGATGAGATTGCTACCGACGGGTATGAATAATTGATGGTTGCCATCAAAGTTAAATATGAATAAAATGACAACATTGTTCAGACTAAATTATTGTTAATATTGCATTTTTATATAATGCATAATGTGCTACTTATAATAAGTTTAGTATATTGCTGTTATCAATAAACTGGAGAAATAGAAATTAAAGTTTAATGAGTTTGTGTTCGCAAATGAATGAAATGGAGATGAGTTTTAACGCATTGGATAGAGTTGTATTATCATTGAACATTTAATACAACCCAATATTTTTTCTACATTGCAAGACACCTGTATTAAAAAACAATAAGATGATCTATCGAGGCGGTGATCAAATTTTAGACTTCAGAAAGCCATTAGTCATGGGAGTGATCAATATTACTCCCGATTCATTTTATGCCCAAAGCCGGATGCAGACTGTGGATGACACTTTGATTAGAATTAAGAAAATGAAAGAGGATGGGGCAAAAATTATTGATATAGGGGGGATGTCCTCAAGGCCGGGGGCAGCCAACATTTCAGCTGAAGAGGAATGGAATAGGATAGGGCCAATAATAAAAGAGGTGGTAGTATCATTTCAGGATGTAATCATCTCAGTGGATACTATACACAGTAAGGTCGCTGACAAGTGTTTAAATGCAGGGGTGCAAATGATCAATGACATTTCAGCAGGATCTTTCGACCCTCAGATAATTCTAACAGTGAAGGATTATCAAGCAACGTATATTGCAATGCATATGCAAGGTCAACCATTAACTATGCAGGATCGACCACAATATGATGATGTAGTGTATCATATTTTGCAGTTTTTCGTTAATAAGTTGAGATGGTTTGAGAAGAACGGTTTATATGATGTGGTCATTGATCCCGGTTTTGGTTTTGGCAAAACATTAGAGCATAATTATAATCTGTTGAGGCAACTTCATGTTTTTAAAATGCTGGAAAGGCCTGTAATGGTAGGAATTTCCAGAAAGTCAATGATCTTTAAGGTGCTAAAAACCGATGCTGAAAATGCTTTGAACGGAACTACCGCTTGCCATATGGTCGCTTTGCAACAAGGAGCTCGCATTTTGCGGGTACATGACGTAAAAGAAGCTGTTGAAACCATTCGATTGTTTGAAGAATTATATTGTAAGAATGGAGATGTAAAAATATAGGGACTAAGGATTAAGGCTGGAATGGAAGAATTGAATCAAATGGATCAGAGAAGGTCAAGACGACCTTCTAAATTGAAAAAAGAAATCCTGCGACTTCTTAAAATTATAGGTTTTGTACTGTTATTACCGGTGATTTTAGCTATATCTCTTCAAATTCCCTTTGTTCAGAATACAGTTTCAAAGTATATTGTAAAAAAATTATCTGAAAAGACCGGTACACACATTGAAATTGGAAAGGTTAAAATCAATGTATTTCTTGGGCTGGAGCTGGACCGCTTTTATGCCGGCAACTCAGAACATACCGACACTCTGATTTATGTTGACCAGGTATCCATTTCCCTGAGCAAAAGCCTTTTTACCCTATACCGTGCCAAATTGTATTTGAGTGAATTTATCATTGATGGTACAGTTTTGAATATTGAAAGGCAATCCGGTCATCTAAAAAACAATCTGGTTTTATTTATTGAGTCGCTCACAAAATCCGAACCTAAAGAAAAGAAATCTTCCTCTTTAATAGAGTTCAAATTAGATGCTTTAGGTTTGAAAAATGTGGAGATTTATTATGAAGATCATGAAGAGGGATTGTTTGTAAAGGGGTTCTTAAAAAATGCATGGGTAGTAATCAACCAACTGGATTTTGCTGAAAACTTTGTTGATATTTCATTTTTCCGTTCTGAAAAGCCTTCAATTTCTATAAGGAAGGATAGTAAAAGGGATAAATTGATCCATGATAATATGTCTTTTGATTCAAAAATGAAAGACACACTGGAGTCACGAGGCTTTCATTTAATTGTTGGAAAAATCAGAATTGATCAAGGTCATTTCACTTTCCACAACCCTTCCCATGCACATCCTCTGCCTTCAACTTTTATGGATTATGGTCATTTTACACTCAATGCACTTAAATTGCATATAGATTCCCTGGATGTAAACCATGGAAGTGTAACTTCATCAGGCCTTGTTCTTTCATTTAAAGATGAAAAAGATTTCGTATTGGAAAATTTGTCTTCCAATGGGGTGATTATAAATTCGGAGTCTATCGAATTTCCTACATTTAATTTCAAGACAGATAGAAGTAATGTGAGCAGTGATGTTCAATTTCTTTTCGAAACATTCGATGACCTGGTTGAATTTGAAAGAAAAGTTTTTTTAAATGCTGACTTTGATCATTCCAGCCTTTATATAAGGGATATCATGCACTTTGTACCAGGATTGGCCAAAAGTGTTTTTTTTCAGTACAATAAGGAAAAGGTGGTCAATTTGTCCGGAAATGTTAGGGGTACAGTTGATAATCTGAGCGGACAAAATGTAGAACTAAGAATTGATAATCGTTTTTTGTTTGAAGGAAATTTTGGAACCATCAATCTGACCCGGGCGGAAAATACTGTATTAAACTTAAAAGTGGACAGACTACATTCTTCAATCCGGTTTTTAAGAGAGCTGATACCAGGATTTCAACCTCCAGACAACTTCTACAAATTAGGGAATTTCAGATTTGATGGTCGCTTTGATGGATTCTTTAAAGACTTTGTAGCAAGTGGAAATTTAACATCTGAACTGGGTAATGCCAAAATGGATATGCGTTTGGATGTAAAGCAAGGCAATGAAAATGCAAGGTACTCCGGTGAAATTTCATTGGTGGGTTTTGACCTTGGTAAATGGAGTGAAAATCCTGATATTAAGACAGTATCATTCCAGGCAAAGGTGCTGGATGGCAGAGGCCTAACTTTAAATAATGTATATGCTCATTTGAGTGCTGATCTTGATCTTTTTTCTTTTAAATCTTATGATTATAAAGGTATGTCACTAAACGGGATTCTGGAAGAAAACCGCTTTAACGGATCATTCAGAAGTGATGATGAAAACCTTAAGCTTGATTTTATAGGAGAAGTGAGCTATATCGACAGTATACTTCTTGCTGAAGTTAAAGCGAGTATTGATAATATAGATCTTGAAGCCTTACATCTTCATCAAAAGCCTTTGCGTTTTCAGGGTAAAATTGATGCCAACCTGAAAGGTAAATTACCGGAAGAACTTGTGGGTTTTGCTAAGGTGGAAGGTTTGAGGATTTTTGCAGATACCCTGCATATTTTAGATTCTATTGCCATATATACATACACATTGAGTGGAAATGAAAGCTACCTTGAATTGATATCCGATTTTGGGGAAATTCGATTGGAAGGAATCTATAATTTACCTACAATTATCCCACAGTTTACTTATTTACTCAAAGACAATTATCCATACCATACCCGGTATTGGGAATGGCCTCGCATTGTAACATTTGACAATAATTTTGAAATAAACTGTGAGATCTTTGACAGTAAAGCATTACTTCAACTAGCAGGGATTAATGACCTTTCATTAAAAAACGTCCGGATCAAAGCAAAACTCAATGCATTGAATGATGAAATAGGGATCAATGCACAGATTGAAGAATTGGACTATAAAAACCATTCCTTTTTTCAGGTAGATATAAATGCAGAAAGTGTGCGAAGTTCAGGATATTTGAATGTTGCCATAGATAGCATCATGGCTTTAGGCTATCACTTTTACCCGCTATCCTTCGAAACCGAATTCGATAGAGATACCATAAATTTTCGCTTTTATACTGATCGCATGTTTGCTACCATGGATACTTTCGATTTGGGCGGTAGCCTCATGCCACATACCCAGGGATACCAGGTTAATATTCAAGATAAAAAGTGGAAAATGCTGGGCGAGGACTGGAATATATTCACTGACAATGAGCTCGTATTTGGTGAAAACTTTATAAGAATTAATGATTTATTGATCAGCGATGGATATAGAGAGATTGAATTAGCAGATATTGATAATAAAGGGATTAATCTTCATTTAAGGAGATTTGATTTTATATTGATAAGCCAGATTATCAACTATGATAAAATTGATTTTAGCGGTGAAGGAGACACACGGGTACGAATTGAGAATTTATTGGGAGGTTCTGCTATCATTAGTGCGAATATTATAGTTGAAGATTTTAGGTTGAACGATGTCCCATATGGTATGCTGGAAGCCAACATTGACTTACTGCCGGATGAACCCATGAAATCCTTATTGAGCCTGTCCAAAGATGCGCAAACCATAAAAACCAATTTGATCTATGAACCAAAATCGGGTGAAGTAAGTGGCAATTTAAGAGCAAGAAATTTTCCATTAAAATTTTTCGAGTTCATAATCACGGATGGTATCTCTGAAACTAAAGGATTAGCCCATGTTGATGCTGAAATTTCAGGTTCATCCAGTGACATCAAAATAAATGGCGAAGCTACCCTGAATGATGGAGGTGTAAAAATTGATTATTTGGGAGCCTCGTTCTTTTTTGATAAGCAAAAAATGAAAATAAGTGAGAGATTTCTTGATCTTACAGGAGCCAGAATTACAGACGTTGAAGGCAATCAGGGTACTCTGAGAGGAGGATTGAGACATTTTCTTTTTGGAGATTTTTCATTGGATATTTCTATGTCGTCCGAACGAGCAGTAATTATCAACACAACAAAATTTGACAATCCAATATATTATGGTTATGGTAAGGGCAGGATAGATGTGGCTTTCAGTGGGACTTTTGAGAGTGCTAATATCAATGTCAATGCAGTTGCCGGACCCGGTACTGTGATCAATATACCGGTTGCAAATACAGAAACAGGCTATGAAGAAAGTTTCATCAAATTTATATCGAAGGAAGAATTGTTGGGTACACAAAAGACCAATGGACAAAGTGGTTATAAAATTGAAGGATTGAATCTGGATATGAATCTTACAGTTACTGAGGATGCTCAAATTAATATCATATTCAACGAAAGATTGGGTGATGTGGTTAAAGGCAGAGGCAGGGGAAATTTGCAATTGATTTTTCGACGCACCGGCGAATTTGAAGTATATGGAGACTATGAAGTAGACCAGGGAGAGTATCTGTTCACTGCCTGGAATATCGCTGCTAAACCCTTCATTGTTCGCAGAGGAGGTAAAATCCGTTGGACCGGTGATCCCATTAATGCCGAATTAAATATAAAAGCAGATTATCAGGTCAGAGCCCCTTTGGCTTTGTTTCTGGATGAGTTTTTGGCAACATCCCCAGGAACAATTGCGTACCAGGAAGCCAGGAATCGACAGGACATTACCCTGATTCTTGATCTTGGAGGAACGCTTTTCTCTCCCAATGTAAAATTTGACATAGAATTTCCGGGCCTGACCGGAGAGCTTAATTCCTTCGCACAAAGTAAACTAAGAACCCTGCGAACCAATGAAGTTGCACTGAATAGCCAGGTGCTGGGCCTGTTAGTCTTCAATACCTTTCTTCCCAATAACAATCCTATCAGTAGCAATATTTTTGGATCTACTCAGGTAGTGGAGGCAGGAATAAGTACGTTGAGTGAATTCGTTTCCAGCCAGTTATCGCAATTATTGACAGGACTATTACAAGAAGCACTGGCAGAAAACGGTTTGATTGCAGGTATTGATTTTGAAATCGGCCTTCGGAAAAATTCTGCCTTTTTTTCCGATCAAACCACAGCCGATATCTACCCTGATGAAATTGAAGTACATCTGAAAAACCGCTTCCGTTTTCTGGATGAGCGTCTGAGTTTAGGAGCTGGTGTCAATTATGTAAGACAATCACCATTATTGCTCGCGACCGATTATTACATTCCTGATTTTGTGGTAGAATATTTTTTGACCGACGATCGGAGATTAAAATTGAGATTTTATGGCAGATATGATATTGATGAAATCAGTCAGCAGGCAGGAAGGAGGCAAAGATACGGCCTTGGTATTGGTTATAGGAGGGAATTTGGTTCACTGACAGATTTTCAGGCTGATTTCAACCGAACGGCCAGAGCCATCCAGGAAGTTGGACAATAGAAGTGGAGGTTATAATCTGAGGTGTTCCAGCTGGTCGTTTTGAGCTCTTAACAAATGATCGGCTAAAACCAATGCTGCCATAGCTTCAACGATAGGTACAGCTCTTGGAACCACACATGGATCATGTCTGCCTTTTCCTGTTACTGTCACATGATCTCCTTTCGCATTTACTGATTTTTGGTCTCTGAGTATGGTAGCTACCGGTTTGAAAGCAACGTTCATATAAATGGGCATTCCATTGGATATGCCCCCCTGAATTCCTCCTGAATGGTTTGTTTTGGTTTTTATGTTCCCTTCTTTGTCTTTAATAAATTCATCGTTATGTTCTGATCCTTTCATTTGAGCCGACTTAAACCCTGAACCTATCTCAAAACCTTTTACTGCATTGATGCTTAGCATGGCTTTGCCTAAATCTGCATGAAGCTTGTCGAAAACAGGCTCTCCCAATCCGGGAGGTACTCCTTCAATATGGCAACGCACAATTCCTCCGACTGTATCGCCTGACTTCTTTATGGATTGAATGAATTGTATCATTTCTTCAGCACTTTTAAGATCGGCACATCTGACTATATTGTTTTCTATGATTTCCGGATCTGGCTTATCCACTTCCTTACTTTTAATGTGACCCACTGAGCTTACGTAGGCAATGATGCGAATATTGAACTGGGCGAGAATCATTTTTGCAAAAGCTCCGGCAATAACACGAGCTGCTGTTTCCCGGGCTGAAGATCGACCGCCACCTTTATAATCGCGGATGCCATATTTTTCACTATAGGTAAAATCGGCATGACTCGGCCTGTAGGTATTTGCGATGTGTTCGTAATCTTTGGATCTTTGATCCTGATTTCTGATAAAAACCGAAATAGGAGTCCCTGTAGTTTTTCCATCAAATACACCAGAAAGTATTTCGAATTCCTCATCCTCCTTTCGCTGGGTTACAATTTTAGATTGACCCGGTTTGCGTCTTTGAAGATCAAGGTGTAAAAGACTCGTGTCTACTACCAGTCCGGCCGGACATCCATCAATGACAACACCAATGCCCGGGCCGTGTGATTCACCATAGGTGGTTATTCTATAGAGCAGTCCGGTTGTATTGCCTCCCATTTATATGATTTTCTGACACGAAACTAAATATTATTGCTCATCTCTTAAGCGAAACCAGGGACTTTGTATGAAAAATTATTCAAATTTTGTTGAAATATTACACATTAAAAGGAAATCCTTTACTCCGCTTCCTAACACCTCCCTGGGAGAGACATCGATTCAAAATACCATGTCCGGAAAATACTACTTGTGAGGATCGGTTTAATTAGTCCTGTAAGACCCCGTATCGGTTGAACAATTAAATAAAAATTACCCTTTGCTCCTTTACGCTTGCACGTCCGGAAATCGGGATGTGAATAATTTTTTAAACTGCTTATGACAATAAGCAAGACACTTTTTAACTTGCTCTTTCTGGATAAAGGATTGTGATAATTTCCACTATATAAAATTATCATATTATTGAAACAGCTTGCATTTATATTCCGTTAAGGAGATTATGAAATGGTATCCGCAAAACCTCAGGGAAAAACTCGAATTCGATAAGATTCTCCATTGGACAGTAGAATACTGCCTATGCATTGAATCTGCACGTCGTGTTATGGAAATTTCGCCATCTGAAGATATTGATGAAATCATAGTAAACCTGGAGGAGGTTTGGGAATATACAGAATCTTTTCACCGAAGTAACCCAATACCGATGAGTTCTTTTGAGTCAATAAGGGAGGATGTTGCCCTTCTCAAAAAATCCGGTTACGTTCTTGACATTGAATCCATAAAACGAATTTTACATATTGCCCATTTAAACGCTCAATTAAATGAATATTTTCAATCCTCAGAAAACCAAAAATTTTCGAGCAGAATATTTACTTTTTATAGCAGTACAACATCCATTTCACCCCTTGTAAGAAAGGAAATTACGAGAGTTTTAGATGACGATGGAGAAGTAAGACCTAACGCTTCGCCGGAGTTATTGAAAATTAGCAAAAGAATTGAAGCTTCGGAAAGGGAAATTCAAAGTATTTATGTGAAAGTTATTTCAAAACTAAAAAATTCCGGATTACTTGCAGATCTGACTGAAAGTGTTAGAAATGGACGTAGAGTGGTTACAGTTCCCACAGAACATAAGCGACGGGTGCAAGGGGTGATCCATGATGAATCAACAACAGGAAAGACGGTTTTTATTGAACCGGATGAGGCTATTCATTTAAATAATGAATTGTACAGTCTGCATACTGAAAAGCGAAAGGAAATATACAGAATCATCCGTAAATTATGTGATGATCTAAGACCCCATGCAGAAGAGATCTTAGCCATATATGAAGTTTTGGTTCAATTGGATATCATAAGGGCTAAATCACAAACAGGGTTAATGTTGCAGGCCGTTAAACCTAAAATCGAAACGGGCACAAGAATTCAATTGAAAGAAGCTGTTAATCCTGTTTTATTGCAGAAATTCAGGAAAGAGGGTAAAATTGTAGTTCCTTTTGATATGCATTTGCAAAAAGGAAACCGGATATTGGTAATTAGCGGACCGAATGCTGGTGGAAAGTCGGTATGTATGAAGTCTGTAGGATTGCTCCAATGGATGCTACAAAGTGGATTTTTGGTTACTTGTGATGAAAACAGTTTATTTGGTATTTTTTCTCAAATTTATGTGGATATAGGTGATCAGCAATCGATCGAAGATGATTTAAGCACGTATTCCAGTCATTTGAGAAACATGAAGCATTTTATCGATAATGCCGGTAAAAAAACACTCTTCCTTATTGATGAGTTTGGATCTGGAACGGATCCAAAAATAGGCGGATCAATTGCAGAAGCTATTTTGAACCATTTGTACAAAAAAGGTGCATTTGGAGTGGTCACAACTCATTATTCTAATTTGAAGTATTTTGCATTTAAGACCAAAGGGATAATAAACGGTTCTATGGAGTTCGACACGAAAAGGTTAATTCCTACCTATTCTTTGATTGTTGGAAAGCCTGGAAGCTCCTTTGCCTTTGAAATTGCAACCCACACAGGCCTCCCGGATTCCATCATTCAATATGCAAGACGTAAGACAGGTAGTGATGAAAAAGCGATTGATCAATTGCTCATCAGTCTACAGGATGAGCAACGCGAAATGCATAATAAACTGCTGGCCATTTACGAAAAAGAAATTACTCTAAATCAATTGATTAAAAACTACGATCACCTGCACCGTGAATTGGAGTTCAGAAGGAAAAAACTCAAGCTGGCTGAAAAAGAACAGAAACTGTTTCAACTCAGTGAGCAAAATAAAATGATTCAGGATACCATCAAAGAACTTAAGAAATCGAGCGACCTTAAAAAGGCACAAACTTTAGCCATAGAAGT
The DNA here is from genome assembly GCA_035327565.1 of Saprospiraceae bacterium. Lineage (GTDB taxonomy): Bacteria > Bacteroidota > Bacteroidia > Chitinophagales > Saprospiraceae > JABDLO01. Next base: position 77,091 of record DAOLDB010000011.1, read on the forward strand.
TCAGTCCCAACAAAACCTGATTAAAAGTTCTGTCGAATCTTTGAAGGATGAAGTGTTTCGGAGCGAATCATATGATTCAAATCCATTGAAAAAAGGCGATTATGCAAGAGTAAGAAACGGTACATACTCCGGGCAGATTCAGAGCATTGAAAAAGGTATTGCAGATTTACAATTGGGGTATATGAATGTCAAAGTCCCCGTAAGAGAATTGATACGTACCCAGGCGCCTATTGAAGTCAATGATAGGGTAACGATACAAACCCATGTTCATAAAGATAGGGAAGGAGTCCGTACAAAAGCGGATGTGAGGGGATATCTTCTTACAGATGCTTTAAAAGCAGTGGAAGAATTGGTTGATAATGCATTGATGTTCAGTGTTCCTATGCTCACCATAGTTCATGGCAAGGGGAATGGGGTGTTGAGAAAAGCCATTCACAAGAAACTCAGTGAATATAAAGAGATTAAAGATGTATCTCATCCTGCTGAAGAGCACGGAGGAAAAGGCATTACTTATGTAACCCTGTAATTTGAAATTTTTTATTCTTCTAAAAGCCCATTTAAGAAACCATACTGTACCAGAATTAAGGTTTTGGCATCCTCAATTACTCCTTTTTTAAGCATTTCGCGTAATTCGGTATAATCAATTTCCACCACTTCCACCTCTTCATTTTCATCTAAGCTGCCCCCTCCCGGACCTATTCTGTCAGAAGCGCTATAGGCGGCTGTAAATAAAGTGAGCTTTTCCATGTGAGCGCCAGGAGTAGCGTAAACGCTTCCAATACAGGTCACATTTTTTATCCGGATACCTGTTTCTTCCTCGATTTCTTTCAAAATGGCCGTTTCGGGATCCTGGTTATCCAACATTCCGGCACAACATTCTAATATATAGCCGTGGAGATGGCCCTGCAAAAACGCAGCTAAGCGAAATTGTCTGATGAAAGTACATACCTTCCTTGCATTATCATACAAAAGTACAGCAGCCCCATCGCCACTATTATAAATTTCCCGAAACACCTCAATTTTATTCCCATTCCTGTTTGTAATTTCCAGAATATATTGATGGAGTGTTGACCATCCTTCATGAATGGCCTTTTTGCTCAGAATCTTCATTTATCTCAAAATTTTAAGTTTTGTTAAACAGACAAAAATATTCTTAAAATTAAAACAAAAAATAGCATGGAAATTAAGCTGTAACTGTCAAAAAATTCTTAAAAAAAGGAGGGTTACATTTTAATAATTTCAGCATTTATAGTTGAAGTAACAATTTTTAAATATATTTATTAATTTTAATGTGTTAAATATTGATAAATAATTGAATTTTTTTGAAAATTTGTGGAATACGAGACAACCTTTTAAGAGTCTCAACCGTATTATATATAGAACATATTAATTCATACCCATGAACACTTTATTCAAAAAACTGTATAGCTTTTTCAAAAATTTGTTTTTTCCGAAAAAGCTGCTCAAATCCCCTCATTATGAGGAGGATTTTGATCGTTGGTTGGGTGTGTGATCATAAAAAAATGACCGCCCCATTCTAACCTTTTATCACTTTGGTACCGTCTTAGTAAAAAAACTAGGACTGGTACTGAAAAGTGAGTGGACCCTTCCCTTTTTATTATTCCAGTTTTAGTTTAACTATACCAGACTTTTTGATCGTTTGTAGATCAGGAAAATTGATAATCTATTAAGACCAATAAAACATATAGTCAGGAGGAGATCATCAGGGGATGTCTGCAAAACGACAGACATTTTCAGGAGATGCTATATCGCCAGTTTTTTACTGAATGCATGTATATGTGTATGCGATATACAAGAGATACTGAAGTTGCGAAAATGATTGTTCATGACGGCCTGTTAAAAGTATATATGAATCTTGATAAGTTTTCAGGTGAAGGGTCATTGAAATCCTGGATTAAACGCATTGTATTTAATTCATTGTCTGATCATTACCGGAAAGAATCCAGATATCTTAAACTGTTCACTTTTGAAGAGCATGATGTGGCAAGACATGATACTCCACTTGACTCGTTGTATTTTGATGATCTCTTACGGTTGATCGAAGATTTGGATTATGTAGCTCGTGAAGTATTTATACTTTTTACCATTGAAGGGTATTCACATAAGGAAATTGGTGAACAGCTAAATATAAGTGAAGGAAACTCGAAATGGCATTTGCATAAAGCAAAGAATATATTAAAGGAAAAAATCAGGGAACTTTCTAAAATAAAAAACCATGCGTGATAAAATTGATGAAATGTATTTGAGCAAGTCCTGGAAGGAAATGGAAGCGCAATTGGATCAATATATGCCTGTTCGAAAACCATGGGGCTGGAAAAGGTATTTACCCTTGTTGTTATTACTGTGTGGAGCCACCACGACAGGGATTTTATATTTTAAAAATGATCAATCCTTGCCTAACATGATGACAGTGGATGAAATCCAGGTAAAGGAATCTAATATTCCTGATGACTTCAATCCCGGAGATCATCTCCTTACTCATATTCCTGAATATCTTTTAGAAACGGAAGGGATTGCCGAGCCATCTTCTATCCAGCAACAGGAGAATTTTCCTGATGCGCAAACTATAGATGGAAGTCAACAGCCGTCTCCAAGAAGCATTACTGATAATAATCTGAACTCTGATTATGGTCTATATACAAACTCATTGAAAAATCATAATAATTCTTTACTGAATCCACCGTCAATTCCCAACAATCATGAACAAAAACAAGTAATGACTCAGGAAGAGATGCTTAATACGAAGCCGGATAATCACCAAATAGATCATAAAGAACATAGAGGTCTTTTGAACTTTCCGTTTTTGCCTGTTCTGACAAATAGACTCATTCATAATGAACTGCCATTTGGGATTATAACAATTCCATTGAGTCAACCCATCGCCGGACAGAGCATTGTAATGAATGAAGGAGATCATTCTGGTATGAAAGGATTGGGACTTGTAATTAGCTCAAGGGCATTACCAGGGACATTTCCTAATGGTGAACTGGGATTGGTATGGAACATTCCTGTTGGGAAGAGGTTAAGAATTTCACCTCAGATCGGGGTAGGGTATGACAATTACCGCTGGTCTACACCAGCTATAGAGGAATCGCTACGTGGTCATTTTTCATCTCATTTGTCAAGGGTTCAGATCAATGAAGAAACCCGCAAAGGATATTTTACAGCCACTTTAAATCTTCAATACCCGATTTTTGACCGACTTTATCTTGCTGCCGGTGCAGGCCGTAGATTATATTCATTCCGTGACGGTGTACTGCTTTTCTCGGCTATCAGTGAATTGGAAGATGGGCAAATGCCTGATGGCCAAGCTTCTTCTTCAGAAAATATTATCATACAACCTTCGCAACATTTGGATTTTTTTCAATGGGGGTTTTCGTACAGAATCAATCGCACTTTTTATCTGACCGGACATCATGTGATGCAGATGAATAATACAGTAAGCGATGTCAGATTATCCGGATTTGCTTCTAACCCCATTGATCTTGACAGACGAAATGAGATTCGATTGGGGCTGATGGTTGACTTTTAAACAATTCATGACCAAAGTAGAACCAATATAAATAAATCAGCATTATTAATGTGGTAAATAAATTGTTGGTATTTTTGCGCGAGTAGATACCTTATTGAAATGAAAAAAATCCACATCATCGCTGTACTTGCTTTGGTTGTTTCTATTGTTATACTTATCAATGCTTCCAGGGATGTGAGTACTTATGCTAATTTTGCCATTGCTGAACAAAGCGGGGAGCGAGTGAAAATTGTTGGCCAATTGGCTAAAGATCAGCCCATCATATTTAAACCGGAAGTTGATCCCAATCGAACCACTTTCTATCTGAAAGATGACAGTGATGTGATCAAGCAGGTTATTCTTCTCCACCCTAAGCCACAGGATTTTGAAATGGCTGAGCAAATTGTATTAACAGGAAGAATGGAAAAGGGATCATTTGTCGCAGATGATATTCTCATGAAATGTCCGTCAAAGTATAAAGATGAAGAAATCCTGCTTAAAAAGAATACATAATGGGAGAAATTCAGTATTTGAATGAGTCTCTGTGGATTTATCATTGGGGGCATTTCCTTCTTTTTCTTAGTTTCATTGGTGCATTATTTGCTGCCTATTCATATTTCCGAGAATCCAAAGTACTAAAATTCAATCTCGATGAATCAGGTTGGAAGAAACTGGGCAGGATTGGATTTTTAATTCATTCTGTTTCAATTCTCTCCGTAATCGGAATGATTTTTTTTGCTATGTTTAACGAAATGTATGAATACTACTATGTATTTCAGCACGTAAACAGTCAATTACCCAAAGAGTATATTTTTTCAGCCTTTTGGGAAGGTCAGGAGGGAAGTTTTATGCTATGGCTGTTTTGGCATACCATTTTGGCTGTTGTTTTGATTGTCAGAGCAGGCAAATGGGAAGCTCCGGTTATGTCAGTTATCCTTTTAGCACAGGCGG
>DAOLDB010000012.1:0-78406 GCA_035327565.1 Saprospiraceae bacterium
CAACCACGTACGGACAGTTTGTACAAGAGCTTGCTGTCACCGGTACGACTTCCCGTAAAAGTACGGCGATTATTGAGATAGGTGCTTTCGATCTTAATGGTGCAGTCATCCAGAATTGCGCGGGTATTTTCCAGAATTTTGGGGTAAATCCGGAACGCTGCTTCCAGCGTTCCGGGTGGATGAAAAACTTCATTGATGCGCGCACAGGATTCTGACGGTAGTTTCGAAAGAATGATATTTCGATCGATACACTGAAGCAGTTTATGCACTCGGTAGCCGTCTTCATTGCGAAACGTGACCGGGCTGAGTACGACCAGCTTTTCCTGATGATGGAGAAGGTAAGAACGATAGAGGTGATTTACTTCTTCAGGGCGTATTGCGACAAATTCGAATGACCTGAGTAATTGTATGCCCACAGGCAGTCTTTTATAGATGATATATGCGTTTTCAAAATCAGGAGCGACTGGTGGTATGGGCTTCTCATCGAGGGAGTGGTTGCTCTGCCATGCATTAAGTTCTCGCCAACCTTCACGGTTACGGGCAATTCCGATGTATAGCATTTCCCGCTCTGCACTCCTGAACTCTATACCCAGGATGGGTTTGATATGCTGCTGCTGACAATGAGTGATAAATTCATATGCGGCCGATGTATTGTTAATGTCGGTTAATACCAGAGTATCAATGTGCATCTCTGCAGCATATTGAACAAGCGCTTTGGGAGAAAGTGTCCCGTATCGCAGGCTGAAGTATGAATGACAGTTGAGATACATAATAAATGTTGAATAATTCGACTATAATATGACGAATAAATAGACAAATATGAATATTGTAAAGGAAATGTGCAAGTGTTTCTGACAAATATTTTTAAAGGGAGGATCAGCGGGTAAGTGATGCCATGCTTCTTGAGATGATACACAATTATACCTATGGAAAACCGCTTGTGGATGCAGGTTGCTATACCCCATGCCGGCCGGATTAATTCATGAGCAAAGCCGGTAATATTTGAATAATCAATAGTGGTGTTTGATGAAGCGAAGGACTTTCTCCATTTCGCGACGGGTGGGTAGTGCAGAACCAGGAAAGTTGTTGTGCATAAAACTAAAAATAAACGTACGTCCCTGATCAGTAAGCAAATACCCGCTTAGACAATGCACTCCGGAAAGAGTGCCGGTCTTGGCAAAGACATAAGGTCCGTCGTCACCGGCATATAAATTTTTAATGGTACCACTCACTCCTCCCGCAGGAAAATAGTAATATACTGAAGAGCCACCGAAATCGTCATAGAGTTTTTTGAGAATATGAGCAACCGTCCTGGGGGTCAATTTATTATATCTTGATAGTCCGGAACCGTCAAACCAATATACCGGATCCGGGGTGTTCTGCAACACGCTGTCTTTCATATACTGAATGACTTTGTTGGAGCTCAGAGTATCGAATAAGGTAAAGGATGAAGCCAGTAGCAATTGTTCTGCAAGAAAGTTGTCACTCTCATGCATAAATTTTCTGTAAATTGAGTCGGGTGTCAAAGCAAAGATCGATTGCCATTCCATAGATTGGGGGACAGGAGAGGCAGTCTTGAGAGGAATACCGGTTTTCCATTCAAACAAAGCAGAGAACGTCGTTGAGTCCCAACGGATAGGAACGGCACGTTTTATAGTGTCCTGCAGATGTGGATGAAATTTGGCTTTAAATGTATTGGTTGTTTCCTCTCTTTCCACATAGAATGTGACCCATTGTCCTGTATCCGCAGATACGGACGTTGACATTGTAAAAATCGAAGGATGAACTTCCGGAAAGGAATCGCCTGGATTCATTTGAAATCGTACAGCATTGCCAAAAAGTGGTAAATCACTTCTTTCGGTTTGGTAGTAATAGGTGAAATCACCCCAGGACCATCCCGGGCCATAGCGTTTGTCCACCATATGGTTGCGATCAACGAACACTGTTTTCCCGGAAGTAGCGGATTGTATCCAGGCTATAACCGGACTTTCATCTTCAAATTCCGGATGAAACAATGTGGGACCACCTGCCCCTCTGATCCACATCGTGTCACCATCAGAAGCAAAGGCAAGAATAGGTATGGATTTTCCCATGAGGGTAAATGCAGTGTACAGAGTCAGGATTTTTGTATTGGAAGCCGGGGTAAAATATTTATCAGCAAAGTGATTATACAAAGCTTCTCCGGTTAGAGCATCTGCAAGATAAAAGCCTGTAAATCCGGCATTGAATACCGGTGAAGCCTTGACAAGTGGATCCAGTTGCCTTGTGACTTTTTTTTCTGTCAGATGAGTGACTTTGCATGATAACATCAGCAAAGCGATTAAATATATGATGATATTTTTTGGCATCACTCCATTAATCTATAGGAAATTTACGGTCGAATTTAGCTAAAACCATGTGAATAGCAGTATATGAAAAGAACGGTTTTTTCTCAGCTTTTACCTTTTACCCTAATTGATTCATTGTATCAGACGATGATTTATATTGCCGGTGGGTTAAAATTGAATAAGGATTGTTGGGAATAATCGTTATTGTAACGTTAAAGACTGCAGGCAAAAACTTTCTAGAGAAATGAAGATACTATATTGCGGGTTGTTTTGTCTTTAAGAAGCTGTAATTTTACATTAAAAAAAAATGAAAAAAAATATATTCATTATTCTTGGCTTTATACTATGGTCTTCCGGTAGTGTAGAGGCGCAGCACTATATAGGTAATTGGTATGGTGCTTTGGAGTTAGGGACTACCCGGTTAAAACTCGATTTTAGCATTGCACTCGAAGAGGGAATTTTAAAAACCACTATGGATTCCCCTGACCAGGGCGTTCATGATATTGTTATTGAAGAAACGGCGTTTGCCGGAGATACACTTACTTTGAAATCTGCCTCTCTGAATATGGTTTTTAAAGGGTATGTAGCACCTGCAGGGAATCGTATATCAGGGATTTTTTCACAGAATAATTACGATTTCAAGTTAGTATTGACAAGAACACGCGAAGAGAGTAATACAAACCGGAGACCACAGGATCCGGTCGAATTTAATTATTACGTAGAGAATGTGCGTTTTGCCAACAGGAAAGATACAGTGGCGTTAGCGGGTACACTTACCACTCCATTCGATGGAGATATTAGCCATACGGTTATTTTGATTTCAGGTTCGGGGCCGCAGAACAGAAATCATGAATTACCTGGGGTTAATCACAGACCTTTTCTTGTATTATCGGATTATCTTACCCGGAAAGGAATTGCCGTTTTGCGTTATGATGATAGAGGTGTTGCCCAGTCGACGGGAAATTTTATTACTGCCACCACTGAGGATTTTGCCAATGATACCCGCGCTGCTATTGAATTTGTGCGTTCCCGACCCGACCTGGAAGGTTCAAAGATTGGGTTAATAGGCCATAGTGAAGGTGGAATGATCGCCTCCATGATAGGCAATGAGGTTGATTTTCTGGTTTTATTGGGGACTCCCGGCACAAATATTCCGCAACTTTTATTATCACAAAGCAGATTGTTGTCAGAGGTTCAGGGTGTAGAGGATTCGATTATTACAGCAAGTGAAAACATGTTGGCCATGGTATACACCTATCTTGCAACGACAGAAGATGAAGGAGAGGAGTTGACCAACACATTGAAATCCGTATTTATTGAAGGCCTGTCCTACTACCCTGAAGAAATTACCAACCAGATTGATGCAGACCAATTTGCCGAAATGCAGATGGAGTCGGTACTTTCTCCCTGGTTTAGATATTTCCTGCGATTCAGCACTTATGATTATTTATCAAAAGTGGTCATCCCCGTATTGGGAATCACCGGCACACTGGACCTGCAGGTGCCCTACGGGGACAACCTTGCAGCCATTGAATACGCTTTACAGGAAGCAGGAAACCAACACTTCGAAGTGTATGCATATGAAGGGGTCAACCATCTATTTCAGACTGCTTTTTCGGGATCAAATACAGAATATGGTTTACTTACCGAAACTTTCAATCCCGGGGTAATGGAAGAAATTGCAACATGGATTTTAGGACTGAAATAGTTGGTCTTCGGACAGCACATTATTTTCTTCAAGAATCTTCTTTTCAAATGAATCTACAAGCTCTTTGAGGTTTGAGAGAAGTTCTTCATTAGTTACTTGATCACCGGAAAAATTTTCATGAAAGGTGGGAAAGGAATAGGTGTGGATTACCCTGCCCCCATTAAACGGGATTCGGTTTTCAGCCATAGTAATCACTGATCTTGCCCCCCTCCTGCCATCGGATGCCCCCATGAGAAAAATAGGCTTATCCTCCCACGCCTTACCCTTCAGCCGGGAAATCCAATCCAGTGTGTTTTTAAAAAAAGCAGTATACCCACCATTGTGTTCTGCCAGGGACATCAATATACCATCGCTTTCCTTAATCAATTTTTTTAATGCTTTAGCTTCTTTGGGATGTCCTTGTTCTCTTTCCAGGTCGACTCCAAATAAAGGCATGTTATAGTCGCGCAGATCGATTACTTTTACATGGACTCTTTTAAATAAAGATGCGGTGAAGCGCAAAAGGCTGCCATTAATTGATTGGGAACTATTACTTCCCCAGAATGCCAATACTGTAGGCTTGTCTACTTTGTCTGTGCTCATTTACTTTTTGTTTTCTATACTTTCTGTAAATTGTCCGTTAATTATCAGGGGCAATGTTGACACACTACAAGGATCATTGTATTTCAAAATAGTAACTCAGACTGTCTCCCACAGCAATTTCAGTAATTTGGCGGTTGCCTCCTCTGCTTCCTGAAAGTAAAATGTCGCCATAGCGTCTGTATTCCTCCCAGGGACTTGAGAACCTGGGCTTTTCATCATCCTTATGAGTGAAAAAATCCCACTGAAGAACTATGTGCCTCTGTTGATCAATATAAATACGATACTTATTATCTGGGGTTACCCCAACACCATCAAAAGTTATTTCAATGACTGCTAACGGAGTACCTGAAGTGGTCGTATCTAATCCTGCATAGTGAAGAGTAACGCCCGGATCTTTCAACTTGTATGGCATGAAAAGCCAGTATGAATCATTGATCCACATTTCCTTACCTTTTTGAAGATACTTATCCAGACTATCAGACTTAGTAAGTTCTGTTCCTTTATAATTCACAGTACCTTCCATTTGATCAATATTCATCCTGATCTGAACACTGTCGCGAAGACTTTCAATAATGATATTGTTGGTTTCTTTATCCCAGATGTGTCGTCTGGTACCCAAAAAATTCCATTTTATATATCGGGTGTTGTTCCATGCTTCTTTTCCACCAAGAGCCAGAAAAACTTTATCAGCCCAATCAATAGCTAAAGAATCCGATCCCTCTGCGTTAAACCCAGGATGTGTCTGGTAAAGATTTTTAACATAGGATGTATCACCGGAAGAACATGCTAACCATCCTAAAATGATGATGAGCCAAAGACAATGTTTGATGCATAATTGTTTTAATCGTGTTTTCATAAATCTAGATCTAACCATTGCAATTTAATCAGGGTTGTATTGTAAATCGTTTTATCCTATTATTCAGAAATCAAAATTTAAGTTTTCAAAGTGCAAACTATGATTCAAAACTCCTTTTTATATTATCAATAAATGGCTTTTGGGCAAGGTAATTATAGAAATCATTGAAATGCCGTAGCACCAGAAACTGATGGTATAACCTCGTTTAAGGTGATTTCGTTTAGCTATTTTCATGAGTAGATGTTCGAATGGTATAAAAAGAGACAAAAATTTTACTGTATTTCAGTCATTTATAAAGGATCGATGAAAAATAATAATAAAATTATTTCCATTATCAAACTAAGAGCGTTACATTTGCAGCCGCTTAAGAAAGCGATGATTGAAAAAGTTAAAATATTATTAAAGTGAATACACAAAGCTATAAAACCATTTCGGCTAAAAAAGAGGATGTGCAAAGAAAATGGTACATTATCGATGGAGAAGGTGAAGTTGTTGGGCGTATTGCTTCAAGGATTGCATCTGTACTCCGGGGAAAGCACAAAGCCGATTTTACTCCTCATGTTGACACCGGTGATTTCATTATTGTTGTTAATGCTGATAAAGTTCGATTTACAGGTAATAAATGGGATAATAAGGAATATATAACTTATTCTGGATATCCTGGAGGTCAAAAGAGAAAGACGGCTAATGAATTATGGGACAATAAACCTTTGGCCATTTTGGAAAATGCAGTGAAAGGCATGTTGCCAAAAAACAAGCTAGGGAGAGCCATGGCTAAAAAACTGTTTTTATATGAAGGTCCCGAACACCCTCATGTTGCTCAGAAACCAGAACCATTCAAATTTTAATGCAGTAAAAATATATGGATACGATCAATTCAATTGGAAGAAGGAAGTCCTCCGTTGCGAGGGTTTATCTTAGAAAAGGAAAAGGAACCATTATGATCAATGGTAAGGATTTAAAAGATTATTTTCCTATGCCCAATATCAGGATGAACGTTATTGACCCATTGGAAACCGTGGATGTCAATGGTCAATTCGATATTAAGATAAATGTTGATGGGGGTGGATTCAAAGGACAGGCCGAAGCGATTCGAATGGGAATCGCAAGAGCGTTGGTAAAAGTGAACGAAGACTTCAAAAAGCCATTAAAGGAAAAGAAATTTTTAACCAGAGATTCCAGAATGGTAGAAAGGAAAAAATACGGAAAGCCAAAGGCAAGAAAAAGTTTCCAATTCTCCAAACGTTAATTTTCCGGTTTTTTAAATCATTTCAAAACTATAACATTCATAATGAACAAGCCTACATATAAGGAATTACTCGATGCCGGTGTACATTACGGACACATGAAAAGAAAGTGGAATCCTAAAATGCTTCCTTACATTTTTATGGAACGTAAAGGAATCCACATCATCGATTTGAACAGGACTGCAGAATGCATGGAGCGTGCTGCCCGGGCAATGAAGCAAATTGCCAAATCCGGAAGGAAAATCCTCTTTGTGGCAACCAAAAAGCAAGCCAGAGATATTGTATCTGAAGCGGCCAATCGGGTGAATATGCCTTTTGTTACAGAAAGATGGTTGGGAGGAATGATGACGAATTTTGCAACCATCCGCCGGTCAGTAAAAAAAATGAACAATATTGACCGTATGCTTAATGATGAGAACATTACCAGTATAACTAAAAAGGAGAGATTGACTTTGCAACGTGAGAAAGCAAAGTTGGAAAAAGTGTTGGGTGGAATTGCCAATTTGAATAGAATTCCTTCTGCGGTATTTATAGTGGATATTCATCATGAACATATTGCATTGGCTGAAGCAAAAAAACTGGGACTAAAAACTTTTGCCATCGTTGATACCAATAGTGACCCCAACAAAGTAGATTTTCCAATACCAGCCAATGACGATGCTTCCAAATCCATTTCATTGATCACTCAATATATGACCAATGCGATATTGGAAGGACTGGAGGAAAGACGTCTTTCCAGGGAAGTCAATGCAGAAGCTTGATCATTTGAATATTTTTATAAAATTAATATAATTAAACATAAATATGAGTGAAGTAATAATTTCAGCAAAAGACGTAAAGGCGTTAAGAGATCAAACCGGAGCGGGTATGATGGATTGCAAAGCAGCGCTGGCTGAAGCTGAGGGAGATTTTGAAAAAGCCATAGAGATACTCAGGAAAAAAGGACAAAAATTATCATTGAAACGTGCTGACAGAGATGCTAAGGAAGGTGTAGTCATAGCCAAAGTAAATCAAAATGGTACAAGAGGTGTAGTTGTCCGGTTGAGTTGTGAAACGGATTTTGTTGCTAAGAACGAAGACTTTGTTTCAATGACCGAGCGGATCGCTGATATAGCCTTGAATACCTGGTCTTTCGATAAAGATGCACTTGTAACTCAGGATATTGGGGGAATCACGATCGCTGATAAAATAACCGAACAGGTTGGAGTAATTGGAGAAAAAATTGAATTGGCCGACTATGAAAAAATTGAGGCGCCTCTAGTGTGCTCCTACATTCATATGGGCAATAAAGCAGGTGTAATTGTAGGCTTGACTTTATCAGGTGAGCAATTCACTGAGGCAGGTCGGGATGTGGCAATGCAAATTGCTGCCATGAAACCGGTTGCTGTGAATAAAGACGGAGTTTCTCAGACTGTTATCGACAAAGAAATTGAAATTGGAAAGGAAATAGCAAGACAGGAAGGAAAGCCTGAGGCCATGCTGGAAAAAATTGCACTTGGAAAGCTCAATAAATTCTTCAAAGAAAGTACATTATTGGAGCAGTCATTTGTAAAGGACAGCAAACAAAGTGTCGATCAGTATTTGAGAGGAATCAATAAAGAGCTGACGGTTACTGAATTTAGGCATATAATGCTGGGATAAATAAAAAAGGAGCGACTCATTGGGTCGCTCTTTTTGTATATGCTCATTTTGTTTAACGACCAATAAATTTGATTATGGAGGGCATCCGGTACAAAAGAATATTACTCAAACTAAGTGGTGAATCATTGATGGGAGAGAAAAGCTTTGGAATTTCTCCTGAAGCTCTGTTCGGTTATGCGGATCAAATTAAATCCATCGTTGCTCTTGGAGTAGAAGTTGCTATCGTCATTGGAGGGGGGAATATATTTCGTGGGCTCCAGGCAGAAAATGCTGGAATTGAACGGGTACAGGGAGATTATATGGGTATGCTGGCAACCTGTATCAATGGGATGGCACTACAAAGTGCTTTGGAAAGTAAAGGGGTCTATACCCGATTAATTTCAGCCATTGAAATGAGACAAATTGCTGAACCCTATATTCGCAGAAGAGCTATTCGTCATTTGGAGAAGGGAAGGGTCGTTATTTTTTCTTCGGGTACTGGGAGTCCCTATTTTACTACGGACTCAGCAGCGGCACTCCGGGCTAATGAGATTAATGCGGAGGTCATATTAAAAGGAACCCGGGTGGATGGTATTTACTCTTCAGATCCTGAAAAAGACCCCAATGCCACCAAGTTTGAAAAATTATCATTTGCTAATGTCATCAGTTTGGGTTTGAATGTTATGGATATGACGGCTTTTACTTTATGCAAAGAGAACAATTTACCTATTATCGTATTTGATATCAATCACGGGAACAATCTATTGCGAATTTTTCAAGGCGAAAATGTAGGGACTCTGGTTCAGGATTAAAACTCTTTATGCTGGGAATTATATGGTTTCCCATTCATCCAGGACTTCTTTGATCAATTCATATTCAAACCCCTTTTGTCTTGCATATTGAATCAGTTGATGGGTGATTTGACTTTTGTTGTCGCTTCTAATCTGGTTTCTTTTTTTATTCATCATTCTAATAAGGGTATCCTTGTACTCTGACTCATCCAAAGTTTGATGGGCTTTGCGTATATTATATTCACTAACGCCCTGGCTTTTTAAATGGTTTTTGATCTTGATCCAACCCCATCCGTTCATTCTGAATTTACCGGAAGTGAATTGCAACGCATATCTTTCTTCATTGAGAAAATCTTCCTGAATTAATGTTGAAATAATGGACTCCAATGGATATCCATATATTTTCATGCCCAATAACTTAGACCTTACTTCTTTATGGGATCGATCACGGTATGCACAGAATTTCCGAAGTTTTTCCAGTATCAGTTCGTATTGACCTTTCATACATTTAATCAAATAAAAAAGGCGAGGAAACTTGAGAGGTATCCTCGCCAAAAAGGGTGTTAAACCGAAAATACTTAGGAATTACCTTGTCCTAATGTTTAAACAAATGTAATATTTTTTCAAGAAAAATTCAAATGGAAATTATTTTTTTTTCTTTACAATGATGAAAATCATTATTTATACTATGTCATATGCACACAATAAGAATAATCATATTTCATTTGATAAAAAACCGGCCGTCTTTACGAACCGGTTTACGATATAGTTAATTAGTCCCACTCAAAAATCAATCTATCACAATCATTTTTTTACTTGCCGATTCATTTCTATACTCTATCTGATATAAATAAACACCGGCAGGCAACCTCAGCGAAGTTCTTTCCAATTCTAATGTATTTAAACCTTCAGCACAGTCTTTAAGTTCAAAATGAACCATTTTACCATAAACATCCCAGATTTTTAATTTTATTTGTCCCTGTTCGGGTAATTCGAAATGAATTATGGTTGTATGATCGAAAGGATTGGGTTGATTTTGCCTTACAATAAAATCTGCAAGCGTATATTCATTTTGATAAAATGAAATCGAAAGATTGTCAGCTATTAATGAATTACCAGAGTATACAATTCCCTTAATCCCAGCACCCAATGCCAGCATCTCAGAAAGTAGTCCAGACCGCAATATCTCAACTTGCAAGTTTAAAATCATTTTCTTTTGAATGGGAAGATGTGTTCGGGCATAAGAAATATAGAAATGCCCGTTTTCTGATTTCACCATATAATGCGCTCCTTCCGGTTCATGGATAAAATAATCCAGAATATTTAAACCATGGGTTTCCAAATGGAATTGATAGCCATATGCATCTTCTATATCCCATTCCAATCCGATTTCTATATAACTGCCTTTGGTTACCGGCTGATCTTTTACTCTGATAATCTGAGGGGTTGACCGTACATTCACCTGTCTGTCCTGTAGCGAAACTATGGCTGTAAAATCTACATCTCCCATTTTGACTCCTACAAAATCTTCTGACATGCGGTTGGATTCCAAATCCATAATTTCCCTGTAAGTATTGTATTCACTCAAAGCCGTTTCCAGGAAAAGTTCCTGGGATGAATCAATGAATTTCCACGCACCCGATGGAAGATTTTTGTCCAGGCCTAATATTAACCTTTGTAACAAAGTGATATCCTGAACCGAAATTACCCGATCAAGATTTACATCAGCTGCAATCAATTTGTACGGATTATCAAAAAAAGTTATTCCCAAAATATGTCTTTGTATCAGAAGAATGTCCAGGGTATTGATGCCGTTCAGTGGATCATCTTCCCTGGAAGCAACGATTTTGTAGGTGCCAAAAAAAGGCATGGGGGGGAAGGCATATTGACCGTCAGCTCCGGTAAATATGGTTTCTTTAATGCCTTCACCGGCTTTCTCTACAGCTACTTTCACTTCACTCACCGGCCTCATTTCTGCTGTCAATATCTGACCTCCAATCATAGCACCTTCTTCCACGGAACAAACATTATTGTTATCTGAAAGGGTTAACTCCACTACACAAAAATCAGAATTGAAAGTGTTATCCCAAACGGTAATACTTACACGTAAGGGTTCTTCTGTAAGATCAGAACAAGTAAAGATTTTTCCTGAAGAATATTTTTCCGGAATCCATTTTTGTGCCATACCTGACCTGTATAATTCCAGAGCGGTATTTTGATTGATGATACGTCCTGAAGCATTGAAATAATGTAACTTATCTAAATATTCCGGATCAGGAGAAATATTTTCGAAAGTGTAATACAGGGTTGAATTGTCACAATTGTCAAAACTTCCCTTATCGAAATCCACAGCCCACAATTCAACGGTACCATCAAGCATTAAAGCCGTTGAAACGCCAATACAATAAGGGGTTGGCGCTTTATCGTCAATAATTGAAAACTCTAAGGTACAACTGTTGACATTTCCACATCCATCCCATACTTTCCATTGGGCTGTATGTGTAGTATTTCCTTTAAAATATATATCATAACCCTCAGCATCGGTTAACCGGAAAGAAGCAATTTCTCCTGGTCTTTTCGTTGTATTATAAACAAATACTTCTCCCTCTTCGGTGATGAATGTCAATTCATAACGTACGATCAGATTCGGACAATCGGATTGATCGTCGGTAAAATTTTGGAGAGTGACTGTCCTTGAACATTGATCCCGTATTGGAAATCTTGGATTTTCACAAACCAGTAATTGGGGCGGAATGGTATCTATAAGTTTTATAATTTCCACAAATTTATATACTCCTGTGGATGATCTTTCATCTGCATTTTCAGGATTATTACAAATTAATCCCGCATCCTCCACATGTTCGGTATATCCGGATTCTTCTACATAGGCTTCAAAGGCACACCAATCGATTACTGTATAGGTGTTGATGATTTTTGCACAGGCATCGGTTGCAAAGTAGAAGGTGTCAGATTGAAGAGTCCAGCCCAGAAGATCACATGGTCCAAAATCCCATGTCAATTCAAATGTCGGAAGATCCCTGCAATCAGTTATGATCACATGTTCTTCAGGCCAATGAATACTGCTACATGTAAAAGCACCTTTGTATTCAATATTTACACGTTGGGTACAAGTAAACTGAGGATATCCTTCTATACCGTACCTTATATCAATATATCCGCTATTACACGCTTCATTGTAATGGGATTCATCCCTACCCAATTCAATGACAAAGGCGGGTTGGAAACAGGTTTCGAAAAACGCAAAGGGCCTGTTCAGACTGATGGCAAATTCTATATCTTCATGGCAACCCACATAGATGTCGTTACATTCAAACACGATGTCTTCGGTCTTTGCTTCCACACGGACATTCGCCCAGGTAATATTGGTATTGCCATAGGCATCGGTTACTTCCAACTCTACTTCATGAACTCTATTCAGGTCCCGGCAGCAAAATGTCACACTTTCACTGAAAAGATTGGATCGGGTACGGCAAGGATCCGTGGGTCTTCTTACCCGGAGTGTAACGGGGCCACAGCGGTCGTAACTTCCATTGTCGACGTCTTTAGCGTATAATAGAGCAAAGGCATCAAATGATGGTTCGTCATATACCAATCCAATGACAATGTTTTCCAGCGAAATGGCTACCGGTGGAGTTCTGTCAATGACCTGTACGACAAAAGCTAAAGGATCTGACAGATTGCCACAGCAATCCTCGGCTTTCCAGAAAAACTCATGATTTCCTAAAGGTATATTGGAAGCAGTGTGACCGTGGATGGTAATGCCCTGAGGTCCTGAGAGTCTGAAAACAATGTGATCATCATCAGAACAGTCATCGCTGGCATTAGGGGGAATAAATGTATGTGTTGCAGTACATGTCCATGGATCTGCATCCAGAATCACAGGATGGTTAGAAGCTGATACGATGACAGGCGGGATAGTGTCTTTTGCTGAAATGATCTGATCAAACTGAACTATCCCCTGGCCTGGATTGCACCAATCTATAAGAGTCCATGTTCTCGTTACTTTTACGCTAGTAGTACTGCAACCGGTAACACAAGTCTCTGTGATATGGTCATCATACTTTAAAACCAAGTTGCAATAGGTGTTAGGAATGACAGGCTTACCATCAATCGTGGGATAAGCATCCTCAACATTTCCTGTATGCGCCAGTATATCTTCAGGTGAAATTAATCCGCATGAGGTAATAACCTGAGCAGTAGGTGATGTTACAGCACCCAGGGCTATTGGGGCAATGGATATGATCTGAACCGCCTCAGACCGGTTGCCAAATGCATCGATAGCAATGATGGTTCTTTCTATTCTTCGATCTCCCCGGCAAAGATCTCCAAGCTCTAAATCCCGGATTGTGACATCAAATGGAGAACAATCTGTAATTTCTATATTGTTTAGCGCTTCCAGGCTGCTGTCGTCACCGCAAGCAATAGTGATATCCGGGGTTATGATGGTGGGAGGAAGTTTATCCTCAATGGTTACATTCCCCCAACAGGTATTGTTAAAGCAATCATCAGTGAGTATAAACTCAAGCGTCTGACCCACGTAAGAAGCATCTATAGGGCCTTCAGGTAATATATTCCCTTTTTGATCTTTTATGTGCACAGAAACAAAAGCAGGCACTATTTGAGAGGATGCAAACATGAGAGGATGCAAATCCAATGCACAGTTTTCATTCAATCCGACATTGACATGAGAAATACATGTCAGGTTTTGGCGACCCTCGCTAAAGAATACTTCAAAGGGTATGGCTTCGCTTTCGCAAAAACTTTGTTTCAGCGATGTAGCCCAATAAATCCCAGGATTTATAGGTTCAAATGAAAATACATCTGATGCGATGGGCAGAGCTCCCATAGCAGGATCTGCATCGTAAAAATTGAAAGAATAATCGGAGCCTCCATAGATAGCGCTAATCATCACATTGTCAATTCTCCAGGTACCAGTAGAGGCAGAGGCACTCCATGCATATAATCGAAGAGGTAACGATTCTCCAGGATATATATCCAAAGAAATTGTAAAATTATTCAAACCACAATTGGTGGAAGTGCTTCCTGTATTGCCCGTAGGATTCAATCCGTAATGCAACGCCCAAGAGGTAGGGCCTGAACCAGATCTTTCATTATTGAAGCTAAATTGGGTCAGGCGGACAATATCTGTAGCTGAAGGATTGGTCAATATGATTTCAAAATATTTGTCATTATCTAACGCATCCTGAAGAGAGACAACATTCCATCCATTGGAAGTAATGGCAAAATTGGAGCCCCCCATTCCGGAAGGGCAACCTGAAGCAAACCCATTGGGATTGGCTACAGGAATTCCTATACCAGCACCCCGGGTAGTGGGTCCACCTGTCAAAACAGAGGGATGGGTAGAAGTGCCTACAGGGGTTTGACTATTAAAATTATATTCTAAAAGTACTAATTCCTCTTCAAATTCAGTAAGCGAAGTCAGATCAACCAGGCGCTCATCTTCCATGCAAAATGCATAGTCACTGATTTGAGGGGGTAGAGGTATACGCAAGACTTCAATATCAATAGAATCGGAGTCGGTACATGTGGCGGCATTGGTTACAGTAAGAAAGTAGGTACCGGTATTCATGAAATTTGTATTCGGAATCACGGGATTCTGCACATCTGCATTAAATCCATCGGGACCTGTCCATTGATACATCGTAATTCCATTCCCTGCAGCCATCAGCATGATGTCTTCTCCTTCACATGCCAGCATGGAAGTTGAAGAGATATCGGCCACAGGAGATGTATTATATGTGATAGTAACTTCTACTGCCGGAGATTCGTTGGGATCTTCTAAATCATCACAGTCTTCATAACATACCCGTGTAATCCAAACGGTCATGGACTCTCCGGGATTTAATTCAGGATTAAAAGTGGTGACTTCTTCTGCTCCCAGAATGAGGCTTCCACCGTTCCCGGGGTCATCGTCATAAAAATTGAAAGCGCTGCCCGGGCAGCCGGAGATTCCGGAAATCCGGACATTGTCGATTCGCCACGTGCCACCAGTGGCGGAAGCACCCCATGCATATACACGTAAAGAAATAGATTGTGTGGGAGGGATAACAATATTAAGCGAGGTGGTTTGATTAGTGACACAAGCCGTTGCTGTCGCAGAAATATTTGTAGAACCAGCGAATCCGGTTTCATCGGTTCCATTTAATAAGGCCCAATTTGTCGGGCCAGAATTAGAAGCTCTATTGTCAAATTGAAAACCAGTAATTTGAAGTTCTCTGATAGCCGATTCATTGGATATAATGAATTCGAAATATTTATTTTCGGCAATAGCAATTTCCAGATCTTCGACATTCCATGTTGTTCCTGACAAAGCACCGTTCCCTGTTCCGCCACCACATCCAACGACATATACATCTCCCCCCACTCCAGAACCACGGGCGGCATCAGCTCCAGACATCAAAAATGGATGCGACTCAGCTGCCACCGGAGAATTATCTGTGAAATTATAATCCACAGAAACCGGATCACCCAGAAAAACGATCTGATCAGAAAGATCAATAATGATTCCTTCCGCATTGCAGCTTTCGATGTCTTCGATGGTGGGTGGGGAACATTCAAATTGATATAGATTAAAACTTTCTACTCTCCATAAAGCACATTCATCAGTGTCTTCAATAAAAAACCGGAATGCTACATAAACAATGGAATTGATCCCGTCCAAATCATTGTAAGGCCCAAATGAAATGGTCTGATTGGCAGTATATTCTGAAGGATCAAATACATCAATGGGAGTCCAGGTAAACAAACTCGGGTCGCCAAATCCGGGATAATCCGTCGAGTATAAAACCTCCAATGGATTGTTTCCTGAAAAGTTCCGTGAAAGTTCAAACGTCAATAGTTCATTTGCAGACATGGAAAGATCGAATGGCGGGGATATCAGCCAGTCTTCGTTGTCATTGCACATTCCGCCGGCAAATGCATTCATCTGAACATTGGAGAATGCAGGAGGATAAACCCATACCTCATCCCCGCTAACACTATACTGTAACCAGCCATTTGAAAATGGGTCAGTATCAAATTCTTCATAATAATCCAAAGGAACAATGGCCGAAACTGTTCTTGCCTGTGCATTTGCCCCTGAGGAAAAATCTCCATCCTCGTTGACCGACCATGCGCGGTAATAATAGGTAGTGCCTGGATTCAATCCGATATGGGTTCCGAGTCCGGCAGCCGGACCAACATACAAAACCTCTGCACCACCAATCATATTTCCAGGCATGTAAGTCGTATTGGTGACTGGTGTTCCAAATGAATTGGAGGTGTTGAATGCAACCACTATATCATTATCATCATCATTGGCAGTGGCAGAAAGACTGATCTCTGTCATGGATACGGTAGTGGCTGTAAAAGGGTGAGGGTTGTTTACTAAAATTAATGCAATGAATGACCCAAAAATAGTTAAATTACCTTGTAATCCTCCAGTACCTCCCGTTGCTTCAGCATTGAAACCATAAAATCGAAAAATTGAAGTGCTGCTCAAATCCGAATAGCCTGATCCAACACTTAATCTATTGTTTGTCCAACTAGAATTTAAATCAGGATGTTGAAGTGTCCCGGAAGAATTGCTCAAGTTTACATTTAAGTTAGTATAATTATTAATGGGTGCCATATATGAATCGGCAGAGCCTCTCCATTGCCATTGTCGTGGTCCTGCTCCGCTACGGCCTATTCCAAAAGTTAAAGAATCTACAGTATACTCAAATCCACTAACAGCGTCAAAGGATACCTGAATGTACTTATTTAAATCAATGCTTCCTGTAAAAACATCTAACATATCTGTCGCTCCAGTTGGCCAATTACTGCCTCTGAAATTTCCTGAAGATGATGAGGAAGTAATCCCAACTTTCAATAATGATGCAGGTGTTACTCCGGCGATCATATTGCCATTATAAATAAAGGTTGATAAATTATTTCCATCACCGGAAAGATCGTACGTTGCTGTAAATGGGGTTTGGCCGGATAATGTTAAGCCAGTAAATAAACAAAATAATACAACGTAGTTATTAAGGTTCTTATAAAAGAAACTTTTCATAATAATAAAATTTCTTTGGGTAAATAATTTTTTGAATAGGTCTCTTAGATGAAAGAAATAAAATGACCATAGAAATTTTCAACCATGGAAATTTTCTGTAAATGGAACAATGATGGTTAAATATTCCTCCTTCGGAGCAAATAACTTTTATATACAAATTAAACCACACCCCATGCAGATGATCCATCTGCATGGGGCCCATGCGCAGGGTAGCCGGGGCAAAAGAAGCTATGACACAATGCCGTGTCCATTCCCTTCTTCGTGTGTTCATGGGTTTTGGTTATCAATAAATTTAAAATCAAGTTTCGTCTTAGATAAGCACTATTCTCATCATTAAGGTAGGGTGAAGATAATAAAGGATATTTATTTAAACCAACACTTTAAGTTAATTTTTCATATTAAATCTTCGTTCATTGATCTTTTCGCCTTGTAAAATTCGGAATTTACTAAAAATAAAGAATTATGTATTTTTTATATTTAAATTTTTAATTAAGTATACAATGCTGATAGATTGTAACATCCGGAAATTATTGCTACACAACGGTTAATTTTGTTTGCTTTATTGACATCCTTAACAAAAAAGTACTACTTACGGTAATCCAACGCAGGGGCACGGTCACCTATCAGCGCTTTATACTGAAAAGATATTCCTCTCTTGGATTCAAATTCTTCCCATGCTTCTTTGATATGATCTGGATTGAGGAATAAATCCATGGCAGTCAGAGCCATGGATTTAGCAGCTACCATCATTCCTTTACGGCCAATGCTCATGCCCCCTGCTGCTACTGCCTGCCAGCTGTGAGCGGGTGTATTGGGTACCCAGGTAGCAGTACGCAAGCCCACCGTCGGAACCACCCAGCTGATGTCACCCACATCGGTTGATCCTCCTCCCTTTCGCATTTTTATTTCAAAAGGTTCGACCCTCGCGTGCGAGAATGACGAAAATTCCGGCGAACCTGTGAGACTTTCTGAAATTTTTCTGGCAAATACTATTTCATGATAATCATAATGAACTCCCCCGACATTTTCCAAATGTCTGTGAGCAATCCTGGCCAGTGACTCAATGGGTAAAATTTCATAAACCCCTCCGATGATCTCATGCTGCACCCGTGTGCCTGTACCCATAGCAGCTCCTTCGGAAGCTTTGACTATCCATTCCCATATATTGACCAGGTCTGACCGGCGGGGACTTCTCGCATAGTAATATACTTCGGCGAAATCGGGAACAACATTAGGCGCTTTGCCTCCATCGGTAATCACATAATGGATTCGGGTATCATCCGGAACGTGCTCCCTCATCATGTTAACCATATGATTCATAGCTTCTACTCCATCCAGGGCAGACCGGCCTTTTTCCGGAGCTCCTGCAGCATGAGCCGAAACACCTCTGAACCGGAATTTGGCCGAAATGTTGGCCAGTGAACTGCTGGCATTGGCTGAGTTGGAAGAGCCGGGATGCCAATGGATTACAATATCTACATCATCGAAAAGACCAGAGCGTGTCATATATACCTTTCCGGATCCTCCCTCTTCTGCGGGACAACCGTAGTACCGGAGGGTGCCGGTCTGGCCTGAGTTTTGCATCCAGTTTTTAACTGCAATTGCTGCCGCTGCAGATCCCACACCAAAAAGGTGATGACCACAGGCATGGCCTGCCGATTTTCCTAAGGATTTCTTCGTGGGCAATGAATCCTGTGATAATCCAGGTAATGCATCGTATTCCCCCAGTATAGCAATGATGGGTTTTCCCGATCCGTAACTTGCTATAAATGCGGTGGGAATTTCTGCAACCCCGGAATTTACTGTAAATCCTTCTTTTTCAAGCGTCTCCTGAAGTAATGCTGAACTTTGAAACTCCAAATAACCCAATTCTGCCCAATCCCAGATTTTCAATGCCAGTGAACCGTAATAATGTTCCTTTTCATCCAATTCATTTAATACTGGCAAGGATTGCTGGGATAAAAGCATATAATTCATCAGCATGCAGAATATTGAAAGACATGTCTTAATCATTGTTTTGAATATTTAAAAATAAGTAATTTGAGTTTTGTTTGACTTTCTGGTATTTATTCAAAGAAAATTTCAATGCCATCACTAAAATAATAGGATTCCTGGATATTTCTGTATAGTGACTCAGATAAGGAATCGACGACCAGCGATTTAAAATATAGCAATGTTTCTTTGCTTGCATCCAAGGGCCAATTCTCTATCACCAGCCCCCGTTCACTACTTGCTTTACTTCTGGTTAATTTATTTTATCACGAAGTACGAAAAGATGAAAACACAAAGATCGCAAAGAGTAACTCAACACCTCGACGAAAAGCAATAAAGTATTTAAAAACTGCCAAATCTTTTAAAAGCGATTTTACTAAACGTTTACACACCTCAACGCATAAACACTTAAACATTCTCTGCCGCCTGCTTTCTGCATCCTGGTAACTGCCAACGCAATTTTCGATAATGATTGATATATTAATTTTATTTTCACCTTATAAATTAGCCTATGCCGAAGATCATCATTGGATTCTTGTTTTTGATTTTCCTTTCAGGTTGTTTGGAACAGGATTATATACCACATACCATCATTCATAAAGCCATAGACTACCATGGAGGAATGGAGTCATGGGAGCTTTTGGACAGTCTGCATTATCATAAACAATCGGTACTATATTTTGAAAATGGTCAGACGGAGTCAGAAAAATCTGAATACTACCAGATAAAGTTTCATCCAACTTATTCGGTTAAAGTGGTAGAGAACGATAGCGTTGAAATTTTATTTGATCAAAATCATTACAGAAAGTATTTGAAAGCATCGGATAAAATACTGTCTGTAACAAAACAGGATACAACTAATATAGAATCCGCTTTATTTGTTATTGGTCAACTTTTTTTACTAAAAGAAGACAGTAAACTCTTAACTTTCGAAGGTACGGAACTCATATCGGGAGTAGAATGCTTTGTGGTCAGGGCCGATTATTCTGTTCAGGGAAAAGAAAATCATCCATGGTGGTATTATATAAGCAAATATGATTACCGTTTGATTGCGTCCAGGGTATATCATTCACCTGATTATGCATTAATTGTGAATGAAAGCTATCAAAAGTTTCAGAATATTTTGTGGAATAAGGAACGAACCACTTACAGGGTAGATAGTTTGAATGCAATTCAATTTATTAGAGCAAAATATGTTTACAATTTTGGGGAGAAAGGGAATATGTAAAAATATTCAAGATACAATCCTTTATAAATGCTTTTCGAAAAACTCTATGGTTCTTTGCCAGGCCAACGTAGCAGCTTCTTTATTATAACGGCTTGTGGATGTGTCATTATGGAATGCATGATGGACTCCATCATACATATATAATTCGTAGGATTTATTATTTTGGTCCAATGCTTCTAAAAAAGCATCAATCCCTTCATTAACCCGGGCATCCAATTCGGCATAGTGCAATTGAAGTGCGGCATTGATTTTTGATACATTTTCGGATGCGGGTTGACGGCCGTAATAGCAGGAAGCCGCCAATAATTCCGGAACGTGAACAGCGAGATTTCCAGCCATGGCACCCCCCCAGCAAAAGCCTACACAGGCAACTCTACCATTAAAATCTTCCCTTGTTTTTAAATAATCAAAAACGCGAATAAAATTAATGAGATTGGCTTCACCATCTAACTGGGTAAATAATTGCCGCGCATCATCTTCATTTTCCGGTGTACCTCCCAGTACAGCCAATGCATTGGGTGCTATGGCCAGAAATCCGGCCCTTGCCACCCGGTGTGTTACTTCTTTAATATGGGGATTCAAACCTCTGTTTTCATGGATAACTACAACTGCGGGTAATTTAATATCTGATTTTGTTTTGGCTACGTAAGCCTCCATAGTACCATTGATCCCTTCGTAAGAAATGGTTTCAACAAAAAGATCATTTGCATTTTGGACCATTGTTAATGAACGGGCATAATCGGCTTCAAGATATTGTAAAAGTGAAGATGCAGCTGTTGTACTTCCTGCAAGGACGGCTAACCGTTTTAAAAATTCACCTCTGCTTAATGGAACATGAGTGTATTCGTCATACAATTGAATAATGCGTGGGTCCATATGTAAGAAAGTATATTCAAATATATGGATTTTCAGAATAACGACTAACTATTCCATCTGAAAAATATATGTTTTACGGCTATCCTTTACATATGTTCCTTATAATGCACACCACAATAAATTGTGGTTTACAAATTGTACAGTTCAATAAGTACTGTCTTTTTATCAATGGCCATGGGCAATTAGGGATTCCTGATAATAACATTCCAGTATTGAGCGCAAAGATTCTCTACCTGAAGCAATAGAATGGATGGTTTTCCATAAATCCTCAGAAATATACGGTCGCAATGGTTGATTTAATAAAGGGATAAGATGAAAAACAGTATTAACCTTTTCGTCCCACTCTTTGTAATATCTTAACAGATCGTCAGGGTACACCACTTTTCTGTCATTTCCTTCATCTACAGCCGTAAAAGGTTTGCTGATGTTCAGATACCCATAATCATCGGTCAGTTGTTCGCCAGGATATATATCCCTGACAGCTACTTCAAATTCGTAGGCAGTTGTAATACAATTTGAATTAAAACTGTGATTAACATATCTGCCAAAATCCCAGCAAAGTACAAAGTTTCCTTTGTTATTGCGATATGTGTATGTATCCAGAATATCCTGGTATACCTGTGGCATGGTAGCTACCTGTTCAGGAGTAAAAACCCGATCCAAAGAATCGAGAACCCAGGTGATCGTCCCTCTTGGAATGAACTCAGTTGCTACTACACCATAGCCTATTTCATCACTGATGAATCTAAGCTCTGTTTTTGGAAATATCATTTGATCTTCATCAAAATTATCACACAAAGGAATGAATAAATTTCATAGGTTTCACTTTTAGAGCAACATTTATTTTAACAACTTAAAAGTTTATAAAACAACTATATATATATTAAATATATGTATATATAAAAATTTATTTCAAAATTTTTCTCAGTAATTTTTTCAGTGCTTCCATGAAGGAATTTTGCCTGAATCTCTTTTATATGAAAGTATTTTTTACAAATTTTTCAATTTGTTACAAAAGGATCGAAATTTTTATTCATCCACAGCGTTTTCCCCTTTTGGCAAGGTATTCTATTGATTTGAAATGGGCCCACTATTGCATCAATTGAATATTTATTACCTTGCGAATTCTCTAAATGAATAATCTATGGATAAACAAATAAGATCATGGCTTTTTCCATTGTTCCGTGATAAATTATTGGTCTCATGGTTTAGTTTTTTCCTCCTCAGTGCAAGTACAGTAAATGGGCAGGAAGTGGACAGTTTACTTTCTCCTCTGGAAAATGTATATAAGCCATTGGATCAGAATCTCATTCGTGGGTTTGAGTACAGAAATATCGGTCCTTCAAGAGGTGGTCGTGTTTCAACAGTTACTGGGGTTTCTGATAATTGGTTTACATTTTATTTGGGTGCTTCGGGTGGAGGAATTTGGAAAACCGATGATGCCGGGACAAGCTGGGTCAACATCAGTGGAGATATTCCTTGTGGTTCAATAGGGGCCATTGCTGTTTCTTCCTCTCATCCGGATATTATTTATGCAGGGACAGGATCGGCTGATCCCAGAGGGAATGTATCTCCGGGTGTGGGTGTATATAAGTCGGTAGATGGGGGAGAATCCTGGAGCTTTGCAGGACTGAAGAATACCAGGCATATTGGAAAAATCATTGTTCATCCTTCGGATCCCGATAAAGTTTGGGTGGCTGCCCTTGGAAATGTATTCGGACCGGGGCCGGATCGCGGGGTTTACTTCAGTAGAGACGGAGGGAAAACATGGAACAGGCAGCTTTATGTAAACAACAGAACCGGCTGCATTGATCTTGCTATCCATCCAGTGAATCCTAATATATTGTATGCAGGAATGTGGACTTTTGAAAGAAAACCCTGGACAATCACAGATGGTAGCCCAGATGGGGGTTTATGGAGATCGATGGATGGTGGAGGGACATGGACAAAAGTAACAGAAGGTCTGCCTGCAGGTATTGTGGGCAGAATCGGTATTTCGGTATCTTCTTCGAATCCCAGAGTAGTATATGTTATCCAGGAAGCAAGGGATGAAAAACAAGGAGGATTATACCGGTCGGAAGACGGAGGAAAAAGTTTTGAAAGAGTAAGCCGGGATCATGCTCTTCGTCAGAGAGCATGGTATTTCAGCAGGGTTTATGTGGATCCGGCTCATGAAAATACGTTATATGTTTTGAATGTAAATCTCCACAAATCGACGGATGGTGGCAAAACTTTCACAACTATAAAAGCTCCGCATGCAGACAATCACTCCCTTTGGATTCAACCAGAATTTCCCGACATTATCATACTGGGCAATGATGGAGGAGCTACAGTGAGTCTGAATGGTGGAAAAACCTGGTCCTCGCAGCACAATCAAACTACCGCAGAGATTTACAGATTGGCAGTAGATAATGGTTTTCCCTACAGGGTTTATGGTGCCCAACAAGATAATTCCACCATTTCAGTGCCCTCCAGGCCAATGCCCACCCTCAGTCATTCCAACCATTGGCTCGATTTGGGAGGAGGAGAAAGCGGCCATATAGCTTTACACCCGGCAAGACCGGATATCATTTATGCAGGGAATTATATTGGGATCATTACCCGAAAAGATATGAAAACAGGACAAACATCCATGGTCAACTTATATCCTCAAATGCATGATGGCGTGCCTCCAGGGGAGATAAAATATCGTTTTCAATGGAATGCACCTATCCGGGTTTCACCACACAATCCGGAAGTAATATATCATTGTTCCCAGTATGTTCATCAGTCCAGAGACGGAGGAAAAACATGGAGAACTATAAGCCCTGATCTGACAGGAAATAAAGCTTCCGAAAGATCTATTCCCGGAGGGCCTGTTCAGAATGATCATACAGGTGTGGAATTGTATTCTACCATATTTGCATTTGAGGAATCTCCCGCAACACCGGGAGAATTTTGGGCAGGTAGTGATGATGGAAAAATCCATGTTTCAAGGGATACAGGAAGAACGTGGTTGGACATTACCCCCCGATCTATGCCATTTGAGGGAACGGTCAACCATATTGAGTTATCCAGACATGGAAAAGGCAGAGCTTTCATAGCGGTATATAAATATAGAGAAAATGATTTTAAACCCTATATTTTTATGACTAATGATTACGGTACCCATTGGACCTTGTTAACTGAAGGGGATTGCGGTATACCGGATGATCATTTTGTCAGAGTGGTCAGAGAAGACCCAGGGAGAAAAGGTATACTTTTTGCCGGAACGGAATTTGGCGTATATGCTTCATTTAATCAAGGTTTAAAATGGCAGAGTTTCCAATATAATTTACCGGTGGTACCTGTCACTGATATGGTGATTAAAGATGATGATCTGGTAATTTCCACCCAGGGTAGATCTTTTTGGGTAATGGATGATATTTCTCCATTGAGAGAAATTGGAGAGGATCTTTTTAATTATCAAATGAGAATATTCCAGCCAAAGGATGTAGTAAGATACTCTGCGGTGAAGGATTATGAAGATGGAGATCCGTATACTTATGGCGCCAGAATATATTTTTATTTGGGGTCAAGAGTCTCCAACCAGCAGGATATCCAAATAGCAATAATGGATGAGTTAGGGAAAGAAATCAAGGTTTTTTCCGTCAATCCTGATCAAGAGAAATTCCAGGAAAAGATGGAAGTTAAAACAGGCTTAAACCGGGTAATTTGGGATTTGAGATTGGATTCTCTAAAATATAGTGAGGGAAGTATATTTTCTCTGGCCAGCACAAAAGGAGTAAAAGTTCCAACAGGAAAATATTTTGCCCGGTTATATGTGGGTGGAAATGGGCTTACAAAAGAGTTTAATATCATATTGCCTTCGGACTGGAAGCAATCACGGGAGGATTTTATTGCACAATTTGAATTGGCCAACAAAATCAAAGAAACATTTAATCAGTGTCATTCTACCATTGCTAATATTCGATTTTACAAAGAGCAGCTGAATTATTGGATAGAATTACTTCAGCATTATCCACAGCATAGTTCCTTGGTTTCCCAAACGGAGGATTTATTGGATCAATTTCAAGAACTTGAGAATAAATTAATTCAAACCAGGAGTGAATCACCACAGGATCCGGTCAATTTTCCTCCTCAGTTTGATGATCAGTTGGCTTATTTATACACAGTGGTCAATGAAGCTGATAACAGACCTAATGAGGGAGCCCACATCAGATACAATGATTTAAAAGCAGAGTGGGAACAATATTACAAGACCTATCAGGTTCTTTCAGGGATTAATTTAGACCAGCTGAACACACAATACAAGAATACAGGCCTTGGCGCTTTTATGCGAAAGTAATCTGGACACGGAAACCACATCAAAGTTTGACTATGGAGTTAAAAGATAAAGTCGTTCTCATCACAGGGGCATCTCGTGGAATAGGAGCGGCAACCGCAAGAATGTTTGCTGAAGAAGGAGCGAAGGTGATGATCAATTACATCAGTAATCATGATACGGCAGTTGAGGTCTTTCGTTCGCTCAAAGGAGAAGGACACAGCATCAGGCAATCCAATATCGGTAATCCGGAATCGTGTGTAGAACTAATCAATGCAGTAGAGAATCAATATGGGAAACTGGATGTATTAGTCAATAATGCAGGAGTTTTTTTTGAACATCCTCCTGATCGTGTGAAATTTAATGAGTGGGTGGCAGCCTGGGAGCAAACACTGGCGATCAATTTGACAGGTCCCGCGCATTTATCCTATCTCGCTGCTAAGCTTATGATGAGACAACATAAAGGATATATAATTAATGTATCTTCAAGAGGGGCGTTCAGGGGAGAGCCTGATTGTCCTGCATATGGGGCAAGTAAAGGGGGCTTGAATGCACTCACACAGTCCCTTGCCAGGGCACTGGGAAAATATAATATTTCAGTAACGGCTGTTGCCCCAGGTTTTGTAAATACAGATATGGCAAAAAGTGCTCTGGATTCGGAAAGAGGAGACTTTATCAAAGGAGAGAGTCCAATGGGCCGGGTAGCTTCGCCGGAAGAAGTAGCACATATCATCGTTTTTTTAGCCAAAGAACGTTCTACATTTATGACTGGAGGCATCCTGGATGTGAATGGCGCTTCTTTTTTGAGGATGTAAATTATTGATTACAGATTAGATTATTTTATTTATATAGTTAAGATTTAACGAATAAAGCATACAAATAAAATTAATTTGAATATTATAATATAAAAATCTTAAATGACTTCGAAAAGTTTCAGCTCAATTCATGAATGAAATTTGTTAAAATCACTTTAAATTTGGATTGAATTAGAACAATTTGATGAAAATTTTATCTTTTTGTATCAGAAACTAAGAAGTACAAAAAAAATGAGGATTAAGCAATTTTTATGAAATTTGTCCTAAATTAGTCATCAGAATTTAAATCACCTTATAACAATCTTAATGACCTAAAATTATGAAAAAATCAACTTACTTTACTTTGCTGCTTGCAATGGTAATGGCTTTGACTTCTTGCGTAAGCAAGAAAAAATTTACTGAGTTGGAGGATAAATACGCAATGGCTCAGGAAAAGCTTCAGGAATGTGATGAAATGCTTGAAATGGCAGAAAATCAATTAAAGGCTTTAGAGGCCGATAAGTCAAAACTTACAACAGATGCGACCAATACACAGAATGTGTTGAAGTTAAGAGAAGAGCAAATCAATGATTTGAAGACGCAAGTAGAGGATATGCGCTCTCAAAGAGACAGACAATTGGAGCAAATTGGTGACCTGGCAGTTTTGTCTAAAGCTGCCAATGAGAATGTAAAGGAAACTTTACAACAATTGGAGCAAAAGGACCGGTATATTAAATTACTTCAGGATGCTAAGAGCAAAGCAGATTCTTTGAATCTGGCTTTAGCCGTCAATTTGAAAGGAGTCCTTAAAGATGGCATTGATGATCAGGATATTGATATAAGAATCGATAAAACCGTAGTTCTAATCAATCTTTCTGATAAAATGTTGTTCCGTTCAGGAAGCTATACTTTAACCAACAGAGCAAAAGAAGTATTAGGTAAAATTGCCGCTATTATTGAATCCAGACCTGACTTTGAAGTTATGGTAGAAGGATATACTGACAATGTTCCAATCAGAACAGATTGTATTGTTGACAACTGGGATCTTAGTGTTAAGCGATCCAGCTCGGTTGTTAGGGTACTTCAAAAAGATTTCAAGATTAACCCTAATCGTTTGATTGCTGCCGGAAGAGGGGAATACAACACCCTGGCTAGTAATTCCACAGCAGAGGGAAGATCCATTAACAGGCGTACAAGAATCATAATCATGCCTAAAATTGATCAGTTTTATGATTTGTTGAATCCCGCATTAGCTGCCAAAACCATCGATTAATATTTGAAAGTATTTTATGTTAAAAAGGTGTCTTTTTCACTGAAAAGGCACCTTTTTTTCATAGCTAAAAATAAGTAATCACCACCATATAGATGATTGCTCCTACCAATAGACCCGCTAATAACCAATACATATAGTTGACAATATCTTTATCTTCCTCCTTTTCATCAAAGGATAAACCCATAGATATCAACACCTTTTGAGCTTCATCAAAATCGTCGGAGTGAATGAATATGGACGCACCCCTTATCCCCATCATTTCTACACTTCCGATTTCCAATCCTTTTAACCCTATGGGTATGGCGTCAATCCCATGATGTGATAATACAAACAGAATTTGTTCAATTTCCACATAATTGTTCGAAGTAATCAACTCTTTAAAGTCTTCTTTCATCCATTTATTTTGAAAAACAGGATCGTTGAAATTCCAGTATCTTCAATATTCAACAATATTATATCAAAAGATATCCCACTGAAGTTAATAATCCTATGATCAGAGCATAGGGGAGTTGCGTTTTTACGTGGTCAATATGGTCGGTGGCAGCAGCCATTGACGAAATAATGGTAGTATCTGATATCGGAGAGCAATGGTCACCAAATATGCCTCCTCCTAACACAGCAGCAATTACTATAATTTCATCAGCTCCCAATGAACGTGCCATGGGTATGGCAATAGCGATCATAATACCAAAAGTACCCCATGAGGTTCCGGTTGAAAATGCAATGAATGCACTGACCAAAAACAAAATAAAAGGAACTATACCCGGCGATAACCAGGATCGGGTCAATTCTGCCACATATACTCCTGTATTCAACTCTTTACTTACATTACTAATGGCAAAGGCCATTAACATAAGCAAAGCAAGGGGCATCATTTCGGAGATTCCTTTTAAAGTGAGTTCCGCCATTTGCCGGATTCTAAAAATTTTTTGAACCCTGAATAGTATAAAACACAGAATCAATGCAGTAATGACAGATACCAGTACTGAAACGGATCCGGATCCGTTGCTTATCACTGTTCCCAGGGTTGCCCCGGCAATCCCCTTTTCCTGAAGTGATTGTATACCGGTATAGTATAGCATCAATGGCATGGTCAATACCATCGTAGCTACAGGAACTACCATATTAAATGCCTTAGGATGAACATGGGGAGGAAAATCTATGGAAGTCAACTCTTCAGACATCATAGGTTTGGCGCCGGGCCATAAAATTTCGCCATTTCGGGTTCTTTTTTCAGCTTTTTTCATGGGGCCAAAATCCCTGTTGAGTAAAATAATGACAGGTACCGCCAGTAAGGCAAGAATCGGATAAAAATTGTACTTAATAGAAGATAATAATGTACCAAAAGGTTGCTCAAACCCCTGAGTTATTAATAAACCAATAATAAAAGCCCCCCAGGCATTAAACGGAATAAGGATGCAAGTTGGTGCCGAAGAGGAATCACCAATATAAGCCAGTTTTTCACGACTGATTTTTAATTTATCAAAAACCGGTCTGTATAATGCGCCTACTGTAAGTACTGAAATATTAGATTCAACAAATATTAATACACCGGTTATCCAAGCCAATAATTGTACGATAATGTTACCTTTTTTTCCATCGTATCGTTGTAGTTTTTTTTCAAGCCATAGAATAAATCCTTTCACTCCACCCGATTGCTGAATAAACAAAATCAATGAACCTATTAAAGCAGAAAACATAATGGTGCGAGTATTTCCGGCATCCTTAAAAACATCTACTAATCCCTGAATGGTTGCTAAAGATCCCGTAAAAAAATTCCAGTCATAGATGACCAGCCACCCCATCCATATTCCGGCCATCAACGATAGATATACCTGTTTGGTTCTGATGGCAAGAACAATCGCTGCCAAAGGTGGAATGAGGGACCAAAATCCGTAGTCATTCATTGTTGTTAGTTTTAATAAATTAGCCTTTAAATTTCATGTTTGATTTGAAATTCATCAATTCTGAGTTCTCTCTGTAATAACACGACAGATTAATATCCTGCGGCCTGTCCATCTTTCCTGCTTTCACTTGCACCATAATATACTTGATGAACCTCATCCCACAAGATGGCCTGATATCCACCATACGGACCCAGGGCAAATTGAATTTTGTGTCCTTTGGACATAAGGTTTCTGATAACCTCGTAAGATATACCAGATTCAAGATGCAATAATCCTCCACCTTCCATTCTTTCACCGGTAGGCTCAGAGGAACCGGAATGATAAATCCTGGGGGCATCCCCGGCTTCCTGAAGATTCATGCCGAAATCAATGAGATGAATCGCAATTTGGGCGTGACCTAAAGGTTGCATGGCTCCACCCATCACCCCAAAACTCACCCATGGATTTCCTTCTTTGGTGATAAAACAAGGTATGATGGTATGAAAGGGCCTTTTGTTAGGTGCAAAAGCATTGGGATGTCCTTCCTCCAAAGAAAACATTTCTCCTCTATCGTGAAGTACAAAACCCAAACCGGGAGGGCTCATTCCGGAACCCATCCCTCGATAATTGCTTTGGATCAGGGATATCATGTTTCCTTCGCCATCCGCCACTGTCAGATATATGGTTTCCCCTGTGGACAGCTCACCCGGGTCGTAGGCTTTAGCTGCCTTATTCATATCTATCAGTTTCTGTCTTTCTGATGCGTATTCTTTAGAAATCAACCAATCTACCGGTACATTGACCATAGACATGTCAGCATAATATCGGGCTCTGTCCTCAAAAGCAAGTTTTTTCGCTTCTGTAAAAACATGGATATAGTCAGCTGACCCGAAGCCCATAGCAGCAATATTATAATGTTCTAAAATATTGAGAATCTGAAGGGCAGCAATACCCTGGCCATTTGGGGGCATTTCCCATACATCGTAACCTCTATATGAAGTGGATACAGGATCTACCCATTCAGAGGAATGGGTAGCCAAATCTTCATAGGATAAAAATCCACCTTGATCCCTTATATATTCAGCAATCGTTTCTGCTATTTCACCTTTATAAAATGCATCCCTACCTCCTGCAGCAATTTTTTTGTACGTGGAAGCAAGGTCAGGGTTTTTAAATATTTCCCCTTTTTGAGGAGTTTTTCCATTCTTTAAAAATATATCACTAAATCCGTCGTATTCTTTCAGACGATCTGCTCCAGCATTCAGATAAAAAGCTATAAGTTCAGTAACCGGAAATCCTTTTTCTGCATATCGAATGGCGGGTTGAAGTATTTTTTCCATGGGTAGTTTACCGAATTTGCCATGTAGAGAAAACCAACCATCGACAGCACCCGGTACAGTGACAGGCAAAGGGCCATAAGGAGGAATGGAAGTGTATTCATTTTCTATAAACCATTGAAGTGAAAGATTTCCTGGAGATCGTCCACTTGCATTCAGCCCATGCAATTTCTTTTCACGGGCATCCCAAATTATTGCGAATAAATCACCTCCTATGCCACAGCCGGTGGGTTCCATTAACCCCAAAGCAGCATTGGCTGCAATGGCAGCATCTACAGCATTTCCGCCCGATTTTAAAATATCCAATGCAATCTGTGTAGCCAGGGGATGTGATGTGGCAGCCATTCCGTTCTGTGCGATTACTTCAGATCGTGTGGCAAAAGGCTTTCCCGTGATTCTATCCTGACTGGATATATGGGTTAGAGCAAATGCAAGCAAGTGGAAACATAAACAAATAAATTTCATTAGGTTTGATTTTATAAAGATGATCTGATCTATAAATTTTTCATTTGGAAAAACGTATTATGCCGGAATAAGAATAAATAGAGGGAAATAAGCAAGAATTTATGAAATATTAAAGAAAGTGATCAAAGTATTCATGGACAGGGG
Organism: Saprospiraceae bacterium; assembly: GCA_035327565.1. Classification (GTDB taxonomy): domain Bacteria; phylum Bacteroidota; class Bacteroidia; order Chitinophagales; family Saprospiraceae; genus JABDLO01. Next base: position 31,504 of record DAOLDB010000012.1, read on the forward strand.
AAGTAAAATTTTTATTTTTCTGTTTTTTAGTGCACAACTCATAGGCATATTTAAGTGTTTGCATAAGGAAATACGGTTTTTTACATGGTCTCCCTATGATCAGATTTCAATATACAGTATTGAAGTGTTAAAGGATGAAGTGTTCCTTGATGAAGCCGGTATTTTTGATCGGTATGGATTGTCAATGTCAGGAAGAGAAAACAGATCAATCTATCATATATTCAGATTGATACAATTTGTTGAAAATGAGTTACAGGATTCTGTTGTTGTAGTCATTCACTACTCCATCAACGGAAAAGAAAGTTTACATTGGAAATATAGTAATCATGAAGAGGAGAGTTTTTGATCTGCCACCCATGGAGGGCCATGTTTCACTATTGCTTCTGGTTTTTATGCTGGCATTTAAATCTGCTTTTTTTTATAAGAATGTCATTTTTGCGCCTTTTCTTCCCATTTTTTCCTTAGTGTCCGGAAGTCTGATTTATAAGGTGGTAGTAATGGTCATGATTTGGGCGTCCTCATTTTTTATTTTAATTAGAAAATTTAACCGGATTGCCTGCTTAGGGGTCAGTTTGTCCACTTTCATTCAAATCCTTGGAAACCAGCACTATTATTCAACTAACAGTATGTTGATCTGTTGCATATTTCTATTACTCAGCATTAACCCATCACATGATTGGTATATCAGAATTCAAATGTCAATAGTGTATTTAGGATCTTTCTTATTCAAAGTTACCCAAATGGACTGGAGAAGTGGTCAGTACTTCGACCATTTTTTTAATAAGGTATTTCCTGATACGTTCTTTAATGTGTTGAAATCCCTATTAGATGATGACTTTTTATATCCGATGTTTAGTTGGGGTACGATGTTTGTTGAAGCACTTTTGTGTATAATTTTACTGTTTCCGGCACTGACTAAACTCACAAAATTTTCCATGATGCTCTTTCATGGCGGGATGCTAATATTCACATATGGTCAATTATCGGTACCTTATTTTTTCATTAGTTTTTGTGTTGTGTTGTTATTGAAAGATCCTGCAAATTCTAAATATTTCTCACTTAAAGGGACGGAAAATCCTGTAAAATATATTCATACTCCAAAGAATATATTAATAAAAGTTTTTCACATGCCTGAGAAGGGTAGAAATTTTAATTTTCCTTTTTTTACTATTTATATTTTCTCTTTCATTTATATTGTTTACTTTAGATTTTTATATTGAAATCCGAGATGATATTATGAAAAAAGCAAATTCTTACCTGGTTGGTTATAAAGAGAAAAAGTCAGGATTGATTCATGGTTCAGACATATATAATAGTAGGTTGGTGCGACTGAAGGAAAATACAGATGACCGGGGCAGTTTTACGGAAGTATTCCAAAGACATTGGGGCACAGTGCTGGATCCGGTGCAATGGAGTTTGGTCAAGTCGGAAGCGTTTGTGTTCAGAGGCATGCATTATCACGCACGGCATGATGAATATTTCTGTTTAATTCAGGGAAGTTGCTTTTTGGGTTTAAAGGACATCAGACCGGATTCACCTACTTTTCTTCAACATTCATTATATTATCTCACGGGTCGGGATATGTGCGCTTTGATTTTCCCAAAAGGTATCGTACACGGGTGGTATTTTCCAGAACCTTCAATGCATGTACAATCAGTTTCTGAGGCATATGTTGATTATGGAAAAGACGATAACTTTGGGTGTCAATGGAATGATGCAGATTTGGGTATTCCCTGGCCTTTTGACTTTGTATTACTTTCTGAGAGAGCAAAAAAGTTTGGCAAACTAAAAGATTTACCGCCTTTTAGCAAAATGGTCTAATACCCATTTATTCAGAAGTGTCCTTGGTAGTTCTTTCCAGGTCCTACCCTTTATTAGAAAAGTTTGATTCATAGCGAATTCGTAATCTGACACCAACTCAAAAAACACTTTGTCTTTGACTTCCCGAATCCAGTGCTCATCATCTAATACTTTATAAAATAACTTCAAGTCGAGTGCTCTTTTTTCTGCAGATTGTCCTGGAAAATTTCCCCTTTTGAAGTATAAAATAGTTAAATCGGTAGTAGATTTAATAGTAGTTTCATGGTAAGCAACAAACTGCCTCCACATATACGCATCAGTTTTGTATTTTAAAGGAGTTGTACGCCAACCAAAAGGCAAATTTTTATAAAGTTCAAGTGAGTGTCCTACCTGTGAAAAATAGAAAGATCCGTTTTTGACGGGACCAGTTTTGTGTCTTTCAATGTGGTCTCCAATCTGGTACTTTCTAAGCATATAAATGGAGTGATCTTCCCTTATGCCTATGCTGGCTTGCACACAGAAATTATGATCATGCAAGTTTAAGATCATTTTTTCCACGTGGTCCGGCAGCATCAAATCCCGATCGAGCAAATAACAAATAATTTCACCTTGAGCTTGAGTAGTCAGTACTTCATGACGGTAAATTTCTCCTCTCCTGCTTCCTTTGGGATAATCAAAAAATCGGATTCTTTGGTCCTCATTCATTAATTCCTCTATCACCAATCGAGTAGAGGAATCCACTCCGTCTCCTATAATCAGGACCTCAATTTCTTTGATAGTTTGTCTGAGAATGCTGCCGACAGAAAATGGCAATACGGGTCCTCTGTCCCTGGTGGTTGGCACAATGATGGAGGCTATACATGGATTGTTTTTCATCTATAATTATTCACTCTTTAAAAAAATCAATTTCTCAATGCTATCCAGTGCCTTTATCAAGCGAACGGCCTCATCCAAATCAGTGGGTGGAGGTGGCCCCCCTTTTAAATAATTCAGAAAAACCTGTAACTCAATCTCTAGGGGAGGGGTAGGGTCAAATGCTACAGTGTAGTGAGAGCTTTCGGAAAGACTGCTTTTGTCATTCCCCTCAAAGATGTCAATATGATGGACTTTTTCATCTCTAAGAACAGCTACTCCCTCTTCACAAAACAATATGACTTCTCTCCGTTTATCAGGATAGCGGTTGGAAACTTCAAAATGATAGTAGGGTTCATGGCCTAAATGGACAGAAAGTCCTCTAATATTTCCATTATGAATTTCAGGCAGGACTGATTGTAAGGGTGGAATTTCTCCTAATAACGATTCACTGATGGAGAGATCATGTATGGCCATATTCCATAAGCTATCCGTATCCAACCTGGGACTTGTCCAGTTGACTCTGACAGACTTGCCACCCTTCACCATCCCCAGATTCATGGACTTTGCGATGTCTGCCAACATTTGGATGCCCGGATGATATTTCCAGATATGCATGACAAAAATATTCGAGTAATTTTTGTTTTTTAACTTCTGAGCTTCTTCAATTCTGGTTACGAGAGGTTTTTCGACAAAAATGGGTAAATTGAGTAGGGTAAGTTCTTCAATGATTGAAAAGTGGGTGGTCGATGGAGATGCCACAATCCAGGCATCCACTGGCAATTGTAAAAATTGTTGAAAATTGTGAGTTGTTGATTCGGCCCCCCATTGCAAAGCTTTTGTTATTCTGCCAGGATCCGGATCGTATACATAAACGAAAGCATTTAAATGATTTAATGACAAATGAATGTTATGTCCCCAAATGCCATATCCTAAAAGTCCAATTTTTTTGTTGCGCAATATATCGTTGGTTTTTAATGAAAATTTCTTAAGTCAGATTCAATTCAAATGGGCACAAGGTTGAAATTGTCTATGCTAATGTACAATATACCTCGCATTTACTCCCCTCTTCTCTATAATTTAGTATTGGAGTGCTATCTCTGGTTGAACTCAACTTTAAGAATACAATATTTCCTGCATTGTAAAATCAGAGAGATATTTTAGAGGAGAATGAAGTGATAGTTTGGTAGAATCACTCCATCTCTTCATTTTTTTTAAAATTCACTTTTGTTCAGGCCGGATTCTGTTATAGAGGTTTTATAAGACAAATATGACCGGTACCAGTACGTAATGAATAAAATCAGCAGAATCAATTTGGGCCCTATATTCTCTTTATTTCCTGAAAGCAGGAGGAGAAAAACAACCAGAACCGTACTCAATGAAGTAAGGATTAATTTGTTCTTTGGATGCTTTAAGTATTGCTCAACAGATATTTTGAACTGATCAGTACAAAAACAAAAAGTAATAGAATAATTATTTCCATAACGTATCAATTTGATAATGTTATAACACACAACGTCTGCTATAGAGGAGGTTATTTTGCAAAATGTACACCAACACCCCCATCCGCAAAAGGTAACTCAAATTCCGGCAGTTGTTATACTGTATCCTCCAGCGTAAGCTAAAAGCTTTACTTGGCTCCAACAGGAACCACAAGTTGGGACTTCATCAGATCTGATATTAAAAATATACTTTTCGTCCAAAATAGGATGTGGTTTCAGAAAATATTTCATCAAAATGGGTAAAAAATAAGTGATATTCTCTTGAATGTCTTGTTCGAATGAAACAGATATGCCCTCTAATATTGGATGAAAACGAATGAATTCTCGTCTGGAATCCTCAAATTTTTTAAGAAAGGCATTTCCCGATTCTAAATGATCAAATAATAAAATAATTAATTCCTCATTTTTTCTAAAATGTCAGGGAAAAATAATTGTATGAAGAACACAAAGCAAATGTAAATCTGACCATTACGAATCAAAATGATTCATTTTAATTCTTGAAAAAATTGATCAAGCTTAAAGCAAAAGCAGCAATAGAATTAGTGGATTATAAAAATGGAAAAAACATTTGACGAAATCCTCCTTAAAACTGCTTCATATAGGATAACTTGGAAATGGTGGACTTGTCTATAGTCAGAAATTCTGAGAAATGATTTTCATTGTAAACAATATACAGGAAGGAAAGAGGAGAAAACTGCCAGCTGAAGCGCAGGTTTACACGGGTCAGCCTGTCAAAGGAATTGGCATTCAAAATGAGGTAAAGAGGAAAAAAATAAATCCTGGCCTGCTGAAAACCGGGAGACGATGCGCCATGATAATAACTGATAAAAAGACCTGGATCAAAACGGTGCATCCATTGCCACATGCCTCCTTTTGGACGAACGATGAAATAGCCCCCAGGACTATGGTGTACAACATCCTTTTGAAATACATATCCCATTCCCGGTTCATAGTTTATTGATACCCAATTCATAAGATAACCCAAGTAGCCTTGATTGGGGAAAAAACCGATAAATGCATTTCCTGCTGACCCTTTCGTTCCTTTATCAGTATCATGAGAAATAGATGAAAAATAACTCACATTGATATGATTTTTGGGTCTGAAGAAGCCGTCAATGGTCAATGTGGTATTATGGGTTGAATTAAAAATACATCGTTTTCCCGCTCAGTGAAATTTTGCATTCTCACACCTCTTTTTCCCATGGTGTCTCTGGCATAAACACCTATATAAATGTTTTGGTCATCGTATATTATTCTCACTTCCGTAGGATGCATTAATGTTCCACCCTGCCGGGGTTCAATCCGAAAAAAATCATTTGTAACAGGAGCTTTTGCCTATGAGTAAACTTATTGTCAACCAAGTGCGAAAAAGGCATATCAGATGGGTCACCAAAAACAAATATAACAATCATTATATGCAGCTATGTTGCAAAAATAATTTATGATTTGCTTATCAATGCAAAGTATTAGTTCCCGTGATAGACTTCTTCTACAGTTTTTTGTTCCAATACCTTAGCAGGCCGGACACGCTCATCCATGAAGGGTTGGCTGCTTCATACCGAAGTATATCATCTTCAGATAAGTGGGCTTTTCGAAGTTGTTCAGATACATAGGATTGAAACAACGGAGTGATCTCTTCCACAGCCGATTGTTTAAGCGCATAGGGTTTCATCCATTCCGACCAATCTTTTAAATTGGCTTTCAGTGATTTCCAGTGGGATTCAAGATCTTCAATGATGCCAAAGTGAGTTAAGAACAACTGGTTTACCGGAAGGGATTCCATCAATAGAATGGACGCAAACCATGCCTCCAGGTCAATATCAGGAGGAGGACAGGGCGGATGAACAATTCCTTTTTTAATTTTAATGCCAGCGGCATCTCCTGTAAAAAGTATATTATCCCATTGCCAGACGATATGGTGGGAAGCATGACCCGGTGTATGCCAGGCTACAAAAGATTTATCACCGATATTCACAGCTGAGCCATGTTTCATATCAATTAATGACGATTCAGGAATAGGCTTCAATAGCCCCCATAATGTGTCCATTTGACTTCCATAAATTCGTGTTGCGGATCGAATCAACTTTTCAGGATCAATCATATGCGGCTTACCTGCAGGGTGTACATAAATAGTGGCATTTTGTTCAGCAAAAGCCCAGGCAGCACCTGCATGGTCAAAATGTATGTGAGTAAGTAAGACATGTTTGATATCCCTTATATTAAAACCAATGGATTCTACTTTTTTTTTGAGGTTGTCGTAAGTAGAGAATGGACCGGTTTCAATGAGTACGGGTCCTTCCATGGTTTCTACTATAAAGCAGCCAATGACATGGTCAAACCCCTGAAATTTTAAATCAATAATGTGTACCATTATAGGAAAGATTTATAATCGCGAACTAAATTTGTAAATACTTAGCAATCTGTACAAATGAGTTGTTTTGTCATGATTTTTGCCTTTGAACAAACAAAATTGTCTCCCTCCTCAAATCTTTGGGGGCTTAGAATGGAAATAATAGATGACAGTTTTACAAAAATCCTGCCAAAACAAGAACACTATCATCAATTTTTATGGGTTGAAACCCGGTGCAATTCATTTTTCACTGCCCTTGATTTTTTGGAGAGTAGTTACCTAAATTTAAAATTTTTAAATTCATTAATGCAAAAAAATGGACTGTATTTAACTCCAATTCTATTTACATATATTTGAGGGCATTTGTAATGAAAGGTTTTCATCAAAAAATGGAAACCTTTCATGAAATCCTGGAATATTTCCAGGGTTTCGAAATTTTTTAACGGATTTTATTCACATATTCTGTTGAAAAAGAAATATATGAGTAGAATGGTTATACTGATGATCTATTGTCTGTTTCATAATTAAAGTTCATTACATTTTAGTTTTTGGGACAATAAATTATACCTGATAGAATGGTTTACATTGAAAAATAATCTGTCAGTAACAAACTAAAACTAAATATTAATCTATGCAAAAGATAGAACATATAGGAATTGCGGTATCCAATCTCGATCATGGAGAAAAAGTTTACAGCTGGATATTGGGAGTAATGCCCTACAAGCGGGAGTTAGTAGAAGAGCAGGGTGTTATCACTTCATTTTTCCGTTGTGGATCGAATAAAATTGAATTGCTTCAATCTACTGTAGCAGGAGGGGTGATCGACAAGTTTATCGAAAAAAAAGGAGAGGGTATTCATCACATTGCTTTTGCCGTAACTGATATTCTCAAGGAAATGGAGCGACTCAAATTGCTGGGCTTTCAATTACTACAGGAAGAGCCCCTTGCCGGTGCTGACAATAAATGGATTTGCTTTGTACATCCGAAAGATACTCAGGGTGTTTTGATCGAACTTTGCCAGGAAAGGAATCAATAACATGGAAGAGATCACCACATTTCATTATATTTTACTGGTGGTGGGGGGCATTTTTGCCGGTTGTATGAATACTTTAGCCGGATATGGTTCGGTCATTACATTGACATTGCTGATGGATGTGATTGGACTCCCGGCAAATCTTGCCAATGGATCAAACCGGATCAACGTTTTTGCAACGTCTCTGGTAAGTACTTCGGTTTTTTACAGACATGGCAAGTTAAATATTTCAGGAAGCAGCAGGTATATCATTTCAGCCTTTATTGGAGCAATGGCAGGGGTTTATGTGGCCACAATTGTTTCAAATGAATCTTTCAAAGAGGTATTCAGGTTTTTGCTAATACTGTTATTCGTACTTTTGTTAGTTAAACCCCATCGATGGCTAAGAAAGGAATCATTGCCAATAAGACCTTCTTCCTGGGTTGTGGTGCCTTCATTTTTATTAATTGGGTTTTATGGGGGTTTTATCCAAATGGGAGTAGGGATTCCTGTTTTGGCTGTTCTGGTTCTGGTTGCAGGGTATAATCTGATTGAAGCCAATGCTGTCAAAGTAGCTATTATAGGCATTTATACATTTGTAGTGATCATGATTTTCTGGTCAAATAAATTAATTCATTGGGAGGCAGGAATTATATTGGCGGTAGGTGCCTATGTAGGTAGCTGGATCACAAGTACATTTTTGTCCAGGCACAAAAAAGCGACGGTAATAGCCTACTGGTTACTTATATTGGTCATCGTAAACATTATTTTATATCAGTTTAATTTTTGGGCATGGATTGGAGAATCTATATTTTCATAATTAGTTTGATTTCTAATGGATGTCTTCATTTGTATAATGTACACAATCCTTTGGAAGATATTATGGCTTCCGAAATACCGGCGATAAAAAGTGTTGCAGATAGTCTTAATCAATATGAATTGCAAATTATTTTTACCCCATTGTTTGAAAAAGATGGCCAGTGGAAGCCGGGTAAAAGGCATACTTTCCGTTTAGATACTACACACTATTTTTATCCTGCCAGTACGGTTAAAATGCCTGTTGCTTTTTTAGCTTTGCAGAAGTTAAAGGAATTACGTGAAAAAGGATACCCTCTAACCCGTGACACCCCTATATTTTTTGGAGAGGGCAGAGCCCCAATGACTTCTATGGATTCGGATACTTGTTCATCGTCTGGATTGCCTACCATAGCATCAATGATTGAACAGATATTTACGGTCAGCGATAATATTTCCTATGTTCGCTTATATGAGTTTCTCGGGCAGGAATACATCAATAATGAATTGCGAAAGAAAGGCATTTTCACCAATTCCAGAATCATCACACGGGTGGGAGTAACGGGCTTTTCGACTGAAGAAAACCGCTATGTCAATCCTTTCTATTTTGGCAGTAAGGATTCTCCTTTGTATCAGGAGGAATTGAGGTATTCTCATTTTCAAATACCGGAAGTTGAAAGGCTTAGCTTAACTTTTAAAGGGAAGGGCTATTTAGATCAGGATGGAAATCTTCAGGATGGTGCTTTTGACATGAGTGAAAAAAATTTTATTAATCTGCCGGATCTGGAACGTTCGCTTATGGTTGCCCTATTCCCTGAATGGTATGATGAATCCTCAAGATATACAATTGATGAGGACGATGATCAATTTTTACAGTCCACACTGGTCAAATTACCTAAAGATTTTCCATGCTATTCAGATACTGCCCGATATTATGACGGATATGTAAAATTCTTTATGTATGGAGATACAAAACTGCCTATTCCACAAAATATAACTATAAAAAACAAGGTGGGTTTTGCTTATGGAACATTGACTGACTGTTCATATATAGAGGATCGTCAAAGGAATATCCGTTTTTTCCTGACTGCAACAATACTGGTGAACAGAAATGGAATTTTTAATGACGGTGTATATGAATACAAAGAGCTTGGATTGCCGTTTATGGCTGCTTTAGGTCGTGAAGTGTACCGTTATATGGTCAATAATTATGGGGATTGAATAATAAAGTGTTTGATATCGGCTACATTGTAAAGGTTTTAAATATAAACTTTACGGGGGATAAATACCGCGCACTGCAGCCATTTGGAAAATGGATTTTTTAATGTCATCTATGGTTTTCCGGATATGTGGATGTTGCTGCATGGCCTGGAGGACAATTTTCTTTTCACTGTCGTCTGCTACACCCATAGCAAATGAGATAATTAATTGCATGTTAATACGCTGCCTGATTTCTTTCATGGTTTGCCAACAAATCACAACTTCAATAAACCCCTCGATAAGGATTACAATTACTTATAGAACAAATAAATAAATTTTATGTTCTCAAATAATTGATATTTCGGTGCAGGCAAATAAATCTGGGAATTCGGGGTGTTTCGGCAATGGTTTTGTTTAACAAATGGCAATTAAAAACTAAACAAAAATTAAATTGTGATGTTTAAATGCCATTCATTCACATAAAATTATAGTCATGAAAAATGTAATCAAAGGTATTTTTGCTTTATTTTTTTTATTTGGATCCATTTCTAACACTTATTCCCAAGGCATAATGGTAGGATATGACAACGATGTTGTCGACATTGCCATCAGTTCAGACGACCATTCTACATTAGTTGCTGCTGTAAGGGCGGCAGGACTTGTGGAGGTATTAAAAGGTGAGGGGCCTTTTACCATTTTTGCCCCAACGAATGCGGCATTTGCAAAGTTGCCACAAGGGACAGTCTCTACTTTGCTTCAACCTGAGAATAAAGATGCATTGACCGGAATATTGACCTATCATGTTGTTGCCGGTAAATTGGACGCGTCCAATGTACTCAAAGCAATCCATGACAATAATGGGTCCATCGAACTGAAAACTATCAATGGAGCAAAATTTACTGCTAAATTGTGGGAAGGAAATGTAGTTTTGAAGGATGGTCAGGGCAATAAAGCTATAGTAATTGCAACGGATTTAATAGGTACGAATGGAATCATTCATGTGATCGATTCCGTTATATTACCGTAGTCCAGATGGGGACCAGTGAATTGATGAAGCTTCAATTTTGTGTTATCTCAATTACTGGAAGCATATTTTAAAAGCGGGAAGTAATATCCTGCTTTTTTTTTCAAGAAAATTGATACCTCTGAATTGACTTGAATAATTCATCCATAATATTTCTATGTATAAATTCCATGTATTCAGATACCTTTTAAAATTCTATTGTCTCCCACTTGATGAAAAGGTCAAAATTTGGCGTATCTTTGAAGGAGTTTTTGGATAAGGTTGAATGTTTCCGTATCGATATAACTAAGCATTTTCTTATACAATCCAGGCAATAATACATGGGGAAGCCGGTAGAAAAACCAGATATTTTAAAAAAGTACGCCCGGTGGATCGATGAAACCTCGGACGATGAATCTCTCATTGACAAAAATTTGCTGGGACTTTATGACGAGCTAATAGATCCATCTTTAAAGGGATTTCTTGATGATCTTTTGATTGTACTGGCTGTATTAATTACGGCAAGTACACTTTTATTTGTCTGGGTGATAGGGCAATACTGGGGATTAACTATACCATTTTTCTATTTTGCAGTTTGGTATATTTATCAGTTTGACGTAAAGATGATGATGGAATCAATTGCTGACAAAGAGGTGCTTCCTGATGATTCACAATTGATGTTCAATGAATTGAGAAAAGCCCGCGACATTCGTTTCCGCCGACTTATTTTTACAATTTTCACTTATTCTGTATTTTTTACCTTGGGTTTGATCATGACCGGCATGACATTTTTTGCTAAAAGCATATCCACTTCCAGTATAATATTGATGGGGTTTTTATGTTCAGGAATATTCAATGTATTGATTTTCAGAAAAAGTGTATTCCGATACATTCTACTTGACCGGAGATTTAAGTTGATAAGAGATCAACAGGAATAATGATGCCATAAAGGCAATTCATTGATGATTTGCTGTATATGTGATAATATATTTTCTACTCCGGTAATTCGGTTATTGCCTTCACACAATACTATTTCTTCCTCTTCATGACTCAAAGCCAGTGTATAGGCCAGACAATTTTGTTCCAGCAAATCCATAACTGTACTCAGGTTTTCATCAGGATATTTATATTTTAATGCCAGCATTCTAATCAAGTGATGGTATTGAAAATAAAGTTTTTAGCCAAAATCAGGGATGGATCCTGTTATCTTTTCTTCAGAAAAATCCTATTATAATCAATTTGCTTTAGCAATGATCAGTGATGCTTCATGGTGTTCCGTTCAACAGCATCATACAAAACTATAATCGCTGATCTACTTCAGCAATGATCAGAGGATCGTAATTCTTGCAAACTTTTGAAAGTGAAGTTTTCGCTTTTAAGCGTACATCATCGTTGATAAAGCATGAAATCGACACCAGGCCAAACATCATGACACTCAAATCATCAGTATATCCTAAAAAGGGTGTGAGATCAGGAATGGCATCGAAAGGTGCAAGCAGATAAGCAAAGGAAGAAAGAATAATATTTTTTGCCCAATTAGGCGTTTCCTTTCTTCCGTAAGCATGGTACATTAACAATATGGCATACACCATTTGTTCACCTAAAGATTTCACCTTTTTTGTGATGAAAATTATGATATTTTTTAATGGCATCATTGATGAATAAACATGGAGATCATTCAATAAAGTTCATTTCGGTATAAAATGTAAATTAATCATATCAATGATTCAATTATTTTTCCATTTAATATTGCATCCCATTGAAGGATATTGCTCTTCAACAGGGAGGTTCTGCAACGTCAGATCAATGGCATTTCTTAAATCTTTTCCTGTGATAGGATTGCCATTTCCAGGAGTTGAATCATCCATTCTGCCTCTGTAACTAAGCAAAAGTTGGCTATTAAAAACGTAAAAGTCCGGAGTGCAGGTGGCATCATACGCTTTGGCAATTTCCTGTTTTTTGTCATAAAGGTAAGGAAACGGATATTTCAATACCTTAGCTACGATTCTCATTTTATCGGGGTCGTCGTCAGGATAGGCCTCGGCATCGTTGGAAGAAATAGCGATAAAGGACACTCCTTTGTTTCTATATTCTGAGGCAATTTTTACCATTTCCTGATTGACATGGATCACATAAGGACAATGGTTGCAAATAAACATAATCACAGTAGCTCGTTCCGATTTAAGATCATTAAGGTTCATATAATTTCCACTGACAGTATCTTGCAATGAGAAGTGTGGTGCTTTGGTACCTAAAGGGAGCATATTAGATTGAACAACTGCCATAATTACAAACAATTTTGATTAATACCTAAAATATATTTCTTTACAACACCGATGGAGGCTGCTGTGTTTGATCCCAGAAAACCGGTGATCATTTCATCATGGATGTTCTCTTTAGCAAACAGCGTCAAAGGTTGTGATACAGGCATATAGGTCCAATGCCATTTTTCTTCAAAATATCCAGATGGTCTTTCATCAGAAAAAGCAGTATAGGGTTGACAAAAGCCAAAGTGTGAAGCATTGGATTGCAACCAAAGATATAGTTTCAATCCCTCTCCTTTATTAAACCATTCATTATTGAATGAATTCAGATCAATATCGGTTCCCCAGTGATGCCTTGAGGTGCCAGGCATGCTACTGTATTCCAATATTCTCAGAGCTTTTTCTTCAGGGTCTTTTATATCCCTGGACACATTAGTGCCATCTGATAATAAAACAGTTCCATTCCATTTTCTTTCCCATATTCCTTTCTGATATTCAAAATTTCTGGTGGCAGACCTGATTTGCAACTTGATCCCCTCAAGTAGAGCGGATTCATACATGACCTGAAAGCTTTCCAATGCATCTTTACGTATAAACATACCTTTTCTGTCAGCGTATTTGATAGGTATTTCACAAAAATCAGGATGCAATGAAGGATCAAATTGTCCCATTACATAGGATATTGTTAAATAACTGGAATCTTGTTCCCTCTGCGTTTTCTGGGTCAAAGCTTTGACTTCAACATTCCTGACCGGTTGATCATGTTTGAATTCACAACCAGGTAAACTAAACAGGAACACAAAAGCCGGAATTAAAATACAAAAATTTTGCATGAAGAAAAATCTTGGAATTGAAGATTAGGAGATATTAAAGATAAGCCTTTTTCCGAAATAGAGTAAGCTGGCACATATTTTCAATATCATTCATTTCTTTTATATAGAAAAAATCTTTGAAGGTGATCAGGTATTCATGTACTATTTGTATAGTAATTCGTTATCATGGTAAATGGGATAGCTATTGATTGTATTCTTTCAATAAATAATTTTTTAGTATATGAAAGAAGTATTTAGAATTTCTCCACTGGCCATGATTTTTATTTTTACTCTGTTTGTTACCTTTTCCTGCCGGGAGGAAACAGAGCAAATTACCAATTTCCTGGAATCTCCAGATCGATCTAATGTGATGGAATTGCATATGGTGATGGTGAATGACCTAAGATTAAGGACCGCACCCGGACAAAAGTCAGAGGTAAAGGATAAGCTGAGCGAGGGCACTTTGGTATATAGCAAAGGGATAAGATCAGATGAAAATGAAATGATTGAATTGCGGGGTATGCAACACAACACACCTTATATATTTATAAATCAAGGCAGCTTGGAGGGATGGGTATATGAAGGAGCATTATTGTGTTTATACAAAGGAGAAACGGAGGCTCCATTTACCGCGAGAATCAATGAAGTGGCTTCGCTTTTCAGAAAAACAGGGTTTAAAAAAATGGAAGCAGGGGGTCAATACCTGAGTTTTTTACGACGATACAAAGGATCAGAACCGGTGTGGAATGATGCCCTTTTTATGATAGCATTCTATTATTTCAACCATTTGGAGTCCACATTAAATTCCGAAATAGCTCACCATGAATTGAGGATTGAACAAAAACCAAAGGAATTGGAAGTAATTAGTCATTCAGTGGAAATTGAATTTTTCAATCAATTACAAAACAATGGGTTAAAACCAAAATCGGGTACATTATACAAGCCAATTTCAACAGATTGGGAAAAAGTACTATATAGCATTGGAGGCCCGTTCACACAAGGCATGGACAAAGCTTTGGAATTGATGATAATAATAATGAAGAATCAAGAATCAACCGATGCATCCACACAAATGGATCTAATAACAGAATCGGATATTGCGGGGGAATTAGAAAACCTTTTGCATCAGCATCCTCCATTCCCACTTGAAAGTTGGGCTTCAACGAGCTATGTTCAATACGCTGAAGCCCAACTGAAAGATTCGGGAAAACTTGCTAAAGATCATCATTAAGATGACAAACAAGAGAAAGAACATTGTTGATTTTATCAAAGCATAATATATGAGCTTCCCTCTTCTTCATTGACGTAAGAAATTAAAGAAAACCAGATCACATAATTTCAAAGAGATGTCTAAGAAGTAGTCCGTTCGTTTATTGGCTAACTGCAAGGGCATTAAAGTCCTCTTCAACAAATTTTTTTCCGTCCCATTTACCGAGCCATTCACAATCGTGATAATTTCTTACATATTGCTTGAATGCATCAATTGCCAATTGTCTGTCTACTCGCTTTATCGTAATTGTATTGTTATATCCACTCTTAATATTGAAGTAATAGATACCTTTTCCAAATTCAAACTTTTTTGTGCTTGGTCGAGCCATATTTTTATATATTATTTAAGGTTACCAAATTTTTCCTGCCGATATGCTGCATTGAGAATTTCGTTTCTTCTTTTTACAGATGGTTTTGTAAAGTGCTTTCTTTTTCTTAGCTCCTTGATAATACCTACATCCCTGTGTTTTCTCTTATATCTTTTTAAGGCACGATCAATGGTTTCTTCGTCTTTTAGTTCAATAATTATCATTAAGGTTTAATTTTTTAGATTGAGTGCACGATGGCATCAATGTTATAAGTGTTTACAAGTTCGGTTGCAAAAGATTTATGCCCTCGGGGCGCCAATAAATGCAACTTTCCATTTTTCATTTGGGCCATGGTGCTTAATAATTTCCATTTGGTCACCAATTTTTGGGGATTTTCTGATTTCAATGCGATATCGGTGTAGTGCTTACTTCCATTGGAGGTTTTATAGGTGATATCAGGAGCAATCTGCTCCTGAGTGTTTTTATTGACAAAAGATCGAGGGGGTTCAAACCCTTCCTTATCAACCCTTATTTGGTCTGATGCTCTTTTTTCAACCCACTCCAATGCAACGTCAAAGTACATTTGCTTTTCCATAATACTGAATCTTTTTTTCAGAATGGATAATCATTAATAGGGAAATACCCATTGAAAGTCAATGAATTCATTAAACTAACCTACCTATAATGGATTTGGTTTCAATTTTTTTGATTTTTTATTGCACAATGGTGTAAAGCATCAGAGCCAACATATTTCTGAAAGCATGGATATAAACAGTCATCCAGAAGGGTCCGGGAGGGCGGATAGTATAATGAAGGTAAACGAAAACCAGAATAATACCCAGTGGAAAAACCATGGCAGAATACCATAAACTATATCCTGCATGGGCCAAAGCAAAGAGTAGGGATGATATCAATATAATCCATTGTGCCGGCAATTTACCCGACAATGTTTTCACCACGATGTATTGAAAAATAAATGTTTCTAAGATAGGAGCAACAATCACAGCGGTGAGGTAAATCATCCAGGGGGACATATTTCCAAAATCCGGCCCACCCATACCGGTTTCCGGATTGAACCCCAATACAATCAGTACAGGCATAATTAAAATTCCCGCACAGATCATCAAAGCATTGGTGAACAGGATAAAGGGAATGGGAGACAAGCTAAACCACCAGGCTTTAAAGCTAATCCATGATGATTGCATTCTTACTTTTTAAATTATAAAGGATATTCAATAGTCATGTATTTGCTAATGGAATCTGCCGGAATGCGCCTTTGTTCAAGGTTGTCACGATCTCTGATGGTAACGGTATTGTCATTAAGTGATTCGAAATCAATGGTAATGCAATAGGGGGTTCCGATGGCATCCTGTCTTCGGTACCTCCTGCCAATGGCATCTTTATCATCATATTGGCAGGAGGTATGCTTTTTGAGCTTTTTAAAAATATCTTCAGCCATTCGGGTCAATTCTTCTTTGTTTTTGAGTAAAGGAAGTACTGCTACCTTTACAGGAGAAAGTGAAGGGTGGAGCTTCATCACTATACGTGTGGAGTCATTTCCTTCAGCGTCAGGTACGGTTTCTTCCTGAAGTGACTCACTAATCTGTGCCAGAAACATTCGGTCGCAGCCGATAGATGTTTCAATGACATAAGGTATATAACTATTATTCTCTTCAGAATCAAAATAAGTCAGTTTCTTCCCTGATAATTTAGCATGTTCTTTAAGGTCGAAATCCGTTCGTGAATGTATGCCTTCCAGTTCCCTGAATCCAAAGGGAAATTCATATTGTATATCTACAGCAGCATTGGCGTAGTGGGCAAGATTGTCATGATCATGGAAACGCAGTTTTAAATCGTTAGTGCCTATCGCCTTATGCCATTCGAGGCGGGTTTCTTTCCAGTATTCATAGTATTTCATTTCTTCTCCGGGCTTAACGAAATATTGCATTTCCATTTGTTCAAACTCTCTCATGCGGAATATGAACTGTCTGGCCACGATTTCATTTCTGAAAGCTTTCCCAATCTGTGCAATACCAAAAGGAATTTTTTGCCGGGTCGATTTTTGAACATTGAGAAAATTGACAAAAATACCCTGAGCGGTTTCTGGTCTCAGATATAATTGTCCTTCTTCTCCTGCAATATTTCCTAATTGTGTTGAAAACATTAAATTAAACTGCCTTACATCAGTCCAGTTTCTGGAACCGGATTCAGGACAGGCGATCTGAAGCTCTTCAATCATAGTTTTCAACTCAGCCATGTCATTATTTCTCATGGCATCGGCCAATCTTTTTAAAATCGAATCGATTTCATTCTGACGAGCGATGATCCTGTCATTTGTAGTTCTGAAATGATCCTCATTAAAAGAATTGCCAAACCGACTTTTGGCTTTTTCTATATCCTTTTCAATTTTATTTTCAATTTTTTCAGCAAAAGACTCAATCAATTGATCTGCCCTATACCTTTTTTTCGAATCCTTGTTGTCGATTAAAGGATCGTTAAATGCATCCACATGCCCTGAGGCTTTCCAGGTTTTGGGGTGCATAAAAATAGCAGCGTCTATCCCTACTATATTTTCATGCATTTGAACCATGCTTTTCCACCAGTATTCTTTGATATTGTTTTTAAGTTCTACACCATAAGGGCCGTAATCGTATACAGCGCTAAGTCCATCATATATTTCACTGGATGGATAGATGAATCCGTATTCCTTGCAATGAGATATCAATTGTTTAAAATCCATGGGTATATCAGTTAAAAGGAAATTTTATTGATTATAAAGGGCGCAAAGGTAAAAAGAATGAGAATATTTATGGATGATAGTCTCAACAAATACATGCTATACTGTACGAATGAACAACCTATTCGCTTTTACTTAAATCCCGGGCTCGTAATAATGCCTGATGTACCCCTTCATTAAAAACTTTTCTTAGTTGATTGCTCTCAAATCGTGCGATAGCCGCCTCTGTAGTTCCTCCTTTTGAGGATACTTTTTTAATCCACTCACTGAATGAAATATCAAATTTGTTGTACAATTCGATCGCGCCTCTAAAGGTTTGGTATGTCAGTAAATCTGCTTCCGCTTGCGAAAATCCCATTTCCTGTGCAGCTTCCAGCAGGCTCTGCATGATATAAAAAACATATGCAGGTCCTGATCCCGAAATGGCGGTAGCGGCATCAATTGCGTCTTCGTTCTCCACATAAATGGTTTTGCCTGAAGCATTTAAAAGATTTTGTACTGTCACCAGTTCAATTCGTGTCACTTCATCAGAAGATGTAAAAACTGTCATACCGGATCCGATTTGAGCCGGCAGATTGGGCATGGCACGGATGATTTTGCGTGTCCCTAAAGCCTGAGCAATGGATTCCATTTTTACACCTGCCATAATAGATAATATAACCTGTTGGCGGTCAAGATGGTGAGACAGATCCTGAAAAAGCATTTGAGTATCCTGAGGTTTTACGGCAAGGATAATCAGGTCGCATAATTTTATAAATGACCCGGGCTCACCGTAAATGGTTCCGAATTGCTGTTTTCTCAGTTCATCAGCTTTTTCAACAGATTTTTCTAAAATAAATAATCCCTCCTCGTTGACAATGTGTGAACGTAAAAAACTATGGGCGTAATTCAAACCCATTGTTCCTCCTCCGATAATCAATATTTTCATGAGTCAATTGATAATTTTAGTTTTGTTGTTTTCATCCAATGTATATTTGTTTGCCTAATTAAACGAATCTTCTGTTTGAAATGATAATCGCATTCTGAAAATAATAATATTTGGTTTCATGGAAGGAAAAGGAAACGTAAAGATCAAAAATTGATGTGTTTATTCCATTTTCCGTAAGGATAATTAAAGAAATAATTATGGTGTAGTGAATATTTTTATCTTTAAACGGTGAATTTGCAAATGAATGTCCAATGGAAAGAATCAAATTTCCTCTATACCGGATAATCATTTGAACCAATGTATAAAATTGAGTTATCAGACTTTAAAATATAGTGGAATGAAATCTGGATTGATATTGGGTATTGTAGCCATTTCTTTCTCGTGGACAATGGCTCAGTCTTATCAGGGATTTTTTAATTTTCAATGGAATGAAAGTAAAGGTCAATTGTTGTTACAAGTGCATAATCCGGGGGAAGAATTCATTTATGTAAGTGGTTTGGCGGCAGGTGTAGGGTCCAATGATATTGGTTTGGACAGAGGACAATTAGGAGGCACGCATCTCGTACGGTTTGAAAAGGCGGGGGACAAAATTTTGCTTATTCAAAGCAATACACAATACAGGGCTCAATCCGACAATCCAGAGGAAGTCCGCGCTGTGAAAGAGGCCTTTGCAGAGTCGGTATTGTGGGGATTTAAAATTGAAGAAAAAAAGGATGGACATCCAGTGATTGACATGACTCCCTTCCTGCTGAGAGATGCGCATCGTGCTGCTGCCAGACTGAAGAGCACAAAACAAGGAAGCTATAA
The DNA here is from genome assembly GCA_035327565.1 of Saprospiraceae bacterium. Taxonomy (GTDB): domain Bacteria; phylum Bacteroidota; class Bacteroidia; order Chitinophagales; family Saprospiraceae; genus JABDLO01. The sequence continues at coordinate 51,143 of DAOLDB010000012.1, forward strand.
AGTGGAAAAAGACCGGTCTGCCATTTATCTCGAAAATACCCATAGTTTTCCGGACAACTCAGAATTTGAAGCCATCATAACACTTACGGGTGAACCTGAAGGGGCAGAAATACGTTCTGTGACACCCAGTCCTGATGCCATTACTGTCAGACAACACCATTCCTTTATCAGGCTTCCTGATGAAGGGTATACCCCCAGGAAGTTTCATCCATTTTCAGGCTATTTTCCTCTGATGTTTTATGATTATGCGTTGCCCATTGGAGAACCCATACAGTTGAAGTATATACGCAGGCACCGATTGATAAAGAAAGATCCATCTGCGCAGATCAGTGATCCGGTAAAGCCGATTGTGTATTATATCGATCCCGGTTGTCCCGAACCCATTAAATCGGCGCTGATGGATGGAGCAGCCTGGTGGAAAGATGCTTTTGAATATGCCGGATTTAGTAATGCTTTTGAAGTCAGGGAATTACCAGCAGATGCGCATCCCCTGGATGTCCGGTACAACATGATCCAATGGATTCACAGAAGTACACGGGGTTGGTCTTATGGTGCAAGTATCACTGATCCACGAACCGGCGAGATTATTAAAGGTCATGTGAGTCTGGGTTCTCTGAGAGTCCGACAAGATTTTATGATTGCTCAGGGAATATTTTCGCCCTTTATAGGGGATAATGAAGACGACGCTGTATTGATAGAAGTGGCTTTGGCCCGGCTAAGACAACTTTCAGCCCATGAGATAGGTCATACAATAGGATTGGCACATAATTTCGCATCATCCGTCAATGACAGGGCGTCAGTCATGGACTATCCCCATCCCTATTTTGAGTGGAAAGAAGACGGAACAATTGATTATAGCAATGCCTATGATTCAGGGATTGGAATCTGGGATAAAAGAGCCATCCTATATGGATATGCTGAGTTTCCTGAAGGGAGTGTTGAGGAAGAAGGGCTTTTGGATATTATTCGTGAAACCCGATCAATGGGACTGTATTACTTGTCGGATGCTGATGCGCGGCCCGAGGGCAGTTTGCATCCCCAGAATCATCTTTGGGATAACGGAGTATCGGCTACAGAAGAGTTAAAGCGTTTGATCCATCTGAGATCGGTAGCTTTGGAGCGATTTGGGGCTAATACCATTAGAAAGGGCACACCATATTCGGAGCTGGAAAAACTTTTAGTACCTGTATTTCTCATGCATCGGTACCAGGCTGAAGCCGTCAGTAAAATCTATGGAGGGAAATTTTATTCTTTCAGTGTAAAAGGAGACAGTGAAGGTGTAGATATGAATAATGTGCCTATTGAAATGCAAAAAGAAGCTTTGGATGCTCTTTTACTTACATTACAGCCTTCTTTTTTAAAAATACCTGATCACATTATTGCAATGATTCCCCCTTCTGCACCAGGCTTTGGCAGAGACCGGGAAACTTTTAAAGGATTTACAGGACTTGCGTTTGACCCTTTGGCTCCCGGTCATTCGTATGCAGAAAGTCTCTTTCAATGGATGCTGAATGAAGAAAGACTGTCCCGTATCTACAGGGAAGATCATGCTCGGCTTCCAGGATATTTCAGCACCATAGAAAAAAATTTGTTTACTCAGTATCCTGCAGATGCGACAGAGTTTCAAATATTTATGAATAATCAAAAACTATATATACATAGATTGATCCATTTAGCGCTTCACGCAAAAGATCAGCAGGTTGCCGCGTTAGCAGCCTATCGATTGGAAACATTAAAAGAAGATCATCTCACACAGGAAAGAGGAGCAGAAGAGTGGATAGCTCACCTGAGATATTTAAGAAATACATGGGAAAGAGCCCTTAAGGAGCCCGGGCAGTGGAAGTTGCCTGCTCCTCAACCTATGCCTCCGGGAGCGCCCATTGGATGTGGTTTCTCTCCTGAAATTTTGGATTAATCTATGCCAATGAATTTGTGGGTTTGAAGACTCAGTTTCCATTTTGGATTTTTGAGACAATACGCCACAGATTCAGCAATATTTCTGGATTGCAGCTCATCGTCCAGCGGCTGAAGATAATAGTGCCTGAAATTCAAATGTTCATAAAGTCCGGGATGATTTTCAAGCTGAGGATAAACCAGTTTTAACTCATCCCCTGTTTGCACTACGATTTCTGTATCAGCCTTGGGACTTACACATACCCAATCAATGTTTTCGGGAAGGGGAATGGTACCATTGGTTTCAATAGCAATCTCCAGTCCGGCATGATGAAAAGCACGAATCAATTCATCATCCATTTGAAGTGCCGGTTCTCCTCCGGTACATACCACAAAGGGCTTACCTATTCCTGGCGGAAAGGTAGAAACAATGAAATCTGTCAATTCAACCGAAGTGTATGAGCCCCCATTGATTCCGTCCGTACCCCAAAAGTCAGTGTCGCAAAATCTACAAATGGCTTTATGACGATCTTCTTCTCTTCCTGTCCAGAGATTGCACCCTGCAAAGCGACAAAAGACGGCCGGTCTTCCTGTGTGGAATCCTTCTCCCTGGAGAGTGTAATAGATTTCTTTTACTTTATAATGCTTTGTTTTCATTCCTTTCATTCGTTGGAAGAACGGCTGTTGCTTCTATTTCCACCAGCATGTGGGGATCAATCAGGGATGCCACCTGTACCATTGAGGTGGCCGGCCGGATGTCTTTGAAATACTGCCCATGTGCTTTTCCTACTTGTTCCCAGTGACTTATGTCGGTCACATAGATCCGGGTTCGGGTCACATTATCCATTTGGGCGCCAAAATGGGCCAATGCTTCCCGGATAATCTCCAAAATCCTTAGCGTTTGACCATAAGGATCTCCTATGCACACTACCTGACCATTTTGTATGGCAGTGGTACCTGAAACTTCAATAACCTGACCGGTAAGGACAGCTCTTGAATAACCGACAATAGATTCCCATTGGGCTCCGGACGAGTATTTTTCTTTATGCATGGATGATTTGAATTTTTTTTAAAGGTTCATGATGCTGATGGAAACTATTTAAACCATTATGGCAGGAGTTTGCTGAACTCATAAATACTTTTTACCATGTAGTCTGCTTTAGTGTTCATTGGCGCACCATTTCCTCCTATTCTTACAGTAAACATATTCAACAACTTTCCCAGTTCAATATCGCTATCCGTATCACCGATGATGACGGATTGTTCGAAACTAAGTTCAGGAAAATCATTTTTTGCTTCCAGCGCCATGCCCGGATTAGGCTTTCTGCAAAAAGGATTAAATGTGCTCAGATGCGGGCAATAATAGATTTGATCTACTCTTCCATAAGCATTGGTAATTGTTTCTGTCATATAATTATGAACATGAGCCAGGTCTTCATGCGTCATAAGACCTTTGCCTATCCCTTGCTGATTGGTCAGGATAATGATCCGGTCAAACCATTCTGCAAAGCGATACATTGCTTCCAGAGCCCCTGGAAGGAATTCAAACTCTGACGGTTCTTTGACGTAATGTCCATAGAGTCTTTTATTGATTGTCCCATCCCGGTCGAGAAATAAAGTATTGTAGTATCTCAGGTTGTCTTTCATATCCATCGCCTGAGTCAATATTCTTGCCCTCTTACTAAGTGCTGAATAAGATTTGTTCATTGCTTTCTGGGATAAAAATTATTATTCCTGTTCACAATAACAGTATTTTTGTGGTTATCTATTGTTAAACCATTGTAAATATTTAATAATGATAGAAAAGATTTTCATTCTCCATTTTTTGGTTCTTTCCGTGATTTCCGGTCAGGCATATGGCCAGCTATCTTTTCTGAATGACTGCAAGAGAATGGAAGACCTCCAGGTATCAGATGTGGAATTTCCGGAAAAAGGACATTATTCAGACTATGGATATGATTTTTCAGGATGTATCCTGGCTTCGGAGAATGATGTTATAGAAGTGTATATCATAAGAAGTGGCGCATTTCACGGGCGTTTACATTATTACGAAAATGGAAAACCGGAAAAAGAGATTTTTTATAAAGATGGAATTCTAAACGGAAGAAGTGCATGGTATTATCCCGATGGGCAGATCAGAATGGAAGAAAACTATGAAATGGGTCAAAGAGAAGGAATTTTTAAAGAATGGCATGAAAACGGTCAGTTAAAACGAATTTCTGAATATAAACACAATCAACTCCAAATGGAAATCGCATTCGATGAGGAGGGGGTTGAAAAATATCGCAGAGGCCCTGAACATTAAAAAAAACAGACCTCGCTGCGAATCTGCCGGGAGGTCTGTCCATGCTTATTGATTTATTATCTCCTTACTTATAATTCTACAGTGCTGTTATACACTTTGGAGGGGGTTTTAAATTCAACAAAAAAAGTACCTTTTTTCAATGATTGAAGTTGTAACCTCCGATTATACACCGGAGTGTTTTTGATAACTTCATTATATACGACTCTTCCCGAAACATCGTAAACATTGATGGTGGTTTCCTGATTCAGCGCCAAAAAGTCAAGGTCGAGGTAAGTCCCATTCATTCTGACGACCGGAGTATATTTGACTTCATCCATGCCGGTGAGTGTGATATTGCGAGGACTTATCAGAAGATCATATGAGATCGACTTCAATGCGTCGTAAACTTTAATGGTATATGTGCCTGTAGCCAGGTTACTGACATCAAAATTCTTCAATGCGGGAGAGTTTGCAGTGAATTTATCCTGGTAGGCCAGAGTGCCGTTTTCACTGATGATACTGACATGGTATGTATTTCCAGCCCAACTTTTCAGATCAAGTGTAAATACTTTGTCTTTTGCAATGTGGATAACAGGGTTAGACAGTGCTGTAGTAGCTGCTGTAAAGACGATCAAAACAAACAAAATGACATTCTTCATAATAATTTAGGATTTATATAATTAAAAAATAGAATGATTAAACTTTCTGAATAATCATTTGACCGTTGAAGAATGAGCTGTTGAAAATTAAGGAGGATAGAGTGCCTCCTTTCAATGAATAAATACAAGACGGAGTTTAGTCAGGAGAAGTTGCATAGTGGGGGTAATTTTTTTTATAATTATAAATAAAACGAGGTTTTGAATCCAAAAAGTGAAGAAATTTAGAAATGGAGGTCGGGTCTTCCTATATTTTCAGAATATATATTGATGTTGTAATTTATGACAGACAATAACTCTTCCAGAAAAAAATGTAGGAAAATTAGGATAACGAATTCGAAACGCATGCAAAATAAGTGAGATTGCTATTGCAGAATTCTGTTTGGATTTCAAAGACAAGTAAGGGATTAGGGTTTCTTACTAATAATTCGATAAAGAAGAAAGGAACTTAACATGAGCAAGGAAAAACTCGCAGAAGTAGTTGGAAAGAAAAGGTCATTTATTTCACGGAGTGAAAATGGAAAAGGCGTGAGCATATCTGATTCGTTATTGGTTGCAAATGCTTTGGACTTAACAATACAACTGACGATCAGACCATAGACGCACTTCCATGGCATTTAGACGAACAATGATATATATTGTAAAAATTAACCATTTAGTTTAATAATATACACTGTTTAGGCAATATAGTATATGTTTTATGATGATAATCAAATTAAATTTGGTTATTTTTGTATTTATATTTTTTGCTGATTATGATTACAGCTACAAAGCCCAGTTTGGAAAGAATAGAGCCTTCATTTGGCAGTTCTTTTGCCATCAAGAAATTTGATCAATCACATCCCAATCAAAATCCTTTTTGGCATTTCCATCCTGAGATGGAGTTGGTATATATTGAAAGTGGAAGTGGAAAGCGCCATATTGGCAACCATGTATCTTATTACAATGGGGGTGATTTAATTTTCATTGGCTCCAACTTACCTCATTATGGATTTACCGATCGATTTTCATCTGCTACGGGGGAAATTGTGATACAAATGCGTGAAGATTTTTTGGGTGAGGGTTTTTTCAATATTCCTGAAATGCGAATGGTCAAAGCTATGTTTGAGCGGTCTAAGGCCGGGCTGGTATTTTATGGCAAGACCCGTGAAATCGTTGCCGAGAGATTGTTTGATCTCCTTCATATGGATGGGGTTGAAAAGCTTACTGCATTCATCCATATATTGCAGGTATTGGCCAAGTCAAAGGAATACCATTCACTGAATGCCAGTGGAGTGTCATTGGTGCTTCATCAGCAGGACAACGACCGCATTGATAGGATATATGCGTATGTACAAAAGCGCTTCAAAGACGACATCACGTTGGAAGAAGCTTCAGAATTGGTGAATATGACCATCCCTGCATTTTGCCGGTATTTTAAGAAGTTGACCAAAAAGACATTCATCCAGTTTGTACATGAATTCAGGGTAGTGCATGCCTGCAAATTGTTATCAGAAGAAGCGATGACCATCACGGAGATCTGCTATGAAAGCGGCTTCAATAACTTCTCTCATTTTACCCGCGTTTTTAAGAAGGTTACGGGCAAATCCCCTTCGGAATACCGCAAGGCCATCGGAAAGTTTATATTGACGTGATGGACTGTTAACGGCAGCCTGGGTTCCAACCCTTGATTGAACCTACGTGAAACATACTTGAGTATTTATGAATAAAATCCATTTTAGATTGAAAATTAATGGTTTCAGGACAGGTGTAATTGCCCAATGGATTACTGATTGTCAGAGATCTGGCAAATAAGGAGTTCTGGCTTTTTGTAACTAAGAGAAACAACCATTCGATATAAAAACAATAATACTCAAGCTAAAAACTTCTATATCAGAGAAAATTGGAAAAATTAATACCAACATTATTGATATACCTTCACTTCAGTTAAATGGGTGTAGTGTTTTATTTTGATGGTATCTCCCACATGATACATATCTGAGATCTTTCCAATATAAGATTCAGTGTTTACAAAATCTACATATTCCCCTTGTTTGGGATGTAATGTGATGAACAATTGATAGTCACTGATCAGGTTCTTTTGATGGTACACCTTCAATGGCCAGTTTATATAGTCACCAATATCGAAATGTGTGAGGAAGTCAATAAAATAGTCTTTTAGAACTAAAAAAAATGAAATGGCCACCACATTCAATAAGGTGGTTTGTTTGGCTCTGGTATCCATGATGGGTTCTGGGAGTTCAAAAACATACGTTTTTAACCGGCCGTATCAATCGAAGAGTTTGTCTCCATTTTGGATATCACCAAACTTTCGTATATCAGTACATTGACCCTGTGTACCTGTTTCTTTAATGTTTATAAGTTATACTCAAATATGTAATATTTCATATTAAGGGTAATTGATTAAGTTTGAAATTTGACCTAAGTTCATGTTTTGGATATATCATTTAACAAATGATATATGTTATAATTTTTCCAAACTGATAACACTGAGATCTTTTCGATAATGGTATTTGTACTTTATTTCAATGAATGGATATATTCTATGTCCTGAAGACTGCTCTAAAGTTTGGGTGAACTTTTTCAATTTCTTGAAAAGCCATACCAGTGAAGCGTTGGACTTCTATTGCGTTTTTAAGTTTTTCAGAAATATAATAACCGGGACCATGAAAAGGCATAAATTCAAAACGAAGCATATCTTCATCCATAACTGAAAAATCCAGGTAAACTTCGTGGGGCTTTAAATATAACCCTGGTGTATTAAAAATATTTTTTCTTTCAATAAAATATTGGCTATAATTTTTGAAAGTTATCAATTCATTTACTTTTTTGGAGAAAATAATACCGTCGGATATAACAAATACGGATCTCTCAAAATCTATTACTCTTTCCTCAGAGTTATGAGCTAGCCTGAATATACAATAGTCTGGTATCAAGATTATATGATGAGCAAACCTGGGATCAGATGAAAATGGGCCCAAATTCAGTAATTTTCTGACTTTTTTGCTATTTCTCCCTCCAAAATAAACGGTACCATTTTCAAGGAGTTTAAATCGGTGTACTCCTTTACAGGCTTATTTAGCTCCGGATGCGAACCAGCCTGCAAAGGGTACAGCTGGAGCAAAGCTGATGGCTGCTTGTCCTGATTTACTTTTAACCCATCTTGCAGTTAAAGCTACAAATTTCTATTAAAACAGAGCCTTCAGTATTTATTTTCAACCCTTGTAGTACCCTTTTCCAGAACCCTCTATAATGGCAATCACTTAGCGCACTAGCCTATCAAAATACTTCCGATGCAATTGAAATGTCCCCGGGAATATCAATAATATTCTACTTTCCGCAAAAAGCGAAGGCCAATCGTCACCTCAAGGCTTACATTTCTGATTCTTCTTTCTCTGAGTGTTTCAAGATTTCCTGTAAAGGGATTGCGGACGTTGGGGATGGGCGGTTGGTCATACTGAAATGAAACATCCGGATTGACAGTAATTTCTATAAAGCCGCCCACTAAATCCTGAAAATCGAATTCAAATCCGCCACCTGCGGTCAAACCATAATTAAATTTGTTGACATAAAAATCAAATGGATAGAATGTACTCATTTGTTGCTCATATTCGTGCAGATTGGTACTCAATGTATATTCGCCACGAATTCCAACCAGGTAGTATGGGCGGGTAGGAGCGTTAACATTCAATACTCTTTTTGCACCAGCGGCTAAAACCAGATTGTTGAATCTGAAGCTGTTGCTGAAACTTCCCCCGACCAGATTAAGTACTCTGATGGCACTGCCCCGGGTATGATATCCAATCTGTGCAAATAACGAACTGGGCGATTCTTCATCGTAGGATTCAATAAAAATATCTCCAAACGGGACGATCAATGGTTGCCTTTGGAAACCATTCCACTGTTGAATATTCAGCCCCAATCCCCCTTTAGGGCCAAAATAAAAGCTTTGACCGGACAATACTATGCACTGAATAGTCAGGAGGAAAATGAAGGGAATGAAGTATAATTTTTTCATGATTTTACCTTAAAGATACAATAGACAGTTTAAATGGAATTAGCATATCCATTTATTAAGTTTATTTTGCTTTTCATAATAAGTGTAAAAGCGTAGCGTCAGTTTTGAGAAAGGATCAGAAAAGAAATAATCTTTCTTATTTTATATTTCCAAAAGTGTCCAAAGAAAGATAGGGGTTATATGCTATTTCCCACAAATATCCATCAGGATCAGAGATATATCCGTGATAGCCTCCCCAGAATACTTCCCCTGCCTCTTTCACGATTTTCACATTTTTTAATTTCATGGCATTCAGTATCTCATCTACCTCCTCCCTGCTCCGGGTATTATAGGAAATAGTAAAAGAATGTGCTTGCGGTTGGGAAGGATGAATCCGGGCATCTTCAGCTAGAGATTCTCTGTCAAAGAGAGACAGGAATATGCCGTTTACTTTGTAAAATACTATATTTTCATTGCTTTCATCTGAGGGATTCCACCCAAACACCTGAGAATAAAAATCTTTGGATCTTTGAATGTTTTCGACACCAAGCGTAATCATGGTAATTCTTTGTTCCATCACATTTTCTGGCTTTTCATTTTGTAAAAGAAAGTGCAACAATAATAGCCCCAAAATAGGCAAAAAGAAATATTCTTTACCATTCCACCCCTGAAAGGCAGGCAGGTTGAAGTGGTTTCTCAGATATTGGAAAGATTCAGCACTTTTCATTCCTTTATTCAATGATTGACAGAAGAGTAAAAGTTTTCACCAAAAAGGATAGACTCTTTGTTTTTCCTGGGATGCTTATGATAAGCCGGTCTTTCTTCTCTTGAAGGGGTTGCTTTCAGGAAAACTTTTTCACCCGGCAAGGGTTCAGATCCTCTCGGCATCTTATTACGGGCATATAAGTTAACCAATTTGATACCATAAAGCTGGCTGATGCTATACATAGTTTCACCTTCTCTGACCGCATGAAATTCTTCCTTTCCCAGGTATTTTGATTTTTTGTTTTTCAGGTATATTTTCTCTCCTTCTTCCAGGATGATATTTTCATATCCCAATTCTTCATTGATCAAAAGAAGTTCCTGAGAGGATACTCCCATGATTTGAGCCAGGTCTTCCAGCGTTTCGCCACCAAAAGCAATCACAAACGGTACATGGTTCATTATCCCTTTTTCATATTTTTTATAAAAAAGAGCAGTCCGTTCTTCTTCTGTGTTTTCATTCAGATCAAGCAGCCGGCTACCGGGTTTTGCCTTCTGCTCCTCTTTCTTTTTATTGTGAACCATTTGACGGCTTTCCTGCCGGTCATATTGGTGAAGTCCATACTTTTCAATAATAGAAATCAACTTTTGAGAATATTGCCTGTCGGTGGCATAACCCGCTTTTCGAAGTCCTACTGCCCAGGATTTATAATCTTTACTTCCGTATTCAAATAAGAATGCATAACGATTGGAGGCCATTAAAAAATCGGAATGTGCGATGAATGATTCATATACCGAATCAAATGCCCGAAAACAACTGGCTACCAGTTTTCCATCGTCGTCCATATCGTCATCTTCATGGTAAAATTTTGTTCCATTCCATTGGTTGCCGCATTTTATACCAAAATGATTGTTGGCCTGAACAGCCAGTTCACTCAACCCCATATTGGATTCAAGTATGGCTTGAGCCAGCTTGATACTGGCAGGAATACCCGTTCTTTCCATCTCAGCGATGGATATGTCTTTATAATTGTCAATGTAATTGTACAGGGCATCATTGGCGTGAACAGAATACATTTGAAACACCAGGAATGAACACCCTAAGAACCCTACTACTTTCTTTAACATGCCTTTTCTTACTACCATTCTATAAATTTTAACTTAAATATTAAGGAAAACAATAATTTATATATTGCAAATATAAATAATATGTACAAAAATCATGCCTTTGAGAAAAAAAATCAAAGAATTTAACTTCGCTGATTCAAGTCTTTAAGGTTTATTGTGTTATTTTGTACACAGCAAAATATTCCCATTTGCACCAGGAGATAAATCTCCTAATGAAATGGTTATGATGTTGGATTTGTGATTTGGAATAACAGAACAGATTTTTTAACGACAAAAAATAAAATTCATTATGTTCAACCTGGTAGATTTAATCCAATCTCAATTATCACCGGATACTGTCGATCAAATTGACAAACAAATAGGCGTCGGTAATAAGGAACAAACAGCAGTAGCCATGCAATCAGCCATATCAACACTGATATCAGCTATGGCTCAAAATGCAAAAAAACCCCAAGGTGCGCAATCTTTATCTTCTGCTTTAGACAAAGATCATGATGGCAGTATATTGAATGATATGATGGGCTTTCTTGGCGGACAAAAGAAAGCCAATAATCCTAACATGCTGAATGGAAGTGGAATTCTTGGTCATATACTGGGAAATAAGCAAGAGGAAGTTGCAAGGAATATTTCAAAACAAAGTGGGTTGGATCAGCAAAAAGTGATGTCGTTACTGATCACTTTAGCTCCTGTGGTAATGGGATTTTTAGGAAAGGCAAAGAAGGATGGTAATTTGAATCCTCAAACGCTTTCTACTTTATTGAATACGGCATCCGCATTGATGGGAAAGGGACAAAAAAGCAAAGGAGGCGCTGACTTATTGAGCACATTATTGGGAGGCGGTCAGAAGAAACAAACTGCATCTCAACAGGATATGATTGGTGATGCAGCCCGAAGTCTCTTGGGCAAATTTTTTAAAAAATAAATGAAGTGATTCCCATTTATCAGGTAGATGCTTTTGCGCATCGACCCTTTGAAGGAAATCCTGCTGCTGTATGTCCTTTGTTGTTGTGGCCAAAGGTTGAATGGATGCAAAAGGTTGCGGGAGAAAATAATTTATCTGAAACGGCATTTTTTGTCCGAAAGGATCATGGTTTTCAGCTCAGATGGTTTACACCGGTGAAGGAAGTATCATTATGTGGTCATGCCACTCTTGCTACAGCACATGTATTGTATGAAGAAGAGGGTTACAATGGCGATTCCATTGTCTTTGACACTTTGTCCGGAATATTAAGAGTGCGCCGGATTAACAATGGCCGGTACATCATGGACCTTCCAACAGACTATCCCATTGAAGTAAGGAATAGTGAAGTCATTCATCATATAGCTGAAGCATTACAATGTCGCCCCATTTCTGTTTGGAAAGGAAAAGATGATCTTTTGGTGGAGTTGCAAGACCAGAAGACCATAGAACAACTCAGGCCGGATTTCAGAGCTATAGCGACATGGGATGCCCGTGGGTTGATTGCTACAGCACCCGGTGATTCTGTTCATTTTGTATCCAGAGCCTTTTATCCTGCTTATGGCATTGATGAAGATCCGGTCACGGGTTCAGCGCACACAATTTTGACGCCTTTTTGGTCTGCCCGTCTTCGTACAAATACATTGGACGCCATCCAGTTATCCTCTCGTAAGGGATATCTTACCTGTATACTGAAAGGAATTCAAGTCTCCCTGATGGGCAATGCAGTTACTTATATGAAAGGAAATATTATGTGCTAACGTGAAAAATGCCAAAACTTTTAAGAATAGAATTTAATTTTAAATTGAAAATGAATAGTTTTCATTGAATGTTTGTTCATTTTCTTTACTTGCCCAAAGAAAACGAACTAAAAGAAAGGGCACTTTTTCAAAGGTATTTTTAATTTTTTCTTGATCAAAAAATGAAAACCGTTCATAAAATCCTAAAATTTCTCCAGGGTTTCGAAATTTCTTAACCGATTTTACTCACATATTCTATTGAAAAAGAAATCTTTGAAAAGTAAAACGCTGAATCATCTATTTATTCTTATCCCCATCGTTGAGGTTTTATTTGTTTATTTTCATCCAATTAGGAATGGAGATTATTGCATATTTGAAAACGGAATTTCTATAATGGTGATTCCTTCCAGGCTCGTTTCTTCAAGAATGATGCTCTCTTCAAACATGCTAATGTAATCTGCAATATTATTGCTGAACGTACATTGATGAAGTGTAACCGTTTCGTATTCACTTCCGGTTCTAAAAAAAGCATATGGACCCCATTCTTCCATCACTTTATTATTTTCAAACAATACATTACTGAACATGATCTGATATGAACCATGCATTTCAACCAGGTCAAATTGCCCGTTGTCATGCAGTTTGCAATAATAAAATCCTGAATTTTGAATCCCTTGCAGGTAGACGATTCCGTAAGTGCATTCTCTGATGGTTGACTCTTTTACTATGATTCTTGAACCATATCTGGCTTCTATACCATAAGTTCCGCTGCCATAAAGGTCGCATTTGTGGATGTAGAGGTAAGATACATTTTCTGCTGTGATTACAGATCCTTCACAAAAGCCCGGTTCAATGGCATGACCCAATTTTAATCCTTCTAATTTTACATTATTTGACATCTGAATAGTCAGGACGGGAAGGAAAGGCGATCGGGTAAAAAGGTGTACTTCGCCTGGATTTTCAGCTTTTAATGTAAGATTGTGAACATTGCTTATGATCAGACTACTGATGCCATCGAAACTCTGAAACGATGCATATTCACTTTCCCCTTGAAGTTCACTCATGTCATATTCTCCCGACTCCAGCGTGATTTCCACATTATTTGAAAGGGCATCAAAAAGTTCCTGGACTGTTTTTATCCGTATTTTCTGTACCGGTAGATCCTTTGATAAAATTTTTCCTTCCGGAGAAATATAATTTTCTTTAAAAGCGGCATCATGAGCCACATAGAGACCAAATTGATCCGGGGCACCTAAAAATTGCCATTTTTTATCAGAAATTCGTTTTCCATCAATGTTAAAAATATAAGCTTCATGGTCTTTTTCAAGAAGAACCAATTTTTTAGATTGCTCGAAAAAGGGGGAATATAACTCAGATTCAGGGCCATATTGCGCAATCGCGTATTCAAAGGGCAAAATTATTTTGTTGTTTTTTCCAATGATGCCTGCCTTACCATTTTTCTCTACCAGAAACCGGTCCTTTTCCAATATTTCAATGTGACTATAATCATGGGGCAGGATTTCATTCCCATTATCATCCAATATTCCCATACGCGTTCCTTCATTCGTCGAAATAAAATAGCCATTGTCATAGGAAAGCGAAAAGTGATCGAAGGGCAAAGTAATGCTCCCATCGGCTATAATGACTCCGGTTTTTCCATTTTTTGAGGCAATGAATTGGTTGTCAGGGATGGCCCAGATATAATCGTAATCAAAAGGTAATACTACTTCACCCATATGATTAAGCAATCCAGCTTTTGAATTTTTCGAGGCCGAATAAATTGTTTCTGATATCCTTGTAATATAGTCAAAATTAATAGGTGTAATTGTTCTGCCGTCCCGGTCAATCAATCCATAATAATCACCGCGTCCTGCAATCATCACGCCAAAGCAGGGCCTGCTCAGGCTGTTATACAATGGATTAAGGATGGTATTTCCATTGGTATCTATCAGTCCAACTAGTTGGTTAGAACTATGAATGACTGCAAGAACATCTCCATCATAAGATTTGGTTATACCGGGGGTTTCATAAAAATAATCCAGGAAATAGGGTTCATGATATTCTTTCATCCTTATTTCATTTCCCATCCGGTCAATAATATACCATTTTTGATCTCTTTGGACAAAAGCCCTGTGATTTAAAAAATCATATGCCTGCTCATATCTTGGGGGGATGACTTCCTTTCCCGACTCGTCGATAAAGCCATATAATCCGGAACCTATTCCAATAGAAGCTCTGGATTCATAAAATTGATTGATATAATCATATCGGGGTTCAATGAGTACCTGACCCTCAGGAGAAACCAATCCGGTTAACCCTTTTTCAAAAATTCTCCCATACCCGTCCCAACCCAGATAGGCATGTTCATATCGGGGAGCTATGATTTCAGAACCATCCTTTTTTACAAAACCCCATAAGTCTCCATACCGGTAAGGAATGATTTTAAGTGCCGGCTTATTCTCCTGGTGTTCTGAAGTAGTTAGAGATTCATTTTTTCTACAACTCTGAAGCGTAAATGCCAATAAAATGCAAAGCCATACCCCCAGACACATAGATTTGAATATGAATATGTTGTAAGTACTATTCACGGTATTAAAGTTTAGTTTTTCTTTCATCAATTTCTCCCATAATATTATTGAGTAAAGGTATGAAGAAGGGTTAGAATATGGATTTATTGCCTTTTTATTTTTTTAGAACTGATCCTCAGATTTTGTACTAATCTTCATATATTGATTCCGAATTTCGTGTGAATTAATTCAAATTTAAAAAGTAGATCCATTCAGCAAAAGTGAATAGATATATTTTGAGAATTGAATTGTAATTTGTTCCTTGATGGTTATAAAAACACACAATTTTCTATAGTTATCTTGAAGTAGTTCGCAGATTCCTACACCCACACTCTAATTTAAAGGATATTTATGTCATTTACCAGGAGGAAATTTATAAAAGACTTTACAATAGCGGCAGGCGGTGCTGTTCTTGACTTCACCTTAGATACACACCCTTTCAATAGAGATACAAAACATGTTATTATACTTGGTGCGGGTCTTTCGGGAATGACAGCGGCATATTCATTGATTCAACGGGGTTATACCTGTGAGATTTTTGAAGCCAGGAACAGATTGGGTGGAAGGGTTTTTTCTCACATGATGGATAGGGAAGACAATCTTGTGATTGAATTGGGAGCGGAGTGGATAGGAGAATCGCATCAAAGAATTTTAGCATTGTGTGAGGAATTTGGATTGAAGGTGCTGGATAACCGTTTTGAAGTAGACCTGTTGTACGGAGGAGAATATAGTCAGGCACAGGACTGGGATTACTCGGAACAGGCTAATGAGATATTTGATTTTATGTACAAAGGATATTCAACCTGGAATACTGAAACTCTAAAAATGCTGGATCAGATCGATTGGTGGAGATTTCTTGTTAACCATGGTATAAGTGGAAAGGATTTAAAAATCAGAGAGTTACTGGATAGTACTGATTTTGGTGAGAGCATCCGCCAGGTATCTGCTTATGTTGCAATATCAGAATATTCGGATAGCAGTGAAACCCATGAACTTGATTTTAAAATAGAAGGAGGTAATCATCAATTGGTCAAAGCACTGGCTGAAAGAATAGGATCCCAGCATATTCATCTCGGAGTACCTGTCACAGCTGTTGAACAAGATTCAAAAGGGGTTCGGATCTTTACGTCAGAAGGCAAAACAGCAGTTGGCGACTATTTAATCTGTACAATACCTACCTATAGTATTCTAAAAATGAAGTGGAAACCCGGGCTTTCGAATGATAGGATTGCTGCTTTTAATCAACTACAATATGGACGGATTAATAAGTATGCTATGTTATATTCTGAAAGATTTTGGAAGAAAGAAAATTTCAGCTTAATCAGTGATCTTCCAGGCCATTATTATTATCATGGTACAAAGAATCAAAGGTCAGAGAAGGGGGTATTAATTTCTTATTCTATTGGAGAGAAAGCAGCTGTATTTGGCAGTTGTACTCCAGAACAGCGATTTACATTGGCATCCTTATCATTGGAATCCCGTTTTGGGGATGTACGTCCCATGTTAAAAAATGCCGTTAATTATTATTGGGGGACAGATGCCTATTCTTTTGGGGCATATGCATTATATGGTCCGGATCAATGGTTTCGCTGGTCTCCACTATTGAGGCAACCTGAAAACCGTATATTTTTTGCAGGAGAATATGTTGCTGAATGGACAGGATTTATGGAAGGTGCGGTAGAAAGTGGTCAACAAGCTGCCTCCATGATTATGCAATAGAATTTATTCTGCTTTAGTTTTTCAAATGATTAAATGTATGTAAATTGGAATGCAAATCTCTATAACTCCTCGAAAATGAATTATAATTACCTCTTTTTCATTATGGAAATGAATAAAATTTCCTTTTCAATATCACTTTGAAATTGATCTCTCAATGAAGATATTAATTCCACAAAGTGTAAGGATTGTATTCCTTTTTATCGTTCTTTTTTCTACTCTTTTTTTGCATTCGTGCAGCCGGAAATCTGCAATACCCTCCGAATTACCCACGGTTGCTGACGCCCCTCAAATTCCTGTGCATTCCGATATCATATTTAACTATAGGCTGGATCGAGGCGCCATACGCGATACTTTCAACAGAGCTATCGATGAGGCACTAGAAGATGCATCAGGACAGCTAGAGTACGGCATACACATTGACTTAGGTAAAGCAAACGATGCGGAGGTTATATTTCATGAAAAGGTGGTGATGGTGACCTTGCCTGTTCAGGTTTTATTGTTGCGGAAAACTTTCCTTCGGGATTTCAGAGCCTCAGGAATCCTGGAATTAGTGATCATTACCCAATTGAATGTTGACTCCCTGTGGAATCTCGAAACACGCACAGAGATTGCAAGTCACAAATGGCTCAACCGGCCGAAGCTGGATGCCGGCATTAATATACCCATTGAACGAATTTCCAGTTGGATCCTTCGAAGATATAAAGCGGTGATTGAGAAGAATATTGATGAAACGGTAAAAGAATCTATTTCTTTGAGAAACCGGATGATCAATAATATGAAAATAATAAGTGAACCTATGGAGGCAGATGAAGCTTTAGGTGGATGGTTGAGAGTAGTCCCGGAATGGGCATGGATTACCGGAACCTACCGGACTTACCAATGGACTTTGGGTAAAGTATATTTCAGAGTTCGAAACGAATATACCAGTTACTATCCGGCCAACCTGACCAAAATGTGGATCTTGCCACCGGTGTATGTAGTCGATGAATTGCAGGACACTTCAGTGATTCGGCTTTCTGCTGAAGTGCATGCCGATGATTTAAACCGGCAGGTAAATAAAAATTTAGGAGGAAAAACATTTCGAAACGGTAACAAGTATATAACCATTCATCATGTCGAAATAGTCACTAAAGAAAATGCATTGATAGCAGCAGCACAGGTGTCAGGTTCATTCAATGGGATGGTTATTATCAGTGGAATACCCAGTTACGATACACTCAATAATTTCATTTATGTCCGGAATGTTGATGTAGCTGTCAAAACAAAGAATGTCATTCACAAGGCTGCGGGATGGCTGGGAAAAGGCAAAATAAAAGACGCCCTGGCAGAAATGATGGTTTTTTCATTGGATGGATCTATTAAAATTTTACAAGAAGCCATTGACGAACGCATAACCAAAATCAGGGACGCGTATGATATAGATATGAAAATGGAAATAGGTTCAGTTACTTTAGATGATTTGAAAATGAAAGACCATTCTTTAATAGCAATTTTTAATTTTAAGGCGCGGATAGAAGTTACCGTTACAGATTTCAGAAGTTTTAACAGGATGCAATGGTAAATAGTATCCTGGTTTATGCCTTTATTTATTAAAATAGCTGTAAGCATCGCGACAGCTTATTTCCTGATTAAAATGATCAGAATTGAAAACGGGTAAGTATTTGCACCATCCCAAAATTGAGCTGCATCTTCATTTGGATTGCTCATTAGGTTACAACCTGGTGAAAGTATTAGAACCGGCAATAAGTTATAAGGAATTCAGGAAGAATTTTGTAGCTCCTTCAAAATGCAAAGATCTTTCAGACTATTTGAAAAGAGCCAAAAAGGCGGTTTCGCTTCTTCAGGATATTACTTCTCTGCAAATGGCAACTGAAAATGTATTTGATCAGTTGCAAGCGGATCAGGTGATCTATGCAGAGATTCGATTTGCTCCATTATTGCACATTCAAAAAGGATTAAAACCTGAAGAAGTAGTAGAAGCGGTCGAAAAAGCCACCTTGTCATGCATCAGAAATTCTGGTATAGAAGCCCGGCTGATCTTGTGCACTCTGAGGAACTTTTCAAAAGAGCAAAGCATGCAAACGGTTCGACTCGCAAGTTTATTTAAAGGAAGTCTGGTTGTGGGTTTTGATATAGCGGGTGATGAAGCAGGCTGGCCATTGGACGCACATATTCCTGCATTTCAATGGGCACGGGAAAGAAACATTAATACTACTGCCCATACCGGAGAAGCAAAGGGATTCGAAAGTGTGTGGGAAACGATCAGCGTGTTACAACCCCATCGATTGGGTCATGGGATCCGCAGCAATGAAGATCCTGAATTGTTAGAATATATCCGGGAAAACGATATTCATCTGGAAATATGCCCCACGAGCAATGTTCAAACGCATACAGTGGATGCCTTCCATAATCATCCTATTCATGCTTTTGCTAAAATGGGTTTATCGTTAAGTATAAATACGGACGGGCGGACATTGTCGCGGATCAATTTGAGTCGGGAATATGATAAAGTTGCTACACATTTTGGATGGACAAGTGAGCAATTTCTTCAATGCAATCTGGAAGCCATCCGGCACGCATTTCTCGAAGAACCAATAAAAGATATGCTCCGGAAGCGCCTGGTGAGTGGATATTCAGGCGAATAAATAGTGTTCTGTAGCGGATGTAATGACACACTTGCTACCTAACCCCAATCCCCTAAAGAGGCACTCTGCGCATTGATTTCCCCTTCAAGGGGGCGGAGAGGCGAGCATGGGCAAATCAACTTTATGCTTAACTTAAATGTAGCTTAGATATTAACATCCGGTTTTTAAATGGACTTCAAATATACATTGATTGCTTTATACATTATTTTTGCATAGTAACCCGGAACAATCCTCTGATTTGTTTTTCTCCATATCCGGTGGCCAAATCGTTGGGATACAGGCTTTCGATTTTTTTTAATGTGGGCTCATTTATATTTTTTCCTTTCACTCCATGGCATGTAAGGCACATGGCATGGGTTTCAATAGGAAAATAGACGGTCAACTGATTCTCATGTTCGACAAAAACTGGGTCAATTTCTTCAGATTCCTGAAGATCAATAGCCCATTGATGTATCAACAATTTTTCTGATTCCGTGGCCATATTGGAAGGATTTCTTGGCTTATCAGACACTCTTTGGATAAGAGTATTAAAATGTGCTGATATACTATCAGTGATTGGAATGGCCCTGCTTTGACAAAAATCAATGGCATATACAGGGCCTCCCTGCTGTATCGCATTCATCAGATTTTTTCCTAATTCAGATTTTAAAGTAGCCGCGTAGTCTTTTGCGACAGATATGGGATCATCAAGTTTGAAATTATTCACTTCAACATTTGAAATAGAGAAATCTGAATTCCATTGATCTGATCCAGGTTCTACATTAAAGAGATAGGAAGCTATAGCATTGATTTCTGTAGCATTGAGCATCATTTTAGGCATTACTCCGTATTGATTTACAGCTTCTTTCATCAAAGCATTCCCTGCGGTGGGTTCCTTCATAAAAAGTTGAAATCGTTCAATAAAAGCATTTTGAGTGCGATACTCACTGAAATAAGCCTGTCTGATTTCAGTCAAAGAAGGTCCAATGCCATAATCAGCATCTATTGTGGTTTGATGGCACGCCAGGCACTGCATTTTTATTAAAGAAATGCCTCGCGAATGATTAGCAGGTTCTTTGTACTGATTCCCATTTTCTGACCGGCAATGAATAAACAGTGCGCTACAGAAGAAACCCCAGAATACTAATTTTAAATGATGCGGCATAATACACATTGATTCATTTTCCTCTTAAAGTTGCTTTAGTGAAGTTTTCCAATGCCGGAATGCAGTAAAATCTTCAATCTGATGGATCAAACATCGATCCGGGCATATTTTGCATTTTCTTCTATAAATGCTCTTCGTGGGGGTACTTCATCTCCCATCAGCATAGAAAAGACCCTGTCTGCTTCCTGGGCATCGTCTATGGTTACTCTTCTTAACATTCGCGTGTCCGGATCCATGGTGGTTTCCCAAAGCTGATCCGCATTCATCTCTCCCAAACCCTTATATCTTTGAATTTTTATACTGGATTCACTTCCGGTTTGAGCAAACGTATCCACAGCTTGCTTTCTTTCTTCTTCATTCCAGCAATAAACGGCTTGCTTACCTTTCCTCACCAGATAGAGTGGAGGTGCTGCAATGTATACATATCCCTGTTCCACCAAAGGCCGCATATAACGAAATAAAAATGTCAATATCAAGGTAACGATATGACTTCCATCCACATCGGCATCGCACATGATGATGATTTTGTGATACCTCAATTTGTCAATATTGAGTACTCTTTCACCATTTTTCTCTTCAATGCTTACACCGAGAGCTGTAAACATATTTTTTATTTCTTCGTTATCATAAATTTTGTATTCCATGGCTTTTTCAACATTTAGAATTTTACCCCTCAATGGCAAAATAGCCTGAAAGTTTCTGTCTCTGCCCATTTTGGCAGTACCACCGGCTGAATCTCCTTCCACCAGAAATATCTCTGAAATCACCGGATCGGTCGAACTGCAGTCGGACAACTTGCCGGGAAGACCTCCTCCTGCCAACACATTTTTCCTTTGTACCGCTTCTCTTGCTTTGCGGGCTGCATGCCGGGCAGTAGCTGCAAGGATCACCTTTTCAATGATGCGCTTCGCCATATCCTGGTTTTCTTCCAGAAAGTATTTCAGGACATCACCCACGGCTCTGGATACAATGCCGGTTACTTCTGAATTGCCCAGTTCTCCTTTTGTTTGTCCCTTGAATTGCGGTTCCGGAACCTTCACTGAAACCACAGCAGTGAGCCCTTCCCTGAAATCTTCACTTGAAATCTGAAACTTCAATTTTGAAAAGAACCCATTATCATCACCATACTTTTTGAATTCCCTGGTAATAGCTCTCCTGAATCCGTTGACATGGGTACCTCCTTCCTTTGTATTGATATTGTTAACAAAGGAAAAAATATTTTCCTGGTACCCGGTGTTGTAAGTCATTGCCACTTCGACTTCCACATTTTCTTCTTTACCTATAATATGAATGGGTTTGTCGATCAAAGGCGTACGGGTTTCATCCAGAAACCTTACAAATTCTTTTAAGCCCCCTTCTGAGTAAAATTCTGTACGCTTAAATTGGCCCTCATCATCCTGATTCCTTTCGTCTACCAGAGTTAAGCGCAGGCCTTTATTGAGGTAGGACATTTCTCTGAGTCGATTGGCCAGGACTTCATACTTGTAAACAAGTTCCTCAAATATCTGGTGATCGGGCTTGAAAGTAATGGTTGTACCTGACCGGTTGCTGTTACCGATCTCTTTCACGTCAAAACGGGGTTTTCCCCTTTCATATTCCTGGGTATACACCTTGCCATCTCTTTCAACGATGACTATCAGGTCTTCTGAAAGCGCATTCACACAAGAGACACCTACGCCATGAAGTCCACCGGAAACTTTATAGGTATCTTTATCAAACTTTCCTCCGGCATGCAGCACCGTCATCACGACCTCCAATGCAGATTTTTTCAGCTTTTTATGTAAATCAACAGGTATTCCCCGGCCATCATCGATGACTGTTATGGAATTGTCTTCATGTATGATCAGGTCAATAGTAGTGCAATGACCAGCTAAATGTTCATCGATGGAATTATCGACCACTTCCCAGACAAGGTGATGCAAACCTTTCGTGTCGGTACTTCCTATGTACATCCCCGGTCTTTTCCTGACGGCCTCCAAACCCTCCAGCGCCTGAATATTATCAGCGCCGTATTTATTTTTATTTTCGCTCATTAAAATTTGAAATATTTCCGTATTATAAAAAACGTGCAAAGATACACAAAAATTGACAAAATTGGGCACTTGCCTTAACTTATAAAAGGTTGAAATCCTATGTTTTTAGCTTAAGAAAATGAAGGAGGGATCATTTGAAAAGAATGCAGCAGGAATTCTTTATTAACCATGTGCGTTTTTTGAATAAATTTGCGAAATCAATAAAAAAAGGACAATTTGAAAAAGTCAATGCATCCTGATTCTTTGATTGGTGAATCAACCATTGAATATCATCTGAATGATATCCATTCTACCACAAAATTTTTAGTTGAAAATTGTTTCCCAAACGCTGGTATTGTTATAATTAAGGGTTTGATGGGAGCCGGAAAAACCACTTTAGTAAAAGCATTGGTAGCTGCACTGGGAATTGAGGATGAAGTGACGAGTCCAACATTTTCTTTGGTCAATGAGTATATGAATGGAACACAGACCATTTATCACCTTGATTTGTACCGGATTGAAAATAAAGAGGAAGCGCTTGAAGCGGGCATTGAAGAATACTTGTATTCAGGACAATGGGTTTTTATTGAATGGCCGGAGATAATAGCAGATTGGATCCCTGAGCCACATTATCAAATCAGCATAGAAACTCTAGATGCACATACCCGCAAATTGTTTATAGAAACCATCATAAGTATAAAGCAATGAGTGAACATCCCAAGAAAATCAGCTTTTCCGATTTTTTTACTGAAGGGCAGTATGAAGTACAGGTAGAAAAACTGGCTGTACAAAAAGACAGGAAGAAGCTCACAATTGGCATACCCAGGGAGAATGGCATTGATGAGAGCAGGGTAAGTCTGGTACCTAATGCCATAAGGACACTTTCAGGTTACGGACATACTGTGATAGTAGAAAGCAGAGCCGGAGAGAAGTCCAATTTTTCAGATCATGATTACGCAGAAGGGGGTGCAGTTATTGCTTATTCCAGGGAGGAGGTATACCGTTCTCAAATGATTATCAAAACTTCAACACCTACCGTAGAGGAAGTGGATTATTTTCATCAGGATCAAATATTAATTTCTCCCTTGCAGATCCCTACTTTGAAGAAAGATTACATAGACAAACTCATCCAAAAAAGGACCACAGCATTGGCCATGGAATATCTCCAATCTGAAGATGGCACTTTTCCTATCGTGCGTATCATGAGTGAGATGGCTGGAATGTGCGCTATGATTACTGCTGCTGAGCTACTTACCAATACCCGTGAAGGTCGCGGGGTTTTATTGGGGGGTGTATCGGGGGTTCCTCCGGCGAAAGTGGTCATCCTGGGTGCGGGGGTGGTCGGGGAGTTTGCCACAAAAACTGCATTGGGATTAGGAGCTTCGGTACGTATTTTTGACAATGACATTTCGAAGTTGATGCGACTCCAAACCCACATTGGAAGACAACTACATACCTCGACCATCAATCCGGTATATCTGGCTTATCAGTTGATGAGTGCTGATGTGGTGATAGGGGCTATACATTCCAAACACGGTCGTACACCTGTTATTGTTACGGAAGATATGGTTACAAAAATGAAAGAAGGCGCAGTCATGATTGATATTAGTATAGACCAGGGCGGATGTTTCGAAACCAGCGAAGTAACCAGTCACTCAAAGCCTACTTTTATCAAGCATGGTGTGATCCATTATTGTGTTCCTAATATTTCATCCAAAATCAGCAGGACAGCATCCGCTGCAGTCAGTAATATCATTACTCCCTTGATATTGAAAGCCGGAGAGGAAGCCAACATTGAATCATTGTTATATCATTCGAAAGGAATCCGCAACGGATGTTATACCTACAAAGGGTGTCTCACCAATGAATATCTCAGCAAAAGATTTGATATCAAATACTCCAATCTCGATCTTTTACTGACTTCTGATATGTAATGAAGGGGCTGAAATATTTGATCCGTGCAGCCTGATTGGTCAATATTTCAATGCCAATAAGCTTGAAATCATGGTGTCCGGTAATTTCCTTTGTTACCGGTTACTCAATGAAAGCTACAGGTTACTCAATGAAAGCTACCAGTTGCTCAATGGTATAGCAAAGAGACAGCGATTTTACATTCACTCAGTTATATTTGGAATTTAATGCCTTATGGAGTAAGCCACCTTAAAATCACTACATAATGAAAAATTTATTAATCAACCGATTATTTAAATTCTTTTTGGTTGTAGGAATTTCAATCTTACTGACTAGTATATCGAAAGGACAAGAGCTGGCTTTGGTTCCCAACTTTGATGATGCTACAGTATCTGTAATTGATGTATCTAGTAATTCTGTTTTCGATGTATTGAATGTTGGCAATGGGCCGATTTCAGTTGCGTGGCATCCTGGCGGAAGAAGGGTGTTTGTCAGCAACAGGACAAGTCAATCTATTTCTGTTTTTGATTTTAATGGGACAGCCTTCTCACTGCAGACAACATTTAATGTCGGATTTGCATGCGTAGGAATCAGTATTAAGCCCAATGGCGGGGAACTGTGGATTGCCGATGACACCAATGGAGCTATTAATGTGTTCAATACATCAAGTCCCTATAATTTGATTACTACAATTAATTTTCCTGGGGATAATGCATGGTCAGTAGAATTTACCCCTGATGGCACCAAAGCCATTGCCAGTTCCCCATTTTATACTGATATTGCATTCATCAATACAAGCACGTATGTACCTAATTTTGTGACTACTTCACTTGTGAATGGAGGTCTTGGTTCGGCCATTTCCAGAGATGGAAATAGATATGCAGTTACTGAGGCAGGTGCATCCACTTTAATTGAGATATTTGATGTAGTAACTGAAATGGATATTACCACTATATCTGTGGGTAATCAGCCCTCAAGTGCTGTCTGGTCGTTGGATAATTCCAGGCTTTATGTAACCAATTTTGGAGATAACAGCATCTCAGTGATCAATACAAATACAAATACTGTCACAAACACTATTCCGGCATCAGGACTGCAACCCAATGGAATAGATTTAAGCAGTAATGGCAACCACCTCTATGTACCTTTAAGTGGCAGCAATGTAGTGGAAGTATTCAGTACACTTACAGAAACTTCGGTAAGTACTATCCCGGTTGGTTTAAATCCTGTGAACGTGGGTCGATTTATTTTCAGAATTCATCCCATTCCTACTCTTTCTCAATGGGGTATTTTGGTTGTATTTCTCATTTTATGTATTACCGGTGTTTTGAGCCTCAACCATAAAAAGAAAATAAGTATTAAGTCTGCATAAATGGGCAGTTGGGCTATTTATGGATTAGGCAATTTTTACTATACCGGTTCTTTTACTGCCTCATCAGATAAAAAATTGAAGAAAAATATCAAAACCATTGAAGGTTCATTAAATAAAGTCATGCAGCTACAGCCTCGCAGTTACGAATTCAGAACGGATGAATACAACTATATCCAATTGGCACAAGGACCACAATTCGGATTTATTGCCCAGGAAGTAGAAGGGATATTGCCTGAAATAGTTCACGAAGACACGCACGGCTTTGCTGATCCGCAAGCTTTGGAGGGCACTGAAATGTATGGCGACCCTACTGCTATCAAACTAAATATTAAAAGCATGAGTTACATAAGCCTGATTCCTGTTTTGACCGGAGCTATCCAGGAACAGCAATCACTCATCGCAGGGCAAGAATCCGAAATTGTAACTCTGAAGAATCAATTAGACGCCAGAGATAACAGAATTACAGAGTTAGAATCCAGGCTTTCCAGGTTGGAAGTACTCATTGAAAATCAACTCAATCGCAGCAGTTTCAATCTTGAGAGAATTGACCAGATTCGCCTGGATCAAAATCAACCCAATCCTTTTTCAGGACATACCATCATACGGTACTATTTGCCAGAAAGCATAGAGCGCGCACAAATGGTAATCACTGATGTAACAGGACGGACAATCCGCAGCATACTCTTGCCGGAAAAAGGTGAAGGAGAAGTAGAGATTACCACTACGGATCTTCCCGGCGGCACATATCAATACAGCATTGTGGTGGAAGGTCGTCCGGTGATCACCAAGCGAATGATATTGAGCAGGGGGAAGTAGGAAGAATGATAACAGATATTGATTCAAACTCGAGTATTTTAGATATTAAGTAAATAAATGATGAAAACTGAAAACAAAAGATTTAGAAAAATGGAACGGAGACAACTTATCCAGTTATGGATTGGGATGGTTCTAATGACAATAGGGAGCAGTGTGTCAGCACAAATTGTTAAAGACACTATAAAGCCAGGTGATCCGGGGACAGCTGCTTTAAGTCATACACTTACATTTCCCCCATATGTAAAAACGGTAAGCTTTGATCTCAGAGCAGGAGGTGGCGCTGCACACAACCTTTCACCCGGGGCAGGTCATGGAAGTGGTGGTGCTGCACATGCAAAAATCAGATATCAGGTTTGTGCCGGGGATACCTTCATGATCTATATTGGGTCAGGTGGTGATCCGGATGCCGTGGACGCGGATCTGCGGGATGGAGGGTGGACAGAAGTTAAAAAAAAGGTAGGCACACAAATCACCAATGAGTACCGAGTAGAAGGAGGAAAAGGAGCAGAACCTCTGAATCCAGGTCAGGGAGGAAAATTATTTATTGAAGACACTTATATTGGAGGTCTGCCTGCAACCGTACTTTTCACTGCAATAGGAGGCGATGGTGGCTATGCAACCAATGCAATGGGTGATCCAATTATGACTACTGGAGGATTGATGGATCCTGGCGCCCGTGGAGGAGGAGGTGGCGGATCGGGTGGACCAGGGGGATCATGT
>DAOLDB010000013.1:0-78284 GCA_035327565.1 Saprospiraceae bacterium
AGGCATAATGGGTTATTTATGCAGTTAATTGAGCATGTAATGATAATAACCCTTAGTGGCTTGTACAAGTTTTATCAACGTATTAAAGTCACGTGACCTTTTTCAGTATTGGTCTCTCCCCTTGGACCGATGTAAGAGATAGCATATACGTATACGCCAGGAGGTAATTCATCACCACTATTATTTTTACGGCCATTCCACCCTATTCGAGGGTCTGAGCTTGCAAATAATTGTTCACCCCAGCGGCTATATACTACCATTCTATAATTGCGTATCCCATCAAAAAATCCCCTTCCTTTGAATTCATCGTTTAATCCATCATTATTAGGGGTAAATGCATTGGGAAAATGAAGTGTAGAAAGGGGTGTTACATCTATAAATTGAACCATTGTATCTGTACAGGCTCTTTCATTCAATACTACCTGTTCAATTCTGTAAAGACCGGTATCTGGAAACGTAAAAGTTGGGTTCCTTTGCAGTGAACTTGATATATTAGAAAAATTCCACTGCCATGATATGGCACCTATGGAAAGATCTGTAAATACAACCTCCCGGTTGAACGCGCTCGGTTGTTCTGGGGAGAACGAAAAGTTTGCAGTAGGACTGGGCTCAACCCGGATCCAAGAAGGATAAAATCTTTCAACTGTACACCCTGCAGGAGAAGTGATTCTCACTCTTACGCTGTAAATCCCTTCTTCATTGTACGTATGGTTAGGACTGATTTCATTACTTGTGTTTCCATCACCAAATGTCCATTGAATATCATAAGTAGAATCTACAGGAAAAGATAAATTATTAAAAAATATGTTCGCCGGCTTACATCCTATAAAAGTTGTAGGTTCGACTACGATCAAATTAGGAACCGGTTGCCATGGAAGATTTCTAACAATTGAATCTCTGCATTCATTATTGTCTTTAACAGAAAGCCTCACAGGATATACACCTGGAAAACCATATTGATATAATGGATTCCTTTCAGTCGAAACCCCATCATCACCAAAAGTCCAAAACCTTTCAATGATTGGGCCTGCTCCACTCTCTGAAAGATCAGTAAATGTAACCGGACCAGCGATGCAGGTATCATAATCGTAGATAAAATCAGCTTCTATAGATGGAAAAACATTGACCGAAATATCAGCTGAATCAGCACATTCTGTCCCTTGATTGACGACCATGGTTCCTGTATACAAACCCACTCCGGGAAAAGTTATCGTCGCATCTCTTGTATCACGGGTCTCTTCCCTGCCATCAATAGTAAATCTCCATAAATATGAAAATATGTTTTGAGCTTGCCTGCTTCGGTTAATAAAAGTGATAGTACTCTCTCCGCACGAATTGATCAGATGTCTTTCACCATTGACATATTGGTCAGATTCTATATCAGCGATTACATCTTGGTCGCATTGAGCTACATTGAATTGGAAATCCCTGCGAATAGCGCTAATCAGCTCCCCGTTTCGGAATTCTTTTACACAAACTCCTACCACAAATTGACCCAATGTGGTAGGAATTCCTGTAATGAAACCGGTTTCTGAATCGATAGTAATTTGTGGATCTCCTCCCAAAGGATTGGTAGCGCTGAAGGTAGGTTGCCTGAATACCACTTCCCTATAGGGCGGAGGACATCTTCTGGGGTCCGGAATCACTCCATTACAACTGCGTGGATCGCCACCGCTCACGCCATCCTGTCCGCCTGCTTGTAAAGGTGCACAAAATTCATATACTAACTGGTCTCCTTCTATATCACTGGCGGAATGATCAAAAGTGAGTCGTTCACCCAGACATATAACTATAGGTGGAAAATTATCAAATTTTGGGCTATTGTTACAAGTCCTTTGTGCCAACGGTGTGATTTCTGCAGTAAATGCAGCTCCTGTATGGTCAGGTTCGATAATATTATTGATGGTATTATTTCTGCAACACCGTTGATAAGCAATCAAATAGGTTTGATTGGAAAGAGGCAGAGTCACCTCAAATCTATAAATACCTTGTTCAACCCGGATATTAGGTGGAAAACGAAGACACGGACTTACTGCCACGTTGTCCACAATTCTGATATTCGATGCTCTCTGATTCTCAACTGATCTGAAATGCGTCCAGTTATTTCCACTTCCTCTGAACACACCAAACATAGCATCCGTATCAAAACCTGCACCTCCACCAAAAGCATCTCTGTACAAAGTGAAAATGATGTCAAACGTTACCACATTGTTGATGGTATCCAGATTCACGCAATTATATACGACATCACCACCGACTATATGCCGTGCCACCGATTTAGGAAGAATTAAAAACAAACATGCAATGATAATAAACCAGGATTGACGCATTCCGAAGGATTGTGTTGAATTAGTAACGATCAATTTCATTAAGTTGTTTTCTCCGGATTCCGGTTAAAATAAATGTAATGTTTAAAATCAAAGATTCATATGCTTCACTGAATTAATCCTATTGACCATACTTGCTTATAAAATCAATAACCAAAGCCCCAATTTTATAGCCCATATCCAGCCCGGTTTCATTATCTGTTCTGAAATGGACTCCTCCTTCAAATCTGGATTCAGAACATTCCATTGCTTTTTGTAAAAACAGAGATCTTTCTTCAGGAAAAAAATGGCTGAGAATGACGGCAAGCGAGCCGGCTACTGCTGTATGTCCGGCAGGATATCCGGGAAAGTTTGGAGTTTCTCTTAATATGGGCTTAAAATCAGGATCATACTGAAATGGCCTGATTGCCCAATAATGATATTTGGCTTCCCATGCTGAAAGGGTTGCTTCATAACGTCCGATGTGAAATGCTGAATAAACTAAAGCGGATCGCAATGGATCATCAATCAACCGGTATTCAAAAACCATCTGGTCAACCAATAAATCCCATACTGGTACCGCCTTCCATATCCATGCTATGTCACTGATGGAATGATTTCGATTAAAGTTTCTTAACTCATCCATATCTTCTTCAAAATCTGGAGGTGGACCTGGCCTGAACTGATCGTTACTTTGTAACACAAATGGTTTCCACTTCCCTTTCATAGGGTCTTTTTTACCAGGATCGCCTGTCCATTTTCCTGGTTCATCTGGAACCATGCCTTCCCACAAACTAAACGTATTGTCATTTTTAGCTCTTTCTGTGAAATATGCTGCTACAAAGCGGCCTGTACATAATCCATTCCTGGTTTCGGTTGGGGATTGAACCCCTGCATATACTCTTGATTTGGCAGCTTCTTCCGCTAACGAATCCATTTGTTCCTTTGCTACTGGAAAATAAAAACCTATAATTTCAGCAGCTGCCCCAGCAGCAACACTTCTTAAACATATTCCCGGATTTCGGTGACATCTAATTTTTACAAGTTGGAAATGCTCATTCAGACAATCTGTAAAAGACCACTCATTCTGACCGGCAAGAAGGCGGGCAGCCCAAACTGTAGCGTCATATATCGCTGCATGCAAATTAACCATTCTTCCTCCATTTCTCAATCCGGGAAATTCATCACCCAGTTGTGTGATGATCTGATGCCACCGATATCCGGGTGCTCCGGTATTCCAAAACTGAATAATTCTTTGAATTTCACTTTCGTCTTTTGCTCCCCAATTCCTAAACAATATATTCTCCTGATCACAATCGAACTCCCATTCAATTTCAGGAATAACATGAACATTACTATAATCCAACCAGGTTTTATATCGATCAATATCTGCCAAAAAACTCTGGGCAATTCCAGGAAATATAGCACAAACAGAAAAGATCAGAGAAAGTACAGCTTTGTACATTTTTATTGTTTTATCAATCCAAACATATACACCGTTTGATTGGGTTCAGTAATTATTGCACAATCTGTAAAATCACATCAATTAATCTAACCAGATAAATGAAAGATCATTGCTTTAAGAAATCTTTCACCGGGAATCTAAAATATAAGCAGGTATGGGCGGCGGACCATCAGGAATAATCGCCTTATACTTATAATCTCCTCTTCCTTTTTCAAATTCCTCTCTGATCTTTTCTCGAAGTTCCCTATCATCAAAAAGATCTACCATTGTCATGGCCAACGCTTTTGCAGCATATATCATGCCTTTGTGCCCAATTGACATTCCTCCGCAAGCCACCACCGCCCAGGAATGCCAAGGTGTACCTACAGGGGCTGTCGTGACACCCAAACGTATTTCTGGAACAATCCAACTAATGTCCCCCACATCTGTGGATCCCCCACCCATTACCGTTTCTGTTGGTCTGAGTGGTCTTATTTCACCATCCATACCCACTTGTGGTTTTCCGGTGGCTTCCTGAATTTTCATACCAAAAGTAGTCTCATCTTCTGTATAAACTATGGGTCCTAAAAGCTCCAGATTTTTTTGCATTACCGCTCCTCCTGTTCTGTTTACCAGTATCTCATGAAGCCCGGAAACCAATGATATTTTGTAGTCGACTTCTGTCATAATTGAGGCTCCATGCGCAAGCTTTTTTACGCGTTCATATACTTCCATCATTCCTGTCCTTGTATTGTCCCTAACCCTTGTCCATACTTTTGAATAATCAGGAACCACATTAACTACAGCACCTGCATCCTGCATATGGTAATGCATTCGCACAGATGGTTTTACATGCTCACGCATAAAGTTTATACCTGTAGTGTAGAGCTCCATTGCATCAGAAGCGCTTCTGCCATTCCAAGGGTCACTGGAAGCATGTGCTGCTTGCCCATAAAACTCTACAATGAAGTCGATCAGAGCAAGTGAACTTTGTACTGCAGCTTCTGTGGTCGCACTGGGATGCCAGTCTAAACAAACATCCAAATCATCAAACAATCCTGCTCTGGCCATGTATAATTTACCAAAGTACTTCTCCTCCGCCGGAGTACCGTAAAATCGTACAGTTCCCTGGATCCCTTCATTTTTCATCCATTCTTTAACAGCTAACGCTGCAGCAAGACTTCCAACTCCAAATAGATTATGCCCACATCCATGACCGGGGGCCCCATCTATAAGGGGGTCTTTAAAAGGAACTGCTTTCTGTGATATGCCCGGTAAAGCGTCAAATTCACCCATTATGCCTATAACCGGGTTCCCACTACCATAAGTTGCTATGAATGCAGTAGGTATTCCGGCTACACTTCTTTCTACTTTCATCCCGTTTCTTTCCGCGTAGGCGGCTAATATTTCAGCGGATCCTGTTTCTTCGAAAGCCAGCTCGGCCAATGTCCATATCTGGTCAGCCATGTCAATAAGATCACTTTTCATGGCATCAACACTTTCAATAATCTGGCTTTTTGCACTGGATATTTGGGAAAATGTAACACTTGAAAGAAAAAAATTAAACCCAATGATAAAAAAAATCAATCTACTCATGTTTTGGAAATTTTATTTGACAAATATTCAGTATCTCCAAGATAACAAGTTTTCCAAAATACTTCACTCTTCTCACTCAAAATCCATAGAATATTGACAAAGTAGCAAATTTTTCAATATCCAGAGTTCAATTGGTTTAGTCAATCCCAAAGTTTCGAAGGGTACACACTTTTCTCAATTAATTCATTAATACTATTAACCACAAACGGCTTATCCTCCTGATAAGTGACACCAAACCATTGAGAATCTGTATGCAGCACCCTGACATTGGTTTCGTTATTTTTAATCATCAGATCAATCACATCAGGAATATAAAACTCTGATTTGGGTAAAGTACCTCTTTCATTCAGAAATTGAGTGAAGTATTTTTCGGTTGCTTTAAAATAAAAGGGTGTAAATGCCCACAAATTCATAGATACCAAAGTATTGTCCTCAAGGTAGGCCCATTGGTCTTTATTAATGGGATAGGCTATACGGCCATTGGCTTTTCTTTCAATTTTCACACACTCTTCTACTTTAGTCAAAAAACCAGTTTCATTAGCATAACATACCCCCCTGTTAACGGTACCGTAGTCGGAAAGTGTATTTTTTAGATAATACGCCATCACTCCGAATTCTCCAGGGTAATCATTAAAAAAGCGGACCAAATCCACAAAAGCAGATTTTCCATAATAATCATCCCCATTGATTACTGCAAATGGACCATTAACCACCTCTCTGGCGACCCATACTGCATGTGCCGTTCCCCAGGGCTTTTCTCTTTCTTTTGGTACTGCAAATGGAATAGGGAGATTGTCCAACTCCTGACTTACAAATTCAACTTCAATTCTGCTGCCATACTTCCTTGAAAATATTTTAACAAATTCCTCTCTAAAATGATCTCTTATAATAAAGACTGCTTTTGAAAAACCTGCTCCAATAGCATCATATAAAGAATAATCAATGATGGTTTCACCATGAGGACCAAAGGAGTCCAATTGCTTCAATCCACCATACCTTGAGCCCATTCCCGCTGCAAGGATTACTAAAGACGGCTTTTCCATAAAACTAAAGTTTGGTTAAAATCAGTCGTAAAAATAGTTTTTGAAAGTTTGAAAAGATAAATTAGAAGTTCTTTTATTTGCCTTTTAGAGAAAAGAACAAATGATTAGTCTTCCTGATTCAGTTCCATCAGACCATCAGCTATATCCAATTGTAAAACTTTTTTCGGTTCATTGATGGAGATGATCAATTCTTCATGAAAAGGAACCCAAAAGGTCTTGTCCCAATGTTGAATTTGTAAAAGCACATGCATGGGCATAATGTCCACTGATAAAATAGTTCCAATATCCTGTCCATTTTGATCATTCACCCTCCACCCTTTTAATGCCTGAAAATCTTTCTTTTGCAATTCATTTTGTGTCGTATGGGATAAATCTCTTCTCCGAACGAATATTTTTTTATCACTGACTAACCTGGTATCTTCAGGGCTTGAAAATTCATCGAACTTAATCCAATCCTCGTCCGGATCAATGGATTCAATAAAATAGGGAAGCATTTGCCCATCCACTTCTATGATCATATATCCGACCGGAAAAGGCTTTTGCTTAAGTGCTTCCAATAAAGCCAATTTCATGGTTCCATCCTTTCCAAACGCTTTGATGAGATGACCTATATGTATCAAATCTTCCAATTAGTAATAATCTATAAGTTTTTGAGATAAAATAAAACCTTTTTCTGCCTTTTCCTCCCAGGGTACTGTGACAGGAACACCAAGACATTGACAATCAAGAATCATTTTAAATTTTTCAACCATACCCACTCCAGGAGCAAATCGTTCATAGGAATATCTCCGGTCAATCAGACTTACGAGATCGGCTTGCTGCACTGTGATGACATCTTGCAACCTGCCATGGGGCCAATCAAAAACGCCTTCTGTGTCTGTAATTCTATACTGCCACATCAGATAGGGTTGCAATTGTTCACCTGCCACCAGAATCCTGATGTCATCTCTGAATAAAGCATTACCATCCCACTGAACATTGTTAAAAGGAGGAAATACCAACTTGATAAATGGAAGATTTTGTTCCGTTCTGATTGCCCTTTGCTCTTCTATCCTTGCAGACCATATTTCACTTACTACCCAGGGATCGTTTTGGTTTTTTTTAAAAGATCTTTCTATACGAAATCTCCCATCATCCAGAATTCCGGAAATTTCTTCTCTAATCCAACCGGTTCTTTGCAGAATACGCCCTGAAAATCGTTCAAAAATGATCGAATCGTATTCGTAAATCCAGACCCTGCCGGTTTCCAAAGGAAAATACTTCTTTCCCGCTATCTCTCCATCCACATGAATGATCTCATCATTGCATGCAACAAAAATCAATTGAAATGTAAAAAGGAATAAACAAAATGAGATATTCAAATAGTCCTTCATATCTTCTAATCAATCAAAACATGCTGGTTCGCAATGAAATTCATCCAATTAATTAAACGGATGGAGATTTGTTTACCATATAAAATACTCACTTAACTATAGGCTACTGTGAATGATGCCCCCTCCTATGACATCGTCCCCCTCGTAGAAAACGGCCGATTGTCCTGGCGCTACTCCTCTCACGTTTGACATAA
The DNA here is from genome assembly GCA_035327565.1 of Saprospiraceae bacterium. Taxonomy (GTDB): domain Bacteria; phylum Bacteroidota; class Bacteroidia; order Chitinophagales; family Saprospiraceae; genus JABDLO01. The sequence continues at coordinate 7,957 of DAOLDB010000013.1, forward strand.
ACTCAACTCGGATCATATTTCCTTCCTGGTACAACATACACAATGAACCTTTGTCATTGTACCGGATTTGTGTCAATGCTTCCATCGAATCCGGAATATGATCATACTTCATAGAGTTGATTTGGGATACCTTCATACCGTTACGCATCAATTCTTCGACATCACCTAGAACCACAACATTTTCTTCAGGGATAATCTTTGTTACATATACCGGTTTCCCGAGCGCTATTCCAAGTCCCTTTCTTTGGCCTATGGTATAGAATGGATATCCCTGATGGATTCCCAGTTTGATTCCTTCTTCAGAAATAAAGTCTCCTGCTCCCACTCTTTCATCGATATCTCCTACTTTTCTACGGAGGAAACCTCTGTAATCATTGTCAGGGACAAAGCATATTTCATAGCTTTCCGGCTTTTTCGATAGAGCTTCATAGCCTCTTTCCGCAGCCATTTGCCGTATTTCAGGTTTGGTGAAATGCCCTAATGGAAAATAGCTTCTTTGAAGGCATTCCTGGGTCAGGCCCCACAGTACATAGGATTGATCCTTCCTTTCATCCCTACCTTTAGAAACAAAACGCCGTCCATTTCCTTCTTTAATCACAGCATAATGGCCTGTAGCAATAAATTCACAATCCATGGCATCCGCTCTCTTCAAGAGAGCACTCCATTTTATGTGAGTATTACATAATACACAGGGATTAGGTGTCCTGCCAGCCATATATTCTTCGACAAAATTGTCAATGACATAATCCCCAAATTCTTCACGGATGTCAATGATGAAATGATGAAAACCCATATGTACCGCCACTTCACGGGCATCATTGATAGAGTCCAGGCTGCAACACCCGGTTTCTTTGGAAGAGCCACCGGAAGAAGCATAATCCCATGTTTTCATAGTAATACCAACCACTTCATATCCCTCCTCATGAAGCATCATGGCCGCTACTGTGCTATCAATGCCGCCACTCATGGCTACCAAAACTCTTCCCTTTTTACTCATTGCGCAAAATTACAATAATTAGTATGAATCAAAACGAATGTATTACAAATGAGTTCCATGATTTACGCATGATTGCCTTAAAAAATGTTATTCTTAACTTGAAATCCATAGGTTTAACTAATATTTGAATACTTAATTGCCAAAAAACCAGGGAGAGATATAAAATATTACCATTTATCACATAGTTGTGCATCATATTTAAAAAAATACCGGATACTCATAAGAATAAGTTTAAAAATAACGCAAAAACTGGATTCCGAAAGAATTCAATTTTGAATGTGACTCCTTGAGAAGTCATCATAGTTTGATAAGTCGTTAAGAAAATTTATGAATTAAAGAACCCATGCAAAAGTTTTAACCCAAATCCTAAAATTAGAGGTGTAGGATCATGATTGAGTTTGTGGACCAGTGGGCGAAGGTATAAAAGAGTTTAAAATAATGTATGGAAAAGGTTACAGAAAGAAACATTGTATTGAGTCAAGCCATTTACTTGAATAGCTGATTAACGACTTTTAAGCTTCTAATCGAATGATAAAAGGAAAATAACTCCCCCAATAAATCACTAAGGACAATTTATTCATACCTTTCTGAATAAATGAATTACTGGCAACATTTCGAAGTTAACAATATGAATAATGATGATGGTTTTTTTCCTAAATTGTCAGAAGGTATCTCATGGAAATGGGCACTAAATATTATCTCTATATACTTCTAATCATAGTCATGAGATATTCTTGCCTGATCCAACCCAAAGTCTGCAGCCAATAAAGACTTTAGTGTTTTCCAATCCCCCGAACTTTGAAAACTTCTCTCATTTTTTCCAGATCTTCCAGTGTATCCACACCAAACGATTCTGTATTTTCAACTTCAACTACCTGCATTGAATACCCTTCTTCCAACCAACGCAACTGCTCCAGCTCTTCAGAGCGTTCAAGAATACCCTCGTCCAGCATAAGCAATTGCTTCAAAGTATTGCGCCTGAAAGCATATAGGCCCAAATGAAGATAATAATGCCCGCCTCTTAACCATTCGCGATATGGCTTTTCTCTCCATGCGGGGATGGGATGCCTGGAAAAATATAGAGCTCTTCCATTTTTGTCAAAAACCACTTTCACTTTATTAAAATCAAACAGTGTAACCGGAGAAGTAATCCTGCGCGCCAATGTGGCAATTTGAGTTTCAGGTGTATGAAATGCATGGATCAAAGCAGAAATTTCTCCTTCGGAGACCAAAGGTTCATCTCCCTGCACATTGATAATTAAGTCGCCATCCAAGCGATCCAATACCTCACCCATTCTGCTGGTCCCATTACGGTGATGCCTGCCTGTCATCAACACATTTCCGTCAAACTTTCTGCAAGCTTTCCATATCCGCTCATCGTCAGTCAATACCAAAACTTCATGTACCCATGTACATTTTTTTACGTTATTATATACCCAATATATCATTGGCTGTCCAGCTATATCAAGTAAAGCCTTGCCGGGTAACCGCTCAGAATAGTAGCGGGCGGGTATACATACGATACATTTCATATTGTGTGTAACTAAATATTACGAATAAAAATAATATATTTGCAATCTACTGTTTAATTCCCAATGATACTATAAAAATATAGCGGTATGGAAAAAATATGGATTTTAAATTTTCTGTTTATTTTCATTTCATATTTTAGTTATGGTCAAGGACAAAATGCAATTCAAAATGTCCCCTCTTCAGCTACAGAATGGATTGCAATGGCTGACCAGTCATTCCAACCTTACCTTCCGGTCATTATTGAGAAAGGCAATACGCTGTACGGTCTTTCCAGGCAATATGGAGTTTCTATGGACAAACTTAGAGAAATCAATGGCTTGAATCATATCACCAATATTGCCATTGGCCAGGTAATTAAGGTACCTCTGGATCAGTTAAATCCTTCGGCAGAATATTATTCTATGAATATTTTTCATGATGGAACGGTACCGGTATATTATATCGTTCAGCCAGGAAATACATTATATACCATAGCAAAAAAAATTTTCAACCAAAATGTGGAAGATTTTTTAATTCGGAATGGATTAAAAAGCCATGATCTTTATCCCGGTCAAAAATTATTAGCCGGGTATATCCATTTGCCTCCCATTGAAACGAAAGCTGAACCTCTGGGCGATTCTGTCCCCCCCCCTGTCGATGTCCATACTAAAATTCCCAATGAGCCTATAATGGGTTTGTATACTCAAGAACAAATGACCAAAAAAGAAATCAATCATTGGGCCGGAAATGACCAAAAACTTACTTATGAGAATTTTGAACCTGCAAAAGATTATAAGCCCAATCTTCCCAAGTTAAAACTATCTGGACGCAGAGAAATAGCCATATGGGATAAGCAATCTATTGATAACGATAATTTGTTTGCACTCCATTCAATTGCTCCTCCAGGCACCGTAATTGAAATATATAATCCTATGTTGCGCCGAACGTCTCACGCTCAGGTAGTAGGTAAAATTCCTGCTAATACCTATCCTGAAGATGTCACATTGATCATTTCACCACGGGTAGCCCGTTCATTGGGAGCATTGGATGCACGCTTTATGGTAGAAGTTAAATATTATGAACCCATAGATTCTGATGGCGTCCACTAACTCAAAATCGATATAATCCTTTCCCGGTGTCTTCATGGTTTGCAAGGATAAAGTATTACCTTTGCAATCTCATATTCATATCATCTATGCCTCTGTATTATAATAATATTTTAGAGACCATTGGCAACACACCCATGGTCAAGTTGAACAAAACCGTTGCAGATGTTCCTGCCCTTGTATTGGGTAAAATAGAAACATTCAATCCGGGACACTCAATCAAAGATAGAATGGCTTTGAAAATGTTGGAAGATGCTGAAAAAGATGGACGAATTCAACCGGGTGGCACCATCATTGAGTGTACTTCAGGCAATACAGGGATGGGATTGGCTATTGCAGCGGCGGTCAAAGGCTATAAATGCATTTTCACAACCAGTGATAAGCAATCTAAAGAAAAACTTGACCTGCTCAGAGCATTCGGAAGCGAAGTGGTCGTTTGTCCTACCAATGTTGAGCCCGATGATCCGAGATCTTATTATTCGGTAGCAGAAAAATTGAGTAAAGAAATACCCAATTCATGCTGGTTTAATCAGTATGACAATTTATCAAACACGAAAGCCCACTATGAAAGTACGGGGCCGGAAATTTGGAAACAAACTGAAGGCAGGATCACACATTTGATTGTTGGAGTTGGGACAGGAGGAACAGTGTCCGGAACGGCCAGATACCTGAAAGAGCAAAATCCGGATATACAGGTATGGGGAATCGACACCTATGGTTCTGTATTTAAGAAATACCACGAGACTGGAATATTCGATACTAAGGAAATATATCCCTATATCACGGAAGGCATTGGAGAAGACATATTACCAAAAAATGTTGATTTCAGTCTAATTGATCATTTTGAAAAGGTAACTGATAAAGATGGTGCGCTCGCTGCACGGAGGCTTGCCCGGGAAGAAGGAATCTTATTAGGTTATTCTGCCGGTTCAGCATTAGCAGGATTGCTCCAGTTAAAAGAAAGGCTAACCAACAAAGATGTGGTCGTAATCATTTTTCATGATCATGGTAGCCGTTATGTTGGAAAGATATTTAATGACGACTGGATGAGAGACCGCGGATTTTTGGACACAGAAATGAAAGTAAAACACCTGATTGAAAAGAAAGTGTACACAGAAATAAAGTCCGTTCCACCAGAAACACCTGTCAGGGAGGTATTACAGACAATGAAGGATGGCGATTTCAGCCAGCTACCCATAATTGAAAATGGAAAAATAACTGGCTCAATTAGCCAAAATCAGGTATTGGAATATATTTTGTTCAACCCATTGTCCAATGCGGACAAGCCGGTAACAGCTATTGCCGGAAAGCCATTCCCTGAAGTATCACCGGATCTTCCATTGAAGGAAATATATCAATATATGGACAAAAACATTACTGCTGTCACTGTAGTGGATCATATGGGGAGAATTCACATTATTACCCAATATGACATCCTTCAATTTATTTAAATAAAGGAATGGGATTAAAAATTGTATTCATGGGCACCCCCGATTTTGCTGTGCCTTCTCTTGAAATTTTATTGAATCAAGGAGGATACTCAATCGTTGGAGTGATTACTGCAACCGACAAATGGGGAGGGAGAGGCGGAAAAACACTTATTGAATCTCCTGTAAAACGATTTGCCCAGCAGCATAATCTGAATATTCTGCAACCTCCTAATCTGAAAGATCCTGTGTTCATAAAAGAATTAAAATCGCTGAATGCAGACCTTCAGATCGTTGTCGCTTTTCGAATGTTGCCCGAAATCGTTTGGAATATGCCTCCATTGGGTACCTACAACCTGCATGCTTCGCTTCTTCCTAAATACAGAGGCGCCGCACCCATTCATTGGGCAGTCATTCATGGTGAGAAAGAAACCGGATTAACTACTTTTAAACTACAACACGAAATTGATACAGGTTCAATACTTTTTCAGGAGGCTATACCCATTTTGTCCACAGATACAACAGGAGACGTTCATGACCGTATGATGCCAATCGGAGCAAAACTGGTATTAAAAACAGTGGAAGCCATTGATTCCGGCAATGTGTTTCTTCTCCAACAGGATGAAACACAGGTATCCAAAGCGCCAAAGCTATCTAAGGAAATGGCAAAAATTGAATTTGAACAGGATATTTTGACCGTATATAATTTTATACGAGGTATGTCTCCATTTCCAGGGTCATGGACATTATTAGAAAGAAAGATCTTTAAAATCTATTTTGCCGAATATGAGTACTTTTCTGAGACAAATTCTAAAAAGCCGGGAGAAATCACAATTTCTCAAACGGATTCTATGCAAATCTTTTGCCTTGACGGAATTATTAAACCCATTGATGTCCAGTTGGAAGGAAAAAAAAGAATGCACATCAATGAATTTGTAAATGGGTACCTATGAATCCATTGAGATGGTAATGTGAGAATGATATTTACTTTTCTAAATAATTGTGGAGAATCAGGATTGCAGGGAAGCAGTAAGCAATGAGAGGAATTTCTCAGCAATCACTTTGACAATCTCTATTTCAGGAAAAGAAATTCTTTCCTCAACTGAAGCAGCATTGTTGAAAAGTTCAGCATTAAAAAAACTAAAAAGTTGACTGTCTCCGGATTGAACATTCAAATAGTAGTAACAGAAGGCGCTTAGAATGAACACTGAAGTAAGTATCCATCTTTTCTTTTTAAATGTTTTCATAACCTTTTAAGTAATTATTACAAATTTAAACGCTATATCTTAATAATTGGTTACAAAAAATACTAAAAAATCGTTAAATATTTTTTGAAACTTCAATTACAGTTCTTTAAATCCTGAAATTCATTTTATTCCTATTGATCTAAACTACCAGGAACTGATTGAATTAGCAGACGGGTATATGGATGAAAAGGTTGCATGAAAATCAATTCAGAATCATTTCTTTCTACAATTTTACCATTTTTTAATACTGCCACTGTATCACTCATAAAACGGACAACACTCAGATCATGTGAAATAAATAGCATGGAAAGACTCAATTCTTCATTCAGGTCTTTTAAAAGATTTAAAATTTTAGCCTGAGTAGTTACATCCAAAGAAGAAACACATTCATCACATAGCAACAACATTGGTTCAGCTGCAAGTGCCCTGGCAATACAAATTCTTTGCCTCTGCCCTCCTGAAAATTGGTGCGGGTATAAATCGGAAGATAAAGATTCCAATCCAACCTTTTCTAACAATTGATGAGTCTTGTATATTTTGTCTTGAACTGAAAGTTTACCATTCATGGGTTCCATAATCGCCTGACCGACCTTCATCCTGGGATTCAATGATGAATAAGGATCCTGAAATATCATTTGAATTTCGCGCCCGGTTTGCAAGTACTTATTGACTTTCTGTAAATGTGGATGTGAAAAATTAAAATGAATATTGCCGCTATCGAAAGAAATCAAGCCAGAAATACTTTGCAAAATGGTTGATTTTCCACTTCCAGATTCACCCACAAGACCAAATACTTCTCCAGCCTTCATAGAAAAGGATACATCATCCACTGCCCTGATGATACGCTTCTTTCCTCCTGTCCGTATTGTGAATATTTTTATAAGGTGGTTTACTTCAAGAATCGTTGTACTTTTCACCTGTTGTGACTCCTTTTTTACTTTGGATTCAACCTCCAAGTCTCCTTTTATAGAAGAAATACTACTTTTTCTTTCTATATTTAAATCCTGAATTGGCAACCTTGATGATTTCATCATAAATGTAGGTCTTGCCTTCAATAAGTCCCGGGTATATGTTTGTTGAGGTTTCTCAAAAATATCCCTGGTTAATCCTTCTTCAATAATTAGCCCATTTTGCATAACCAAAACGCTATCTGCTATTTCACTCACCACTCTCAGATCGTGTGAAATGATAATAACAGACAATTGAAGAGATTTTTGCAACTCTTTGATGAGTCTTAGTATGTTCTTTTGAACGATAACATCCAAAGCCGTAGTAGGTTCATCTGCAATCAGAATATCGGGATGGTTACACAAAGCAATGGCTATCATTACTCGTTGCAATTGCCCTCCGGACAGCTGATGTGGAAAAGAATGATATATACGTTCCGGGTCTTCTAAACCTACTTCACTTAACCAATCAATAACCTTTTTATAATTTTCAGCTTTAGTGACTTTCTGATGTACATATATGGCTTCAGCGATTTGGATTCCACATTTTTTGGAAGGATTCATAAACATAGAAGGCTCCTGAAAAATCATCCCAATTTTCTTTCCTCTTATGTTTCGCCATGTACTCTCTTTTTCATTCCATAGATTCGGAATTTCTCTCATTCCGGATAGATGCATTGTGCCGGATTGGTTTGCATGTGAATTTAATTGGAGTAAATGCATGAGCGACAATGCAGTTACAGACTTTCCTGATCCGGATTCACCAACAATTCCCAAAACCTCATTGGATTTCAAATGAAAAGATATCTCTTTCACAGCATCTATTCGCTTTTCCTTTGTAGTAAAAGAAACATGAAGGTTTTCTACCTGCAATATATTCTGAATTGCCATTATAGCAGTTTTATTCAGGAATGGTCACTGTTTCCACTATTTCAAGCCCATAACCTGGCAGAGCAACTCTTTTCACTACCGAATTGGTAATCAACTTAATTTTTTGTACACCTAACTCTCTGAGTATCTGTGCTCCTGTACCAAAATCCCTTTGCTCATCTGATGAACTTTTATTTATATTCTTACTTTGTTCAATATCTGACAATTTCTGCAATATGGATTCTGATTTTTCACTGTGACGCATATAGAGTAAAACACCTGATTGATTTTCAGCTATCATTTCCAGGGATTTTTTGAGTTTTACTCCATAGTTTTCAAACAATATTCCCAAAATATCACCTGTTTCAGTACTGGAATGGACTCTCACCATTGTGGGTACATCCGGACGAATTTCTCCTGTAGAAATGGCTAAATGAATATCACCGGTGGTAAGTTGTCTGAAAGCAGTTACTTTAAATTTTCCCAGATCAGTATTCAATATTTTTTCCTGAACCCTTTTTACTATGCGTTCATTCTCCATTCTGTATGCCACCAAATCCTTTATTGAAACTATCATTAACCCATGTCTATCGGCAATTTCAATCAATTCTGGCAATCTGGCCATACTTCCATCCTCATTTAAAATTTCAACCAGAACGCCTGCAGGATAAAACCCGGCTAACTTGGCAAAATCCACTGCTGCCTCTGTATGCCCAGTTCTCCTTAGAACTCCCCCTTTTTTTGAAATCAGAGGAAAAATATGACCCGGTCTTGCAAAATCTGAGGCAGTGAATTTAGGGTCAGTGATCGCTTTGATACCTTTGCTCCGGTCAAAAGCTGAAATACCTGTTGTACACCCATACCCAATTAAGTCAATAGATACAGTAAAGGCCGTTTCGTGCAACGCGGTATTCTCTCTGACCATCATTTCAAGCTGCAACTCTTTGGCTCTTTCTTCCTGTAAAGGAGTGCAAATCAGTCCTCGGCCATATTTTGACATAAAATTAACAGTCTCCGGAGTGATCATTTCTGCAGCACAAATAAAGTCTCCCTCATTTTCTCTGTCTTCATCATCTACTACAATGATGATCTTACCCTTCCGTATGTCATCAATAGCTTCCTGTATTGTATTGAGTTTAATTTTGGTTTGAGTCATTTCCATTTAACTGATCCAGTTCAATTATAAACAATTTCAATAATTCATTAACATGATTACTCCAAAGAAAGTTGGATGCCACAAAAGTAAGCCCATTCCTTCGGATATGGTCATACAAATTCTCATCTTTTAGTAATCTTTCTATAGCTGCAGTAAATAATTCCGGTGTATCAGCAATCAAAATATTTTTCTCGTGAGTACCCTTTACGGATTCATTGACAGCGGAAGTTGTAACACAGGGTATTCCCATTGCCATTGCTTCCAGAATTTTATTTTGAAGTCCGGTGCCATAAAAAACCGGAGCTACAAAAACTTTTAAAGAAGCATATGCATCCCTGATATCTTCCATCCATCCTTTTATATGGATTTGTTCGTTGGCCAGGAGTGTGAGTTGCTTTCCAGGTCTGGCCCCACTGATACAGACTTTCATATTATCACCAAGTAAAGGCACTATTTTTTCAATAATGTATTTTGCAGCTTCTACATTGGGAAGATAACCCAGATTACCTACAAATCCGATATGATATTTCTTTTCACTTTCAATGGGTTTAAAAAAATGATGGTCTACCCCATTGGGAATAATACTAAAAGATGCTTCGGGAGGTTTTCCTATCAGGCAAATATCTCTTTCAGAAATGAGTATATGGCGTTGAAACCATTCATAGGATTGCATTTCAAATATTTTAATTCTCCTGGACTCCCATCGATAAAGCCAATGTAAGAGGAACCCTGCAATTTTTCCACGTAATTTCATTCCTTGACCAAAAGCATCCATATAGTCAATCACTGATTTTCCGGAAAAGTTTTTACAATATAGTGCCACACGAAAGAGTTGACAATAGATCATATCCGGTTGGATGGAATGCACCCATTGGTCAATTGACTTCTGTATTTTACGGTTATAATACCATCCCACCTGAAATGGAAGCCCTCTCATTGCGCCTGCTATTGCATTAAAAATCTGAGAAGGTCTTTTGATCTTTAATATCAATAAATCAGTAAGAAATGGATGTACCTTTTCAATATGGGAAGGTGACAACTTTTCATCTGTAATGACCACCAAATACAGTTTAACATGTTGACTAAGAAGGCGGAGTTGATGGTACAGTCGCAATTTATCCCCTTTTTCCAGAGGAAATGGAAAGCGGGATGAGAATATTACGATCTTCAAAGTCTAATGGAATTAAAAATACAATCTATGAGTGGTTTGGGGTCACCTGGTAGTTGCCTTCAAGCATTCTTTGGTAGATATCCTTCAGTTCCATTGCGTTCTGTATGGCATCATAATTTTTAATTATGAATTTCTTTGCTTTCTTTCCTATCTTTTCTCTGAGTTCCAGATTTTGCTTGAGAGACTCCAGTGCATGAATAAAATCCAATGGACTATCCGCTATAATGACTTCTCTTCCATCCTTTGCTTCTATACCTTCCATTCCTAATTGGGTACTGATCACCGGGATCCCCAAAGCCATTCCTTCCAGAATTTTCACCCTGGTACCACTACCGGAAAATAATGGCACTATCATAACATCTGATTTGAACATAAACTTTTTTGCATCATCGATTTCTCCATGAATAATAATGGATGGATCCAATGAAGAAAATGCATCGCATTCCATATTTCTTCCGGCAATGTGCAACCTGGATTCAGAATTTCTTTCGATGAAGTGAGGCCACACTTTTGCAAGGAACCATTCTAATCCTTCCATATTCGGAAGCCAATCCATAGCGCCAATAAAGCAAACATTAAAACATTGACCTTCTTTGCTATCAATTTGTTGGTAGTGATCCAATTTTAGACCAATTGGTGAATTTACAGCCCCATTCAGATAACCCAGATTTTTGAATCGCTTTAAATCTCTCTGACTTACACTGATCAACAAATCATAATCATTGAGGTGAAACAATTCGTATTTTTTCAGTTTGCGGGTCAAATGTTCCAAATAAAACTTTTTAAATGAAATCCCTTCGTTTGAGGTATATCTTTCCCAGATTTCATGTTCAATATTATGCGCTCTCATGCAAATCTTTGCTGAAGAATATTTCCTGATAACAGGTATATAGGGTGTAAGATAAAGTGTCTCAAGTTGGACAATATCAAACAGGTTCTTCTTTAGAATTTCTATGAGTGCTTCTTCGTACTCTTTACTAATAAATCGGGTAATATGGTACGGATCCAGACTAAACAAATTCTTCAATGCATCAAGAAAATGAATTCGGTTATCGATATACACACATTGAACCTCCTTGTAATGCTTTAAATGTTGCCGCGCTAAATCTTTATCCGTATAATGTTTGATGGTATTCATCGAAAGCAAAGACATCTCACACCCCAGTTCCTTCAATGCCTTACTTAAATTATAAATAGCTATAGATTCACCATCCTTTAACGGATAAGGCAATTTTTTTGTTAGTTGTAAAATTCTTAATGCCAATGTATTAAAAATAAAGGCTAATTGTTATAAGTAGAGCGCATTTAAGGCCATTATACGAAGTCAGGCACAAATATACTCTAAACTTTTTGAATGAGATGTTCTGCAAATGTTTTCTTCATAAAGAGTTCCCTATACTCTTTTCCAGTACCTTATGCTCAGTCTCAAGTCCTTTTTTATGCGCTTTCTCCGGAAGGAAACCATCTTTTAATTTTACCCATTAAATCGAATTTAACATCTCTTAGAGCCATTAAAGTAAAACTGATGGCAATCGGTGTCAAAATTACTACAGGTATCCAGGCAGCCAAGATAGCAGAAATAGTATTTCTTCTGATCAGTTTTTCGCCCATTATAGAACTGATAATAAACATAACATAAAAAATGATGGCAATAAGAAGCGGATATCCATATCCACCCTTGCGAATGATACTTCCCAACGGCGCACCAATGAAAAGAAATACAATGCACATGACTGCCCAACTAAACATTTGATGTAAACGGATCCGATAAAACTCCTGTTGGTGATTCCAGGTTATGATTTGATTTTTAGTATTTGAATAGGTTGCATTGAAAGAATTTGAATCTCTCATAGCTTCATCCAATAAGTCAATTTTTTTATCATCAGGTACCAACTCTATGAATGATGCAACTTTTTGATTGTCGGACAATTCTTTTAATTCCAATGTGTATGCATTTTTTATAGAGACCACCTCAGCAAGCAATTGAGGAAAGTCTCTTTGAGATATCTTACTTTCCATACGCTGCAGTGCTCGGATGGATACAGGAACTTCACTACTCGGATTTTCTGTCTGGAACTCTTTTATTTCTTGCTCTGTAAACTCTTCGGATGGTGCATCAATAACATGTGGAACAGGGGGCTTGGGTATTTTCAACATTCCACCGTAGTCATATGCTATGGAGGCAATTCGTTCTTGTCTTGCTCTTTCAAGTGAATCAATTGAATAAAGTAACTGTGCTCTTGAAAGCATGTCGTGCTTATTCCTGCTCGTTACGCTGTTGTCTTTTAAAGCGAAATCCGACATATCAAAAACCTTAATAAACGAATTAAAATGTGTTCGCATGAGAGGAGCATTGGCATTTCTGGTTTGACCCGGATTATCTTTCATCTCTCTAAATTGATAACCATCCGACAATTCCATTACAAACGTATTGTCAGAGGTGCTATACATCTCTCCTTCTTTGGCTGTGATTACACTCACTAATCGTTTATCAATATCTGTATGGTCGTAAATCACTACATCTTTTATCGTTCGCCCGTCGCGGTCTTTTTCTCCCACCCTGATCACATAATCTCTGAAATCTTTGTTGAAAATTCCCTGTTCAATTGTTAAGGATGGTTTTTGCTTCCGAATGCTCAAAAACAATTGATAAAACTTATAATTTGCTCTGGGTTTCAAATAATTGGAGGCAACATATGAAAAGCCTGCTGTAAGGATAGATATAATAATCGCAGCTTTCATGATCCGTATCAAAGAAATACCCGCCGATTTCATACTGGAAAGTTCATACCTTTCCGACAGATTCCCAAAAACCATTATGGAAGAAATGAGAATAGTCAAAGGTATAGCCATAGGAATGATGGTAAGAGCAAAATAGAAAACCAGTTCAATCAAGGTCGTGAATGGAATCCCTTTACCTAAGATATCATCGATGTATTTCCACATAAATTGCATGACCAATACGAATTCAGCAACAAAGAATGACATTATATAAGGTGCCCAAAAACTTTGGACAATGAGCTTATCAATCTTTTTAATGGATAAATTCCAGTTCATATTCTCTTGAACGAATAAATTAAAAAATTCGCTTGATCAGGTTTGGTGAATATACAAACACAACGCATATTAAATCAATTCGCAAAACAATGAAAGTGTCAAAGTAAATATCTTTATGGAATTAACATTTAGTCCATTTAATAACTAAAAATATATTCCTTACCACAAAAATAGCCGGTTTGCATGATTGCACATGAGATTTTCCATATTTTAGCCAATTCAACAACTGACCATTCGAATCATGATGAAAAAAAGTGTTTGCACATTATCTTGCAGTAATATTTTAAGTCTCCTTTTTATTTTCTCTTTATTTTCATGTGTTGATAAGAATGGTGCAGAACTCATCATTATCAATGGAAAGATATATACGGTTAGTAATGGGTATGCGGAGGGTGATGCTTTGGTTATACGTGACGGAAAAATTGATTTGATCACGGACTCAAGGGAGATCGAAAAATATTCAGGAAAGAAGACAGAGGTGATTGATGCAGGAGAAAATTTTATTATGCCTGGTTTTATAGAAGGGCATGGCCATTTTTCTGGTTTAGGTTATAGTTTACTCAATCTCAATTTCATAAACTCAAGAAGTTGGGAAGAGATTGTTTCGATGGTCGAAGAAAAGGTGAAGACAGCACAACCCGGAGAATGGATTATTGGCCGGGGATGGCACCAGGAGAAATGGGATTCAGTACCCTTTAATAATGTATTAGGGTACCCATTCCATAAGGAATTGAGTCAGGTATCCCCAAACAATCCGGTGGTTTTACGCCACGCCAGTGGACATTCACTATTTGCCAACAAAAAAGCCATGGATGAAGCAGGTGTCAACATAGAAACCCCAAATCCACCTGGAGGCGAAGTGGTTAGATCTGCTGATGGAGAGGCCATTGGAGTATTTGAAGAAAGAGCAATGCGCATTGTCAATGAAGCTTTATTCGAATATCAAAATGGATTAAGTCAGGAAGAACGCTTACAGGAATGGTATAAGGCCATCGAATTAGCACAGGAAGAATGCCTTAAAAAAGGAGTTACTTCTTTCCAGGATGCTGGCTCCAGTTTTGAAGAATTGGAAAGATATCATAAATTGGCAAAGGATAAAAAATTAAACATACGATTGTGGGTGATGGCAAGACATAACTCAGCCACCCTCGAAGGTAATGTAGGTCAACACCGAATAATCGGTGCAGGTGACAATTTCTACACATGCCGGTCTATTAAATCCGAGGTCGATGGCGCTTTAGGTGCTTTTGGCGCCTGGCTCATAGAGCCCTACACCGATAAGCCCGATTTCCATGGTCAAAATACTACTGATATCTACGAAGTGAAAAAAATTGCTGACATAGCGATGGCCAATGAAATGCAATTATGTGTTCATGCTATCGGTGACAGAGCCAATAAGGTGGTCGTAGACATTTTTGAGGGAACCATCGGACAAACTGCTAACAAGGATCACAGATGGAGAATTGAACACGCTCAACATCTCGACACATCAGATATCCCGCGTTTTAAGGAATTGAACATCATAGCTTCCATGCAGGGTATTCATTGCACTAGTGATGCACCGTTTGTAGAAAAACGTCTGGGCAAAGCCAGGGCTCAGTTCGGCTCTTATCCGTGGAGAACCCTATTGGACCATGGTGTAATTATAGCCAATGGAACGGATGCTCCGGTGGAAGATGTAGATCCCATCCCCAGTTTTTATGCATCTGTAACACGAAAAAGATTGGATACCGGATATGCATTCTATCCTGAACAATCGATGTCGCGCGAAGAAGCGATTTATTCATATACCTTGGGGAATGCATTTGCTGCTTTTGAAGAGAATGTAAAAGGAAGCATTGAAGTAGGCAAAGTTGCAGATTTAATCATCTTATCCAATGATCTGATCCGATGCTCAGATGAAGAAATTCCTGAAACAAGTATTTTATATACTATAGTCAATGGAAAGGTGAAATTCAAAAAAAAATAAAATCAGATTAATTTTTCAGCATTTGCTTTTGCAAAGTTGAATTAAAGAAGGACATTCTGGCTTGATATGATAATTCTGGATTTTTGTCATTTTCCTATCCCTGTCTTCAGAATCTTTATGTTTTAAGGTTTTCCATTTTGCTTATGAGAAATCAAAGTGAGAGTAACCAAAGTTTGAATTAACCCGGATTTAACAATACAACTTCGTGTTGAGGGGACAAAAAGCAATTTTGCCCTATGGATATCATCCTGCGGATTAAATAAGTGATTTTGTAAAAGAGCGCTAGTAAACAATACGGTGATTGAACAAAATCAATCTAAACTACTTATATTACCTCCATTTAAAGTCGCAATAGATTTACAATTGCTTAATCCGGGTTTAATACTTTTGAATGAAAATTTTAAGATTTCCTTACCATTTAAAGTAATTAAATGGCGTTCCTTCTATTGTGACAATAGAATTATTTGCAACTAAAACATTGAATAATATTAAGCTGGCATGAATCCTATCTTCATAACCCTTTTTATTTTTATTTTAAGCTGTGCTCAGACAAGCAGGGAAAATAATAACCACAAAGTCCAAAATCAATCGACCCCTCCGAAAGCTCAGGTTGAATCAGATCAAGTAACAATTGTGGATAGCATTATCAGGATTCATCATAAGTTGGTGCAGATAGTTAGCTTGAATACTGCCCGTGCAGTCCACACAACAACATTACTGCACAATGGTAAAATCCTGATTTGTGGTGGATTTGCAGGGAACAACAACTATATTTCCAGCGTAGAAATTTATGACCCTATTTTGAATACATTCAGAACGGCAGGAAATATGTCCGTTCCACGTATAAGTCATTCCGCTACTTTACTACCCGATGGTAAGGTATTGATAGCGGGAGGGTATGATGGGACATACCTTTCTTCCACAGAGATCTTTGATCCTCTCACCGAAACTTTTAGTCCAGGAACAGAATTGAATTCACCTCGTATGGGACACACTGCAACACTGCTCAAAAATGGTAAGATTTTATTTGCCGGTGGTGTCGGAACAGGATGGACTTTTTTAAAATCAGCTGAATTATATGACATAGATGCAAAATCGTTTTCTCATACCGATTCCATGTTTTCAGAAAGGGAAGCCCATACAGCGACACTTTTAAAAGATGGAACGGTTCTCATTTCAGGAGGCCATGTAGGAAGAAGAGCAAACATTAAAATAAATACAAGTGCAGAAATTTACGATCCCGTTTCCCAACAATTTGTTGAAATAAGCCATATGAACGTAAAGCGACATAAACATGATGCCGTTTTACTGAAAGATGGAAAAGTATTAATCACCGGTGGTGCTGATGAGACAGATTACGATGGGATTTACAAAAGCGCTGAAATATACCACCCTGATTTGCGATCTTTTACTAATATAAGTAATATGTGTTATCCTCGTTTTAAACACAATGGTTCATCTGTTCTATTGCTTGATGGTAATGTACTTCTTACCGGCGGAAATAACCATGGTGAAATTTATAATATTGCTAACAATTCCTTTGAAATGATTGATGGAAATATGAAAAGTAAACACTATTTCTCAAGTGCAATACTTATGCAAAATGGAGATGTGTTAATCACTGGTGGCTATGATGAAAGAACAAGACCAATGAATAATGCATGGATTTATAGGCACTAAATGAAATTCAAACATTCAAAACAGTTCCTCCTGATTGACACAATAAAAGCCTAATACCTTGGGAATTTGACCTGAGTCTTGTATTCCTACTTTGATTCCCATTAAAATTTTTTTATATAATAACTTCCAAAAACTAACATCAGTGGCGGATTCAATATAAGAGAACATTTTTTTTAAACTTCAAAGACTTCTACCCTATTCGGCATTTGTCTCTCTACCTCTCCATTCTTAGTCGTTTGATCAATATAGGAGAAGAAGCCCTCTTACGTAACAAAATCAGTTGGTTCTCCAGAAATAGGGTGTAAATAATACCAAAATAGTAAATAACTCCAGTCTGCCAATGAGCATTAAAAAGCTAAGCACCCATTTTGCTGCAGTAGGGATGTAAAAATAATTGTAATCCGGCCCCACACTACCGATCGCAGGACCTACATTTCCCAAAGTTGATGCCGCAGCACCCACTGCAGAAACAAAATCCATCCCTAAAATAGTAATGGTTAAACTTCCGGCAATAAAAAAGAATAAATATACAAGCAAGAATACAAGGATATGGGTCAAAATTCTGGGAGCAACTATATTTCCACTCAGTTTAATACGAATAATTGCCCTGGGGTGTAATATCCTTTTAAATTCGAGAATTGTATTTTTTAAAAAAATTAAATGCCTGATGAGCTTAATTCCTCCCGTTGTAGACCCGGCACAACCCCCTGAAAAAAACAAAACAAAAAAGAGGAATGTAATTCCATTGGACCATGCCGTATAATCGGCGATCACAAATCCACTGCTGGTTAATATTGAAACGATTTGAAACAAACTGTCTCTGAATGTGTCTTCTAAAGGTTCACGGGTGAGATAAAGAATTTGAATCCACACTATAATAGTCAAACTGACAATCAAAATCAGATAAAAAACAAATTCCGGACTTCCAAAAACCTTGCGCCATTTGCCAGTCAACCCGTGATAAATGACTGTATAATTAGTACCTGAAAGAAACATAAAGAAGACAATAGTATATTGAATATGACTTCCAAAAGCTGCTATGCTGTCATTTCTGGTAGAAAATCCACCTGTAGCCATTACTGTAAAGGCGTGATTCAGACTTTCAAAAGCTGACATACCTTCCAGCATCAAAATGATAAAAAGCAGAAAAGTAAAACCCACGTAAATCATCCATAGAAGCTTAGCCGTCTCCTTTATTCTTGGATGTATTTTATCGGAAGTTGGTCCTGGCACTTCAGCAGTAAATAATTCTATCCCCCCAATTCCCAACAATGGAAAAATGGCCACGGTGAGAACAATGATTCCCATTCCTCCAATCCACTGACTCAGGCTTCTCCAAAGCAACACTCCCTCGGGCAAGGATTCTATATCTATAAAAATAGTAGCCCCGGTAGTTGTCAACCCTGATACTGACTCGAATAGAGAATCTGTAAATGAATAGGTGACTCCGGAAAATTCATAGGGCAATGCACCAAAGATAATCATCGCTAACCAACCTAAGGCTACAATAAGATAGCCTTCTCTTTTATTTACCTGAGCATTTGACTTAAACTTGTACATCCAGCTGATGATACCAAATATCATTGTAATACAACCGGCCGTAAATAAAGCTCCTCCATCACCGGAATGAAAATATATAGAAAACGGAATACAGCAAAACATCAGCATACCTACTACAATCAGCAGTACCCCAACAACATTGGATATTGGTTGTAAATTGATATTCATTCAACAAGGAATAACTTTTCAACACTTCCTATAGATTCCAACATCGCAAAAACTATCACCTTATCACCAGATCTCAACTGAAAATCTCCGGCGGGTATAATAGCCTCATCATCCCGGATTACACCTCCAATTAAAGCGTGTTTAGGAAAATTCAAATCTTTCAAAGCCTTTTGGGTAAGAACACTTCCCTCAGAAACTGCATATTCAATAATTTCAGCATCCACTCCATGAATACTGGTTATTGCTTCAACATTTCCTTTACGGACAAACCGGAAAACGTTATTGGCCGCTATGAGTTTTTTGTTGATTAATGTATCTACACCAATGCTTTGAGAAATATGAGTATACACAATATTGTCAACCATGGCAATAGTCTTAAAAACACCGGCTTCTTCAGCTACCAAACTGGTTATTATGTTGGTTTCAGAATTTCGCGTCAAGGCTATAAAAGCATCCATTTCTTCAAGACCCTCCTCCTTTAAAAGATCGATATCAGATGGATCCCCTTTAACAATCAATGATTTATGCAAAATCTCAGCCATCCTTTTGCAAACATTTCTATCTCCATCTATAATGGTCACATTATAATGATTCTCCAATAATTTTGCAGTTTGAATCGCGATTTCTCCCCCGCTAAGGATCATGATATTATTTACCTTAACCAATTTCTTACCCAAATTTTTCAATACCTTTTTAATATCCTCCTTGGTAACAATCAGGTAAATATGATCCCCTCTCAATAAAATGGTTTTGTCACGGGGAATGAGCGTATCATTGTTCCTTAAAATTGCAATTGGTTTAAAATTAAGATGCTTGTACTTTGCAGTTATTTGTTCGATTGACTTGTTGAGAATGGGTGTATCATCATCTAATGATATCCCCAACAATGTGATTTTACCATTCTCAAATTCAAAAATGTCAGTTACTTCAGACAATTTGATTAATCTTTCGATTTCCATAACCGCCAGTTTTGCCGGGGAGAAAATTTTATCAATACCCAATTGCTGAAAAATTTCTCTTTGAAATGGCTCCAGAAACTCCCCATTGCTAACCCGGGCTACCGTTTGCTCTGCACCAAATTTTTTTGCTAAGATGGAAGATACAATATTGCTGGATTCTGAAGTAGTTACTGCTAAAAACAAATCGGCTTCAGCTACTTCAGCTTGTTTCAAAGTATTGATGGAAGTCGCATCTCCACGAAGGACCTGAACATCCAAATGGTTATGGGCATAATCCAATACTTCCTGATTGGTATCAATCAAAACAATATCATGTTGCTCATTGGCAAGAAGTTTACCCAAATGGAAGCCTATATCCCCGGCACCTGCAATTACTATTTTCATTGAACAACTTGTCTATCTCTTTGTAATATTCATATCAAAGCTAAATCAGCTCATGGATAATCATGCATTATAAACGCGCAAAATTATGCAATTTACATTTCCAATTGATTGAATCTGAAAAAATTCAAACAGATACAGAATCGTATTTCCAATAATTTATATAAAATTATTAATTATAAGTAATTAATTAATATTCAATATTTTAATATTTTCATTCATTGGATTTTTATACTTTTATACAATAATTGATAAATGGCAAATTGTTTCTATTTTTGTCTATAACTGAAAACAAGAATAATTAAGTAAAAAAAATGAAAATATTAATGGTTTGTCTCGGGAATATTTGCCGTTCACCTTTAGCCCAGGGGATACTAGAATCAAAAATAAGTCAAAAGAATTTGAATTGGGAAGTCGATTCTTCCGGGACAAGTGCATGGCATGAAGGAGAGCAACCGGATTCACGGTCAATTGAAATTGCCAGAGAAAACCAGATTAAAATTTCACACCAGCGTGCACGTCAATTTAAATTAAAAGACTTTGAACAGTTTGATCTGATATTGGCAATGGATACGGAAAATTACAATTATCTTATTCAGATAGCCCCAAATCAATATTTACAAAAAGTCAATATGATCATGAATTTCCTCTACCCTGGTGAAAACCAGGTTGTTCCTGATCCATATTACAATGGTGGTTTTCAATTTGTATATGATTTGCTGGATAAAGCTTGCGATGCTCTGATTGCTGAATACATCACTGAAACTAAGGTACCCTAAAATTATTAATACACTGTACTCATAAATACATCCTTTAAACAGACGACTATTGATGTAAAATCTAAATTCACCCTTAAGTGTGAATAAATCAAAGAGAATATCCTGGATTTTTGCTACGAAAGTTTATTAAATCCTTGATTACATTATCAATAAAACTAAATTCTATGTTAGCCAAATATTTAATTTTCCTTACTCTTTCTCTTACAGCACTTTTTCCCTCTAAGCCTTTAATATTGGATATTATGGAAGAAAACATGGCGAAATCTGAAATCCAATCCAGGACTCCATTTGTCAAAAAAAGTGTGTGGAAGCAATCAGCAAAGACTTTTACCTATGAAGTACAATATAATAATGCAGACTATATAGTCAAATACTATTATGGCGACAGGCCTTTCGCTGAAGTCCTGGATGCCAGGAACAAATCTTTGCTTAAAGTTTTTCCTGAAGGGAACAAAGCTCGATTTCAAGCCGGAAGTAAAATTAAGCTCTATAGCAATAAAAGCAATATCATCCTGGATGAACCATGGAATGCTATTGCAGTCGAATTACTTGAAATGGATTTGATCAATCTAAAGAACATAGGGGCAAATGATTTCATTGATTCAGGAAATGTCTCGAAGTTATTAGTCCCTGATTATGCTATAAAGCAAAACCAAAACTGTACCACTCAAGCTACCTGTAACTGCAATGGCAATACAATCAGCATCAGTTGTGAATGTGGAAAGTCAGCCCAATGTGTATCTTCCAGGACCACACGATGTGTAGAAGCATCAGGAGGAGGACAAGAATGTACAGAAGTAAATACTTGTTCAGCTTCTTGTCTGTAATGTTTTGAGACTACGTTGCAGGATTGGGAATCCGCTCATACACGGATTGAATTTTCTTAATAATATTCCGCTCCAGTTTGATATCAATACTGTCAATGTTTTCTTTCAATTGCTGCATAGTTGTTGCTCCTATGATATTAGAAGTAACGAATGGCTGATGAGTTACGAATGACAAAGCCATCTGTGTAAAAGAAATACCCGCTTCATAGGCAATTCGAAGATATTCCTGTGTAGCTGACTTACACGATTCACTGTTATATCGTGTATATTGTTTGAATTGATTCAACCGGTCAAAAGGAGTATCTTTACCGGTTAAATATTTACCTGTAAGCACTCCCATTGCAAGAGGAGAATAGGCAAGCAATCCGACAGATTCCCTGATAGACATTTCTGCAAGTCCTACTTCAAATTGCCTGTTTAGCAAATTATAAGGATTTTGAATACTTACCAGGGGACTCATCTGATGGATTCTCGCAAGTGTGAGCACCCGGTGCATACCCCAGGGCGTTTCATTGGAGAGTCCATAGCTTCTGATTTTCCCTGCTTTAATCAATGTATCAAGAGTATCAATGGTTTCAAAGAATTGATCCTCCCATTGTTCATCATGTAGGTTATATCCTCTTTTACCAAAAAAATTCGTTTTCCGTTCAGGCCAATGAAGCTGATACAAGTCTATGTACCCGGTTCTTAACCTTTTGAGAGATTTTTCTAATGCATTAATTATCCTGTTGCGTCGAAACCTGAGATCAGGTGCTACATAATCCAATGAACCGGGACCTGTAATTTTAGTAGCAAGAATGATTTTGTCCCTTTCTTGATTAATTAACCAGTTTCCAATATAAGACTCTGTTCTGCCTTGAGTTTCTGCTCTTGGAGGGATAGGATACATCTCTGCTGTATCAATAAAGTTAATCCCTCGATCCATGGCATAATCCAATTGATGATGAGCTTCTTTTTCTGTGTTTTGCTCACCATATGTCATTGTTCCCAAACAAATGACACTGACTTTAATTCCTGTATTTCCAAGTTCTCTATATTCCAATACTAATCAATTTTATAAGTATAATCAAATTTTAATCTTTTGAATCAGCCCTCATTCTTCTGACATAATAAACTATAAGAAATTGAACTGAAATGAAAGCCAGTGCGGCAAAATAAATACTTGTATCGGCCTTATTGCCTATGGCAATGTGTATCAATGCCCAAATATTCACCATGGTGAAATAAAAGGAATTCTCTCTCCATAAGAATATCAGGGACAGAAAAGAAGCTACCACTAACATAATCATTGTCCACCCGGTAGAATTTCCCATTTGATCAATCCACCCGGCTTTTGTAAAAGCAACTGCAACATTTACAATCGCCGCCACACTGATCCATCCCAGATAAATTTCCCATGGGAATACCCACAGGGCAGTATTTTTCACTTCAAAATAGATGTATATCAAAGAAATCAGAAGGATAAACATGACCGAAACACTCAAATATGTCCTTTCGTAATGCCATGTGATCAGCCACAAAATGTTTGCAAAACATTGGATGATAAAGAAAGGTAATAGCTTTTTGTAAACTATGATATTGTCCGTTAATCTCTTATGATAATCAATCCAGATTTTAACTATAAAAGCAAAGAGTAACACATAGATCAAAGGCCAGATCAAAAACGCTGTAGATGATGGCGTGATGAGTGTAGGATATTTGGATGAAATCTCTCCCGTTGTCATATGATTCATGGGGAGTGCATTGGCTAAATAATTCAAGTATAAAACCAGAAAATAAAAAATGCTAAATACAATTGGAACCAAATACCGCATATATTGAATTGTTAATTGCTATCCCCTTGTCTTTAATTTTTTAACAATGATAAAAAACTGTTAGCGAAAACAAAGAATTTGACTGTTTCAAATTCAATAATGATCAAATTATTCCCCCTCTAAATGATTTTTCAGACGTTGAGCCAGTTTTTTTCCGAAGAGTTCTTCAATCTGAGCCATATCCATTGTAAGCAATCTTTTTATACTTCCTGCTTTCCTAATAATCATTTCAGCTGTTTTGGCCCCAATACCGGGTATATCTGTAAGCTGGGAATGTGTAAAATGCCGGGATCTTTTATTCCTGTGGAAACTTATGGCAAAACGATGAGCTTCATTTCTGGCATGCTGAATCAATTTGAGTGATTCAGATTTTTTGTTAATATATATAGCTACAGAATCCCCAGGAAAATATATTTCTTCCAACCTTTTTGCTATGCCTATCATTGTCACTTTATCACTTATGTTTAAGCGTTCAAGACTTTGGACAGCAGCGCTTAATTGTCCTTTACCTCCATCCACGATAATCAATTGGGGCAATTCCTTCTTCTCCTCAAGAATCCGCTTATATCTTCTATAGACTATTTCAGCCATAGAAGCAAAATCATTAGGTCCCTCAACTGATTTTATATTGAAATGCCGGTATTCCTTAACCGAAGGTTTCGCATTTCTGAAAACTACACATGCAGCCACCGGATAAGCGCCCTGTAAATTCGAATTATCAAAACATTCAATGTGAAGAGGTAAATGATCCATATGTAAATCATCCCTTAAAGTGGTGAGTACCCGCTCCATGGATGATTTTTTCTTCTTTTTGTTTATTTCCAAAAGACTCTTTTGGTGAATATATTGTATTACATTTTTTTCACTTAATTCAAGTAATTTTTTCTTATCCCCTATTTTTGGAATTGTGATCAAAAGATCTTCTATTGTATTGATTCGAATGGGAACAATAATTTCTGGTGCTATACTATTGAATCGTTCTCGCATATGTGGAATAGCTTTTTCTAAAACGTATTTGTCATCCTCGTCCATTTTTTTTCGAACTTCCAGGGTATCTGTATTAATAAGCGCCCCATTAACTACTTTTAGGTAATTGACATAGGAAAAATGCGGATCGGATCGGACAGAAAATACATCAACATCTTGAATGGATGCACTGACTACTGCCGATTTAGCATGGTAATCATCAAATACATACAGTTTATCTTTTAGTTCCTGGGCCTGCTCAAACTGCATTTGTTCAGAATGCCACTCCATCATTCCATAAATAAAGTCTTTAACAGGCTTTAGGTTTCCTTTTAAAATATTGTGTACATGTTCGATTTTCAGATTGTAATCTTGTTCAGATTCCCGTCCTACACATGGTCCTTTACAATTCTTAATATGGTATTCCAGACATACACTATATTTTCCACTTTTGATTCGCGATTCAGATAAGTTCAGTGAACAAGTCCGCAACTGAAATAGCTTTTTGACCAATTCCAAAATTACTTTTGCCCTGTATTTGGAAGTGTAGGGTCCAAAGTAGGTACTACCATCCCGAACTACTTTCCGTGTAAAAAAAACTCTGGGAAATCTTTCATTTTTTATACAGATATAGGTGTAAGATTTTCCATCTTTCAGCATTATATTGTATCTGGGCTGAAATTTTTTTATCAAAGTATTTTCAAGCAAAAGTGCATCATGCTCAGTTTCTACAATAGTATAATCCAGAGAAGCTGCTCTTCTTACCAACGTTTTGGCTTTGTAAGGAATTTGATTGCTATTGCCAAAATATGATGATAGTCTGCTTCGAAGATTGATGGCTTTTCCTACATATAAAATATTATTGTTCTCATCAAGAAATTTATAAATACCGGGTTCTTTGGGAATGGTATCTGCAATCAACTTGTAATCCTCTGATTTCATCGTTTCTGTAAATCATATTCGATCCCTTTTAAAATGAAATAAGCAGTCTTTGGGTTCGTTGCCAGCGGAATATTATGTACATCACATAATCGCATTAACATTTGAACATCTGGCTCGTGAGGATGCTTATCCATCGGATCGCGAAAAAAAATAACAACATCTAACTCTCCGGTAGCCACCATGGCAGCAATTTGAGCATCACCCCCTTTCGGCCCTGACAACAACTTTGTAACTCTGATTCCTTCTCTCTCAATGTGACCTCCTGTAGTACCGGTGGCAAATATTCTGACCTGGTCTAAAAAAGTTCTGTTTCCCAATACAAAAGATACCATTTCAGGCTTTTTACCATCATGCGAAATCAATGCAATTCTAACCATATACTTCTACTTTTAATTGATTCTTGTTCAGTGTACTTTTCCTAAATTCATGCAGATAATTCCAAATTATCAAGATTTCTGTTTATTTATGTCTTTTATTCTGAACAACCTTTGTAAAATTTTCTGCAATGTATAAATTATTCACATGGATTCCATGTCTGATATTTACCATTACATGTACAATGTTTGGTCAAAAAAGAACGATGACCCCCGAGGTGTACAATCAATGGAAAAGAATTGAAAGTACTACAGTTTCTAATAATGGCCAGTATATAAGTTATGTCCTCACCACTGAAGCGGGTGACAAAAGTATTTATCTTCTTCATACTGATACACAACAGAGTATTGTTTTCAATCGCTCTTCCTCACCAATATTTGACCATCAGACTTCAAAATTAATATTCAGAATCCATCCTCCTTACGACACAGTAAAAGCCCTCAAGCTAAAAGGCACCAAAACCGAAGAATTACCGCCGGATACTTTGGCTATTTATGATTTACGCAAAAAAAGCACAAATAAAATCCCTGGTATTCAATCCTATCAGGTAGCAGAGAATTGGAATAACTATGTCTTTACTATGTTAAAACCCTCTACTGAAAAGTTGCAGAAAAAGGAAAACAAAGAAAATGGTTCAAAATTACTGCGAATTCATTTAGAAAGCATGAAAATAGACACCCTGAATTATGTTACAGAGTATGTTATTTCCAGGGATTCTCCTGGTTTACTATACGCTAGTACAGGTAATGACTCTCTATTACTCCCGGGAGTTTACAAATATGATTTTGAAAATCAATCAGATCTTTTACTTTTAGAACAAAAAGGTAAATACTTTCAACTTTCATTATCAGATGATGGAAGAAAAGGAACATTCATCATAGATCGAGATACCACAAAAATTCATGTAAGACCTTATACTTTATATCAATTCAGTGTAGACAACATGCCATCTATAGTGGCTGAACCAGGCTCCTCCTTCATTCCGGAAGGATTTCAGGTATCTCCACATAAAAAAGCAACTTTTTCAGATAATGGAGATGTATTGTATTTTGGTATTTCACCCATTCCGCTTGCTCCGGATACGACTAAAACAAAAGAGGAGATGCCCGTGGTTGAAGTATGGAGTACAGATGATCACATGTTATATACTCAACAGAAGGTAAGAAAATCAAGTGATGAAAAAAGAAGCATTGTATTTGCCCGATGGGAGGATTCCGGAAAAATTCTTCAGCTTGAATCAGAAACCATCACTTCAGTATATTTACCAAAAAACACACCTCCTTTCCATTATTATGGAACCGACAATACCGAATATTTACCCTCAGTAATATGGGAAGGATCAACCCTTACAGATCTCTATTTGATCAATATCAATAGTGGAAATTCCGAATCCGTTGGTAAAGCAATTAATGGAAGTATAGCTTTTTCTCCTTCCGGAAAATTTGCCTATTGGTTTGATCGAGATGAGCAAACCTACTTTATATTTGATCCTGAATTGAAGTCAATAAGAAATCTGACATTCGATATCCCTTTTAAATTAGGTGAAGAAGATAATGACAGACCCCAGTCCTCTTATCCATACGGGGTAGTGGGTTTTACAGATGACGAGCAATATATTTTGTTATATGATCATTACGATATCTGGAAAGTACACTTGCAGGGTAATGAAAAATCAGTTAATTTAACTCATGGCCGGAAAAATAAATGGGTATACAGATATATTAAAACCAACCCTGATGAGGATTATTTGAATCTTGATTCAGAATGGATACTCCACGTTTTTGACGAAAAGGATAAATCATCCGGCTATAGTCTTAGAAGCAACAAGGGAAATGTGTCAGAACTCACAAAAGGAGCTTTTTACTTTTCTAGACGGATTTGGAAGGCAAAAGATCATAATCTGATGGTATTTACAAGGGAAAACTTCAGAGAATTTCCAGATTTGCATATGAGTAAAAATATAAAATCCGGACAATATGTTCAAATCAGTAAAGCCAATCCGCAACAGAGTGAATATTCCTGGGGAGATGGGAAAATTTACACATGGAAAGGTTACGAAGGAAGTGAAATGACTGGTATGTTATTTATACCGGATGGATTTGACACGGGAAAAATTTACCCATTGATCGTGAATTTTTATGAGAAAAGCAGTGATGGTCTGCATAATCACAGGGCACCCTTTGCTGGTCGATCTACAATAAGCTATTCTTACTATCTTAGTAAAGGATATGTCATATTTAATCCTGATGTACCTTATGAAATTGGCTATCCGGGAAGAAGTGCATTCAACTCAGTAATGTCAGGTCTGGAAAGTTTGCTGAAGGAGGGATTTATAGATATAAAGAGAATAGGGATCCACGGTCATTCTTGGGGCGGTTATCAAATTGCAGACATACTTACTAAAACCGATTTATTTGCATGCGCAGAATCTGGGGCACCCGTAGTCAATATGACCAGTGCGTATGGGGGTATACGATGGGCTACAGGTATGAGCAGGATGTTTCAATACGAAAAAGGACAAAGCCGCTTAGGAGCTACTTTATGGGAAAGACCGGATTTATATATTGAGAATTCTCCACTTTTTAATATGGATAAAGTGACCACACCAGTACTTATCCTTCATAATGATGAGGATGGAGCAGTTCCATGGTATCAAGGCATTGAATATTTTGTTGCGCTTAGAAGATTGGGTAAAAAAGCATGGTTGCTCAATTACAATGGCGAACCCCACTGGCCGGTAAAATGGCCAAACCGGCTCGATTTCCAAATCAGAATGGAGCAGTTTTTTGATTATTATTTGATGGGAAGACCTATGCCACTCTGGATGAAGAAAGGTATTCCAGAGATCAACAAGGGTCTGGAATTGGGCTATTGATTTGCTTAAAATAGGTCAGGATTTGTAGGTTCTAAGGTAAGCTGCATATATAAAAAAGTTGTCTTTGGGCATCAATTCCCAAGGCTATACTGCGATTCAGGACTCAAGTTCGCGCAATAATGGCCTGATAGCGTTTATCCAGCAGAGCGTCTTCAATATGTTTAATGATGACATTGTCGGAAAATAAAGAATGTAATGGGTTAATGAGAAAGTTGTATTCGCCTTTAACCAATACACTAGGTACTTTCACAATACAAACGTTTTTTTCATAAAAATAATATTCCGTCCATTTCCATAAAATTTCCTGATGTAATTGTATCCAATTTTCAGGTAAATTGGAGGCATCAAAGGGTTCAATTAGTGATGGGTCAGTTTTAATAACAGCAAAGCTATAAGGTAAAGCAAAAGCATGGGAAGATCTAAAGTGAACTATTAATTCCAGCAGGGCAAGTGATCTCGCCTGACTTGTGTACAATACCGGAACTCCGGGTCTATTCCATCGACCTCCATATATTTTAGCTCCTGTACCTGAAAGGTCATGAATATAATTATCCCTGGCTATTCTGAATAATTCCATCAAGCAAATATACCATGCTCAATCCTGCCTAACACCTGAACAAGAAGATCAAAACCAAAAGGAGTATCCAAATAAGTAAGAGGCCTTTTACCATGCAAATAAGGAACAGGAGAATTGAGCCACTCGCCGAAAGCTTCATCAGAACCAAAAACCTCCACCCCTCTTTTATGAAGATTGGCTAAAAGAATGGCTTTGGAAGACTGGTCAGTATCCAGCTTTTTGTCTAGAGGGTATCGCTGTAAAGTACGCAGTGAAACATGAAGTATATTGGCGATATGCTGTAAGGTAAGACCCAAACGATGGCCTAAATGTATGACATATTGCATGGTAACCCCCTTACGGGCAAACTCTATCAACCCGGAAGATGGTCCAGATTGTGATAAACCGGCCAGGTATACGGCTATTGGCTCGCTCACAAGGTCATTTATCAATTTTGAATTTTTACCTTCCTTCATAATATGTCATTTGTCACAAAAATAATGTCATTTTTTTGATTTTCAAAATTGCACTTCATTTTTTTTAAAGAAAATATTGGGTATCTTCCACTCAGTTGCATTTCCTTTTCTTTTAATAAAAAAGAATTTCGTTGTTTTAAGTAGTTAAGATTGAAAGGGGTAATAAAAAACAATTATTTATGAAATTTAAATGAATCGAATAACTCCATATCGATTAAAAACCATCCCGTGTAGAAATTTTTCCTTTTAAAAAGGCGGAGAGCATTAACTTTGTGATAAAAAGATGAGAGGAAAATACAAAATGACTGGATGTGCCAGATTTTTTATTTTTTTACTATTCTTTGCTCCTATAGCTTACATTGCAGGCTCTTACATAAAGGGTGAAGATGGTATAGAAAATATAAAGCACCTATTGGGAATTGGCAAACAAGTACAAACAGAAGAATCGGAAGTTCGAACTGCAAGAAGTAATAACCTCGATGATATCATCAGGATCAAAGATAAGGAAATTGAAATTCTGAAAAAGAGAATTGAAGAACTGGAAAAGCAATTAGATCAATAATCTATTTTGGTTCATAAGAATTGACCCCTTTGATGCTATAGGATGCGCTCATACCTACCCATCTACCCGGCATGGGTACCAAATTGGTTTCTGTATACATTTGATTGAACAGATTATTAATAAACACTGAAGTCGTCCAAAGGCCTGAATGATATTGGACTCTTGTATCAATGAGTGTATAATTGTCGAGATTAATTCTGTCAATCCAACGCAAATAAAAAGAATGTGTAATTTTTGAAAAAATTGAATACCTGACTCCAACATTCAACTGATGCGACAATAAGTCTAATGCATATCGGGATATAGGGGCATCTACCTGGTTTTCGCCATCAAGAAATGTATAGCCTACATTCAGGAAAGCAGGCTTCTTCAGAGACAGCATCCTCATTAAGTCTAAAACGGCTGTAGTTTCAATTCCTTTGATGATAACCCTTCCTATGTTGGATGGAAACCAGGGTTCACTCTCCTGGGATTTACTCCAATCAATCAAATTAGAACTGTTTCTTTTGAATCCGGCTATTTGAATATCCAATGTTGAATTGATCCATTTGAAACCTATTTCTGTGGTAAATGCTTTCTCAGGAGTAAGATCGGGGTTTCCTTTATTGGCAGGGTCTTCATAAAACAGATCTGTAAAGGTAGGAACTCTCCAGGTATAACCAACATTAGTAAAAGCTTTAAAATTTCGATGAATACTCCAACCCAGATCAATACCTGGAAATGTCTGGAATCCAAAATCTGAATAATGATAAATACCGATACCCGGGGAAACGTCGAGCTTGACTGCAGGAATCTCCCATTTATACTCTGCATTCGCACCAAAAGTAGTTCTTTTTCTCTCACCAAGATTATTGGAAACCAAATCGTCATGTCTGAATTCTAGGCCAAAACCCAAAGCACCCTGATCTCCAACCACTGAACCGTTCACTTCTGTCCCATAAGTATTACCTATATGCAGGTTGCGATATATTGAAGGATTGTCTCTGACAAAAATATATTCATCTTTATTTCGTCTCCAATACACTATGGGGTTCCAATGTACTTTACCCCTTTTCGCCTGAAAGGCAGCTGATACCAGGCTGGTTTGGATCTCTTCATACTGCTCAGTAAAAGACGGACTGGCATAAAAACCATTGGCACCAAAGGCCCGGTCACTAAATCCCGCCTGAATGGATAATTTATCAGCTCCGGCATCCAGTTCAGCCCTATAATATGCTTGATACATATCATAATCAGTATTATGACGATAGCCATCTGAAAATGAACGGGAATAGGAAATGTGATGTCTTGCTTTTTCAAACGGTAATGTTGCATTCATCCCTAATCGTCCGGAATTATAAGCGCTGTAATCACCAAATATACCGAATGTGGTTTCATCGGTTACATTTGTAACAATGTTGATAGCTCCGGCATATGCATTCTGACCATATCTTCGTGCAGCAGGTCCTTTTAAAACTTCAATTCGTTCAATACTTTCCAGATCGACAGGTATATTCATTAAATGGTGGCCGGTTTGAGGATCGGCCATACTCACCCCGTTAATCAACAGTAAAGTTTGATCAAATGTACCTCCTCTTATACTGACGTCTGCTTGGATTCCATGAATACCTCTTCTTCTTATATCAAGGCCAGCGACATACTGTAATAGTTCAGCTACTGACTGTACCGGGGCCGCTCTTATTTCATCTTTATCAATGATTTGAATGGTCCTGGAAGCATCAGAATAGTCAATTTGGAGTCTTTTCTCCTGAATGGTTACAGTTTCAATTTGTCCGGCCAACAAATCACCCTGTCCGTGTGTATAAAATGCAAATGGTAAAAAAGGTATGATTAAGAAATAACCAACTTTCATGGGAAGGAATTTTTTCCGAAGCAAATCTAAATTGATTTCATGAATTCTTAATCAATCAACTATTGAATTGACAGAAAAGTAAAAATACAAGATGCTTTCCCTTTAGATCAAGTCTGGCTATTTCATTTTGACTTTTACTGCTTCATTTTATTATGCAGGTGCAACGCAATAAAATAAAACATCCATTAAAATCCAACATCCATATCCATGGGGCCTTCTTCTTCCCTTCTCTCACGATCTCTTCCGTTACGCTGTTTTACATTCAACCGGTAAGACAATGTAGCAGAAATATCTCTTACCCTCCACTGGAAAAATCCATCAGTATAGAAATTCTCACCAAATACTTCAGCTTGTCTTCTCCTTGTATTAAATACGTCTCTCACATTAAAAGTAAAAGTCCATTTATCATTAATAATATCTTTGCTAAAGGCCAGATCCAAAGAACCGATACCCGCAGCTCTACCTTGAGTGGTAATTCTTCCACCAAAATAATTGTATCTCAACTGCAAATCCGTTCCTCTGTTAATTCGAAAACGCGAGGTGGTTCGGGTAAACCAGGTATAAGTATCGGCATCAAAGCGTTGATCCTGGAATTCACCGGAGGTAATCGAACGAAAAATATTTAAATTCACATCCATTCTCCACCATTTCACAGGATTGACTGAACCCACAAATTCAAAACCCAAATCGTCCCTCACTGACAAATTCTGAGGAGTGGTAATAAAAGTGATCCCGTCATCGCTCAAGAGTCTCAGCCTTTCTGTAACACCAGTGGTACGTCTATAGTAAATACTGGATGTCAGGTTGACTTTATTCCAATACTTAATGTAACCCATTTCATAATTATCAGAAAATTCCGGATCTAGATTGGGGTTACCTGCGAAAAAATTTCTTGCATCAGTAAAACTAAAGAAGGGATTTAATGCTCTTGCCCATGGACGTCGTACTCTTTTACTGTATGATAGCTGTAATCCGTCAGTTTCATTAAGGCTATAATTCAAAAATGCGCTGGGAAATAAATTGGCATAATCACGATCATTGATTTCACCGGTCTTTAATAACTCAGTGGTAACTATGCTGTATTCCGCCCTCAAGCCTACCTGGTAAGACCATCTTTCCATTTTATTCCCATAGATTAGATAACCTGCATGGATATCTTCAATAAAATTAAAGTCATTTGTAAATAACTCCCATGGATTCCAAATATCACCAACCAATTCTTCAACAATAAAATCATTCCGTATTCGTCTGAATGAGTTTCTGACACCGGCTTCGAAAACTCCGGAATTTCCAACAGGCTTGACATAATCAAGTGTAAATATTAGATTGGATTCCCCCTCATCACTTCCAGTTCTTTGGTTCAAATAGGACAACCCAATTGGGTTCAATTGCGGATCAGATTCTTCTTCGGTAAGCAAACTTTGATCAAATTCATCTTGTCTTCTAAAGATCAGTGATGATTTCAAAGTATGGCCATCACTAATATTTCTATCAAAGTTTAAATTAAATTCATAGGTGTTTCTGTCCCCTGTTGAATTATCTCTTCGAAGAATTAAATTATTTCCTGTTAAATCTTCTCTTACAATGGGCACGTTTTTATCCAGAAAATAATCCTCATATTTTACCAGCCCTGTATTTTCTCTATCATTGACCCGGACTAATCCTGAAAACGTCAGACTAGTCTTACTGTCAAAGCTATATCCCATTCCGGCTCTTAATGTATTGGAAAAATTGTTTCTTTCGAAATCTCTTCGCTCAAAGCTGACCATATTCTGATTGTCAAGGTAAATTTCTTTGTAAGTTTCTCCCAGGCCAAAGCTCCTATCGTCTCTGATGGCATAGTTTGTAAAGAAATTAAACTTGCCTGTCCTATAGTTCAGATTCGCTGAAAAACCAAGTTTGTAAGGATCTCCCGTTGTAATATCAAAGTTTCCGTTCAAACCGGATCTTCTATCTTTCTTCAATATGATATTAATAATTCCGGCCGATCCTTCCGCCTCATACCGGGCGCTGGGATTGGTAATTACTTCAACTCTTTCAATCATTTCAGCAGGTATGCTCCTAAGTCCTTCAGAATCGGAAATCCCTACAAGGCCAGAGGGATTGCCATCGATTAAAATACGGACTCCCCCACTCCCTCGCAGACTGACATTTCCTTCCACATCCACCGCTACGGAAGGCACATTATCAAGAATATCCACAGCCGTTGCGCCACGTGTTGAAGCATCCTGGCCAACATTGTAAATTCTTTTATCTAATGAAAATTGGGTTTGAGATCTTTCTGCAGTCACCTGTACTTCCTGAAGAGCTACACCATCTTCATACATTGTGATAGTGCCCAGATCGTATACCTTTTTACCCTCTTCTAATTGAATTTCTGAAATAGTTTGGGTAGTAAACGACAAATATTCTATCCGTATAAAGAGTTTACCCGGTGTACTTTCCACTCTGAAATTCCCATCCAAATCTGAAATCCCCCCACCTGCTAATGAAGTATCTCTTTGATTAAAAATTGAAATAGTCGCATACTCCAAAGGCAGACCAGAAGCACCCTCAACCACTTTGCCCGTAAACGCAATTCTATAATTTTGAGATATTGTATTCGTTTGCGCTACTAATATAGAGGTAAAAAACAAATTAAAAATCAAAACTTGTGCAAATCCTTTGCAGAGGCAGAATTTCATACGTCGTTTGTTCATACACTTAAAGACGCCTGAAAAACCATAAAGTTTAATTATAATAAAACTATGTATTATAAATTATTTTGAAACCCCTATCACACTTCCTGGTTCAATCACGGCATTTTTATTGATGACTACAATGCCCTCTTTAATAGAATAATGATCGGTTTCAATATCCTGCAAGGATGCGTCTCCTATGATTACTGATCCATTCCCTATCCGGGCATGTTTGTCAATAATAGCGTTTTCAATATAACATTCATCACCAATACCCACTCTGATTCGGCTTCCCTGCATTTCCTGGATGGTTTGATAGGTATCATTGCCCATTATATATGAGTGCTTGATAACTGTGTTATTACCTATCCTTGCTCGAATTCCTATGACTGATTTACTAACTTCTTTTGCATGCAATATGGCCCCTTCTGCTACAATGCTTTCATTGATTGTTGTTCCAAATATTTTTGTGGGTGGCAACAGTCTGGGTCTGGTAAAAATCTTCCTTTCATTATCAAAGAGGTTGAAAGCCGGCACCTGGTCAGTAAGTTCAATATTGGCTTCAAAAAACGATTTTATGTCCCCTATGTCGGTCCAATATCCATCATATAAATAGCTGGCAACTCTAAATCCATTTTTCAGGGCATAAGGTATCAGCTCTTTCCCAAAATCAACAGCATTTGGGTTTTCTTCTAAAAGCCTACCTAACACTTTACGATTGAACAAATAAATACCCATCGATGCTAAATAGCTTCTCCCTTGCTCTTTAAGTTTTTGATCTACAGGTGATTGCCAATGAGGAAGAAGATCATAGGCTGGTTTTTCAATGAAACTTTCGATAAATCCAGCTCCATTCACTTTCATAATTCCAAACGAAGTAGCCCTTTCAGCCATCACAGGAATAGTTGCAATTGTTACTTCAGCATTCTGTGCCAGATGATACTTTGTCATTTGCTCAAGATCCATTTGGTATAACTGATCTCCAGATAATATCATTACGAACTCAAAATCTTCATGCACTATATTCCTAACGGATTGCCGCACTGCATCTGCCGTACCCTGGAACCAATCCATGCTGTGGCGGGTTTGTTCAGCAGCCAATATATCTACGAAGCCATGACTAAAGGTATCAAAATGGTAAGTATTTTTGATGTGCCTGTTGAGCGAGGCAGAATTAAATTGAGTCAATACGAATATCCTGGTGAAGCCAACATTCAGACAATTAGAAATAGGTATATCGATCAGGCGATACTTTCCACCTATGGGTACGGCAGGCTTACTTCTGTCTTTGGTCAACGGGTATAACCTGGAACCTACTCCTCCTCCCAAAATCAGACTGATTACTCGATTGGATAATGATTTATTCATACATTGACTTTTATTCTATTACTGAATTAATTCTCTATATAAATTCATATAAATATTGGCTGACTTATCCCAACTAAAGTCAAGGCCCATAATATACGTTCTGATTTTTTGAAATCGTTTTTGATCCTCGTACAATTTCACTGCCCTGTAAACTGCCATCACCAAATCATTTTGGTGCAATGTAAAAGTCTTGATACCGCTCCCCTGGTCGGATGCTTCAATATCAACTACCGAATCTTTCAATCCACCAATATTATGCACTATAGGAATAGTACCATATCTCATAGCATACATTTGATTCAATCCACAAGGTTCCACTCGGGATGGCATTAGTAAAAAATCTGAAGCTGCATATACCTGGTGAGCAAACTTTTCATTATAGGCAATTCGTATATATGTTTGGTAGGGGTATTTATTTTCCAATACCCTCATGTAGTGTTCCACTGATTTATCACCGGTTCCCAATATCAAAAACTGAACCTGCATACCTGCCGAAAGACAACGGTCCATCAGTGCAGGAAGAAGATCAGCACCCTTTTCACCAGCAAAACGACCAATATAACTGATAATAGGGAGATTCTCCTTCAAGACACTTCCTGCAAGCAATGCGCGTTTATTTTCTTCTTTAAATTTAGAAATACTCCTTTTTAACGCCACCTCAATCAAAGGATCGG
The DNA here is from genome assembly GCA_035327565.1 of Saprospiraceae bacterium. Taxonomy (GTDB): domain Bacteria; phylum Bacteroidota; class Bacteroidia; order Chitinophagales; family Saprospiraceae; genus JABDLO01. The sequence goes on from DAOLDB010000013.1 coordinate 44,908, forward strand.
TCCTGGGATTCCAGCTTTCAGCATCAATTCCATTCAAAATACCTATACATTTGTGAGATTCCGAATAAAATAAACCTTCCAGTCCAAAGCTGTTATATTTCAGCTCTTCCATATATGAGGGTGAAACGGTTGTTACTTTCCATGCACATTTCACACCGGCAGCCAATGGGTTAATGGTATTTTTCCAATCAATCATACCAGACTTCCACGAATCGAATGCCGGAAGCAAATAATGTAAATCCCATCGAAATGCCCCTTGGTAGCGCTCATTGTGAATGGTAAAAACTACAGGCATTCTGGAAAGTGGTTTGTATTTAAAACAGGATTGCATCATAAAAGGCACCAAACCTGTATGATGATCATGGCAATGCACCAGATCCGGTTTTTCTTCCCAAGCCATGATCCAATCTAAAAATGAACGGCAAAATGACATATATCTTCCTATCTCATCCCAGAAATAATCACCATGCTCATTGGAATATACCCCGTAACGATCAAATTTTCCGGGGATATCTATTGTATATAAATCAAATCCCAAAGGATTGTCCTTGATTTTTTCTACCGTAAACCAAATTTCCTCAGAGCCCAGGTAGAATGAACCACTATGCCTGAATTCAAATTCCTGTGACATGATCCATTCCATTCTATATTTTGGAATAGCTACACCGACATTAGCATTGAAAGAGTTGAGATATTTGGGTAAAGCACCTACTACATCCGCCAACCCACCAACTTTCGCTGCAGGATAACACTCAGTAGATATATATAAAATCTCTAATTTTCTGTCTTCCATATGTTATTGTGTAAAATAAACATTTTAATCCTGTAAAATGAGAATTTCAATGGAAAAATATGAAATAATAAACATGAATAATTATTTATTTATTTAACCGGCAACCCATGCATTTTTAAAAATGATAATTTGTCCCAATAACCCCTTTGAAATTTGATAAGTCCATCTTTGATATTAAAAATTCCACACCCCCTTAAACCTAAAGGATCTTTCCACTCCAAAATTATCCATTCGCCGGCATCAATGATTTGTTCAATAATACAAACCATATCTGCTTGTGCAAATTCATTTTCAAACATTTTTACAATATTCTGCCTACCACAGATCTCATCATTTGCGACCTGGTGATTGATTGCGTCTTCGGAATATAAATATCCTATTTCCTCTGCTTTCGCAGCATTAAATAATTCAACCCATTTATAAATAATTTCCACCGGGGTCATTGACAAATGTATTTCTTAAAACCAATTTACTATACTTATGTTATTAATCGATGGGTTTAAAGAAAAAATTCTAGTTATGAGCAGCACCTTGACAGACACTGAATGCAAAATCTATAAAATTCCTCCTGATCAGATTTCTTACTACTCAGAAAAAGACAAAGCGTATTTAACCCGGGATCCTCGATTGCATTCTTTTTATTCTCTGCCTCCTCAATTAGATTCTTTCAAGGAAGCAATAAAAATCAGAGAGCAATTCCCAGTTGATCGTACTTTGCTCATAGATAGCATTACATTATCTTACCATGGGATGCAACTTTCTGACAAACAGGCCTACCACTTGGACCTGTTAAAGGAATCCAATACTTACACCATCACAACGGCGCACCAACCTAATCTTTTCACAGGCCCATTATATTTCGTATATAAAATTTGCTCTGCTATCAGGTTGACTTTAGAATTGAACAAAGCCTATCCCGAACACAACTTTATACCTATTTTCGTCAGCGGAGGAGAAGATCACGACTTTCAAGAAATCAATCATTGTTATTTATACGGCAATAAGATTGAATGGTATCAAGATAAAGGAGGACCAGTAGGGCGTCTTGCTTTGGACAATTTCGATGAAGTATTGGAAGTGTTTATTCAAAAAATAGGAAATCAAAAATTTACAGGCAAAATCCGCCAAATGCTTGAGAATGCATTATCAGGGTCACTTTTATATAAAGATTTTCAATTTAAGCTGATTCATTCTCTATTTAAGGAGTATGGTTTATTGGTAATTGACATGGATCAAAAACCCCTTAAAGCCGCTTTTATTCCCATGTTGAAAGAAGAAATTCTCTCAAGGATCAGCCGAAAAATCATACTCGAAACCCAAAAACGGCTAGATAAACTTGGGTTTAAAAGCCAGGCATTCCCCAGAGACATCAATTTATTTTACTTACAAACAAACCGTCGTGATCGCATTGAATATCAGGATGGCAAATATGTTGTACTGGACACTTCGATCTCATTTACTCAGGAAGAGATAATTACTGAGCTACATCAGTTTCCTGAAAAATTTAGCCCCAATGTAGTGATGAGACCTTTATATCAGGAAGCATTAATTCCTAATCTGGCTTATATAGGAGGAGGGGGAGAAATCGCATATTGGCTGGAGAGAAAAGATCAATTCAAACACTTTGGAATTCCATTTCCTATTTTGATAAGAAGAAATTCAGCAATGATTATCAACCACACCCATCAACTTTTATTGGAAAAGTTACATATCACACCTGGTGAAACACTTCAAGACACTGATGCACTGATCGTTCAGTTTCTTCAAAATGAAACTGAATTTGACATCTTTCTCGACAATGAAAAAAATCAAATTGACTATGCATTTGAATCCATAGGTAATAAAGCCGGGCAAATCGATCCCACTTTGGAAAAATGGATTCAGGCAGAAAAAGTCAAACAGTTAAAACTTGTAGATCAGATGGAATCCCGGATTCGCAGAACGGTGAAGCAGCAACAAGAAATAAGGGTCAATCAGATCAAAAAAATAAAAGATAAACTATTCCCTAACAATGGATTACAGGAGCGATTTGATAACTTCTTTCAATATTTTGCTGCAGATGGACCCGAACTTATTGATCAATTTATCCAATGGTTTGACCCGTTAGATCCGGGATTTTGTATCATAATTCAGAATAAACACCCGTAATTTAGTCCTCTTCATCCGTAGCCGTATTATGAAAAAGAAAGAGCAAATCATTCATCCTCTGTTTCATATCTTTGCGATGGACTATAAAGTCAAGAAAACCATGTTCTAATAAAAATTCTGAAGTTTGGAACCCTTCCGGTAAATCTTGTTTAATCGTTTCTTTAATTACTCTTGGGCCGGCAAACCCTATCAAAGCGCCTGGTTCACTAAAATTAATATCCCCTAACATAGCAAACGACGCAGTTACTCCCCCTGTAGTGGGATCCGTCATCAATGAAAAATATGGTATGCTTTTTTTAGATAATAGAGAGAGTTTTGCTGAAGTTTTAGCCATTTGCATCAATGAAAATGCTGACTCCATCATTCTGGCGCCTCCCGATTTACTGATGATAAGCAATGGAGTTTTTGATTCAATACAATAATCTACTGACCGGCTGATCTTTTCACCAACAACTGAACCCATAGAGCCCCCAATAAATGAAAAATCCATGGCAGCAACAACTAGATTTTTACGATTAATTTTACCTTCTGCCACTGAAATTGCATCCGTTAAACCCGTTTTTTTCCATGAAGATGTCAATCTTTCCTCATAAGATTTGAGATCATGGAATGATAAGACGTCTTTTGCTATGATGTTGGAAAACAACTCTTGATATTTTCCATCAAATAAAATATCAAAGTAATCATGAGAACCAATTCTGGTATGATAATCACATTTTGGGCATACAAAATAATTCTCCCTAAGTTCTTTATAAGTTGTCATTTCGCCACACTGAGGGCATTTGGTCCAAAGTCCGTCAGGGGCCTCTTTCTTAAATTTTGTGGCGGTTTGTATCCCGTCTTTGAGTCTTGTAAACCAACTCATAATATTTTCATATTTGTTCCATAATTATTTGCATACTCAACTTATGTATACTTTGATCATGTTAAGCTTTTACTCAAAAGCTACCTTTTTAATCCAAAGAGTAAACAAACTCTTTCCTTACATCAAAAAATCATATATTAATAAACCATGGGATGTAATCATTCATTATTGATGCAAATTAATGAAAAGTTTTTGAATTAATATCACACGCCTTTCCTCTGATAATATGACCTATTATACAAATCAAATCATTACTGATGGAATTTTCACCCTCTGTCTGATTTGAGTATAAGGTTTTATGAATTTCGGAAGACCTCCATTTTGTGCTAATATTAATACTACAGATTTCAATGCTATGCGTTTAAAGTTTGACTTTCCTATTATCTTTACCAGGGAAAACCGTATTTTACAAAATTCAAACAGATGAAATCTATATGAAGGTTGCTCTCATTGGATATGGAAAAATGGGAAAAGAAATCGAATCCCTTTGCAAAGAGTTTGAACATGCTATTCCGGTCATTATCCGAAAAAATGACTATTTCATATCCTATATGAATGTGCTGGCTACCTGTGATGTAGCCATTGAATTTACTCAACCGGATGCGGCGTTCGATAATATTAAGAGTTGTATGGAACTTGGCTTACCTGTAGTTTCAGGTACCACGGGTTGGCAGGAAAGAATGCCCGAAATTGAGGATATATGCCACGACTTGAAAGGCGCTTTCCTGTATTCCAGTAATTTTTCATTGGGGGTGAATCTTTTGTTCTATTTCAATAAAAAACTGGGAGAACTTTTTTCAAGATTTCCCGAATATCAATGTACAATTCAGGAAATTCACCATACACAAAAGAAAGATGCACCCAGTGGCACAGCCATTACGCTTGCCAATGATATTGTGAAATTAAACCCTTCATACAATAATTGGTCATTGGTGCAGGGAAATCAAATTCAAGACGATCACATTCTCATTGAATCATTTCGCGAGGATGATGTTCCAGGTACTCACATTATTCAGTATTATAATGATATTGAAATCCTGGCATTGAGCCATGAATCAAAATCCCGTAAAGGCTTTGCTTTAGGTGCAATTAAAGCTGCAGAATGGTTAATACACAGGACGGGGGTATTTACTATGGAAGATGTCCTTTCATTGTAAGTCTACAATCTCTTCCCAAGCACTAATTTAACTTGATAAGATTATAAAATGCTTTTTATGAAGATATGTCTTATTAATAGTTGCATTGGTTTCGATCCACGTTCTAACAGATCAAGGAATGTCAATGTCAAATATTTTAGAATGGATATCAAATTTTGTTTTCTATAGACTGCTAATGTAAATTAGATACTAATTCAACCTTTATTTCAACATACTCCGTATACCAATAGAGTATATTTCCCATCATGTTGAAGGCAGTAATTCTTTAAATATACTACGACTTCATATAAAGGAGATCTCAACTAAAAATCAATTTTGAACTATTTAAATATTTAAAAAATTATATTGGCAATTTTTATCCATTTATTTTAGCAGGGAAAAGGCAAACACTAATGATATCACAGAAGACCATCCAGGAAGTGATTGACCGGGCACGGGTGGAAGAAGTGATTGAGCAATTTGTCCATTTGAAAAGAAGAGGTGTCAACTTGCTTGGGCTTTGTCCCTTCCATGATGAGAAGACCCCTTCTTTCGTGGTATCACCTGCTAAGAATATTTATAAATGTTTTGGTTGTGGAAAAGCCGGAGATGCAATCACTTTCATTAAAGATCACGAGGGCATGAGCTATGTGGAGGCCATCCGGCACCTCGCTGATAAATACAACATTGTAATAGAAGAAAAAGAATTCTCTCCTGAGGAAAAATATGCCATCGAGTTACGTGATAGCTATTTTATTATAAACGAGTTTGCTCAAAAATATTTTGAAAAACAATTATTTGAAACCGACAAAGGCAAATCCATCGGCCTGGGATATTTTAAGAAAAGGGGATACAGGGAATCAGTGATCAAGAAATTCCAGTTAGGCTATGCTTCACAAAGTTGGGATGAATTAACTCAATCCGCTATCAAACACCAATACAATATTGAACATTTTCACACATTAGGTCTCACAACAAAAACCGACAAAGATTTTTTCCGCGACCGGGTCATGTTTTCCATCCATAATCTAAGTGGCAAGATCATTGCTTTCGCAGGACGTAAGCTCTCCAATGACAAAACTTCGCCCAAATACATCAATTCCCCTGAATCGGAAATTTACAATAAACGTAAAGTTTTATATGGGTTGTTTTTTGCCAAACAAGCCATCAGAAAAGCCGACGAGTGTATTCTGGTAGAAGGATACACAGATGTAATCAGTCTCCATCAGGCCGGTATCGAAAATGTAGTCGCCACCTCCGGCACTGCTTTAACTTCTGATCAGGTTCGACTTATTAAGCGGTATTCAAACAATGTCAAAGTTATATTTGATGGGGATACCGCCGGTACCAAAGCTGCTTTGCGTGGCCTCGATATCATTCTTGAGGAGGATTTAAATGTCAGGCTTGTATTGTTGCCCGATGGCGAAGACCCAGATTCTTTCGTACAGAAAGGAGGTATTGAAAAATTTTCATTATTCCTCGAAAATGAAGCAAAAGATTTCATTTTATTCAAATTAGACCTCTTGTTAAAGGAGGCAGGGAATGATCCCATACGTAAAACTTTGGTTTTAAAAGACATCGTTTCCAGTCTCGCTTTAATTCCGGATCCAATAAAAAGAAACGTATACACACAGCAATGCTCCCGTTTGCTGGAGATGGATGAAAGGATCATTATTGCCGAAGTGAATAAAATCATCCAGACAACCATTAAGAAAAAGCAGGCTGTGGTGGAACGTGACAATTATGCCCAGCGCAACGAACATGGTATTTCTTTAGGTGCGGAACCCTTACAAAAAATCGATTCACCATCCTTATATGCTTACAAAGAAAGAGATATTATACGCATTCTGCTCAATCTGGGAGACAAAATGTATGATCATGAACGCAAAATATCAGTTGCCCAATATCTGATTTATAATTTGAATTCCGTCAGCGATGCTTTTGAACATCCGATCTACAGCCAAATCATTGAAGAAACGAAAGAGATGCTGAAGGCAAACCCAATATTTGATCCTGACTTCTTTCTGCACCATTCCGATGATGAGATCCGTAACTTTGCCATCGATCTTACAACCTCTCCATATCATTATGCGGCCTGGGAAGAACGTGGGATATTCCTTCAAACTCAAAAATCACCTGATCAAAACTTTATAAAAGACAGTTATCAGGCCATCTTAAGGTTTAAGCTGGAAAAAATAAAACTATTATTAAATGAAGTTAAATCCAAGCTTCATAAAATGGAAAACAAACATGAGCTGGACGAAGATTATCAACTTGCAATCCGGGCGATGCAACAATTACTGCAAGAGCGAAATCACATTGCCAGAGAACTCAATTCAGTGATCATCCCTTAATAGCCAGACTGTCTTACTTCCTTTCAAATTGAATAAATGCTTAATGATTGCTGCTCCTTAAACATTTCTGTTGATACAATTCAGGTCTTCAAATGCCATTTTCAGTCTCTCTACATATGACTTTTCAGCCTCCCTTAACCACTGTCTGGGATCATAATATTTTTTGTTAGGTGCATCAGGATTTCCGGGCCTTCCAATCTGTGTCTGCATAAAATCCCTGTTCGTTTCATAGTACTCTTTAATCCCGGCCCAAAATGCCCATTGAGTATCGGTATCAATATTCATTTTGATTGCCCCATATTCTATTGCCTCTCTGATTTCTTCACGTGAAGACCCTGATCCTCCATGGAAAACAAAATGTACCGGATTAGGCTCTGTATTAAATTTTTTCTGTATGTATTCCTGGCTATTTTTCAGAATAATGGGCTTTAATTCTACATTCCCCGGTTTATACACCCCATGAACATTGCCAAAAGCAGCTGCAACAGTAAAACCCGGACTGATGGCCTTCAGCTGCTCATAAGCAAATGCAACTTCCTCCGGTTGAGTGTATAATCTTGCATTATCCACATCCGTATTATCCACACCATCTTCTTCTCCTCCGGTGATTCCTAACTCGATTTCAAGCGTGATGCCCATTGGAGCCATGCGCTCGAGATATTCACAGCAGATCGCTATGTTTTCTTCAATAGGTTCTTCTGACAAGTCAAGCATATGACTGCTGTAAAGCGGGCGTTGAAATTTATTAAAATACTCTCTATTGGCATACATCAAACCATCAATCCAGGGCAATAAGTTTTTAGAGCAATGATCAGTATGTAATACCACTGACACACCATAGTGTTCCGCTAAATTGTGTACGAAATGAGCGCCTGCTACCCCTCCAATCACATCAGAACGTCCGCTTGCCTTTATCCCTTTTCCAGCTACAAACTGACTTCCGCCATTGGAAAACTGTATGATAATAGGCGATTGTACAGCTCTGGCTGCTTCTAATGCTCCAACAATGGTGTTAGATCCCACTACATTGACAGCAGGAAGGGCAAAATTTTCTTCATTGGCGTATTGGAAAAGATCGCTAACCTCATTTCCAAATAACACCCCGGATCTGAATTTATTCATAGTTTGTTAATTTATTTTGATCATATTGAGATTTCAAAAATAGTATTACACAATGAAAACACCTAATAATTCTATGCTGTGCAATCCATCATAATATTGTTATTTCAACTGGTTTCTACTCTATACCTTTCTCAGCTAAATACCTTTCAGCATCCAATGCAGCCATACAACCGGTTCCTGCAGCAGTCACGGCTTGCCTGTAAATTTTATCCTGCGCATCTCCACTTACAAAAATACCATGAATCGATGTTTTTGTTGTGCCTGGTACCGTTCTAAGGTATCCACTTTCATCAGTCTCCAACCAATCAGTGAAGATTTGGGTATTGGGCTGGTGGCCAATGGCTACAAAAAAACCTTCGATTGGAACCTCATTTCTTTCTCCGCTTATTACATTTTTAACCCGTACGCCTTCCACAGTTTCACTTCCCATAATTTCATCAACTACAGTATTCCAATGAATTCCAATATTCTTTGTTTTTAAGACTCGATCCTGCATAATCTTTGAAGCTCTCATTTCATCACGCCGAATGAACAAATGTACTTTTGGGCATAATTTCGATAGATAGGTTGATTCTTCTGCAGCTGTGTCACCTCCTCCAACGACAGCTACCTCTTTACCTTTAAAGAAAAAACCATCACAAACAGCACAAGCGGAAACTCCGTTATTTTGAAATTTTTTCTCTGACTCCAGCCCTAACCATTTGGCGCTGGCTCCTGTGGCTATGATGACGGTGTGGGTTTTAATTTCTTCACCTGTTTCTGACCAGATAGAGTGTACAGGGCCAGTAAAATCAACTCTGACAATTTTTTCAAAAACAATACGGGTACCAAAGCGTTCGGCTTGATTTTTAAAATCCTCCATCATCTGCGGACCAATCACTCCATTGGGATAACCCGGATAGTTTTCTACATCGTTGGTAATCATCAATTGTCCCCCCGGTTCTTGTCCTGTATATAATACGGGCTCCATACCGGCTCGTGCCGCATAAATTGCAGCAGTATAACCTGCCGGCCCTGATCCAATGATTACCGTTTTTAAAATTTTGCTTTCCATAATTGTTAGCTAACTCTTTTAATATACCAGATTTTATTTTACTTACCTTTTCTAAAAATCCTAAATAATTTGAACAGGATGATCAAAATAAAACTAACCACATACTCATAGGTTACAATCAACTGATCGAGCATAAAGTTTGGCCGCCAAAATTACCATTTACTTTCTTTTCTTTATCAAATAATCCATTATATTAAACAAAAAAATTAGGACCACACTGTGGAAATTCAAGACAATGATTGAATTACTTTATAATTCCCGGCGAGGAAGGTTTTTATGGTTGATTACTTTGTGCATAATCAACTTATCAATTATTTTGCAGGTTTAAAGCGTGTTTTATGGAAAATTGAATTCTCCATTGAACAGAAATGTCTTTAGAATTTTCTTATTTTCTTTATATTCAAAGACAATTCAATGTTATTGTATTAAGGTATCCTATAGTAATGAAAAAAATACTTTTAGTTGAAGATGAGACGCATGTAGTATCCTTTATAAAAAAAGGTTTATCAGAAGAAGGATTTGAAGTTAGTGTTGCCTTTGATGGAAAAACAGGATTGGAGCTTGCGCTTAATGGTAATTTTGATTTAATCATATTGGACATCATGTTGCCCGGAATGAATGGGATGGATGTTTGTAGAGAAATAAGATTACAAGATCCTAATACACCTATTTTATTTCTTACCGCGTTGGGAACTTCAGAAAATATAGTTATGGGTCTCGGCTTAGGTGCAGACGATTATCTGGTAAAACCTTTTAAGTTTATGGAATTGGTTGCCCGCATCAAGACCCTGTTGAGAAGAATTGATAAAGGCAGCATTGAAAGTACAGGTCAGGAAGAATACATCTATCGCATAGGAGACCTTGAATTGAACGATTACACAAAGGTGGTATATCGCAACGGAAAAGAAATTTCTCTGACAACCACAGAATATCGCTTACTCCATTATTTCTTAAAAAATAAAAACAGGGTATTATCCAGAATGGACATCCTTGAAGAAGTGTGGGGTGTTAATCACGACATTGGCACCAATGTAGTCGATGTATATGTCAATTATTTGAGAAAAAAACTGGATTTGGCTTCAAATGAAAAAATACTCCATACAGTAATAGGGATGGGATATGTCTTAAAAGAATCCTGATCAAAATTTTTATATACACCTGATAATCTAAGCATAAAATTAAAATAAGTGTCATGTGTAATCCAATAGTAATTCTGTAATGAAAACACAAACCAAAACAGCACTTTTTATCCTTTGTACATTTCTTCTACTCATTGTCCTATTTAGTGGATTCCTGTTTGTTTCTATTTCAAGGTACTCTAATGAAGTTTTTTTTAAACTGCTAGAAGTAAAAGCTTTAACTATAGCGAAAAGCAATCTTCGATCCGATTCAAAGACAGAAAGAAGCCTTTTAATAGAAATACGAAAGGAGGCATTTGATGATCTTCCCAATAAAAAAGAATTCATCCTTCAAATATCGGATAGTGTCAATTGGTTGGAATTTTCTAATCAAACGGAATTACCAATAGAATTTTTGAAAGAAATCCAGGAAAAAGGTTTTGGAAAGCTCAGTAAAAAAGAGATTGCTTATTATGGGATTATATATTCGACTGCTGATGAAAAGTATATTGTGATTGCTTCGGCGGAAAACATAATAGCTATTCAGCAAAATGATTATCTGAGAAGAATTTTTGTTACCGCTATTGCCGTTGCTTTTGGCATTTCATTCTTTGTTGCCATTTACTTTTCTAAATATATATTCAAACCAATAAAAAGCATAACCCAGAAAGTGCGGGAAATCAGTTCTGAAAATTTACACCTTCGATTAGAAAGCAATAACAAAAATGATGAACTACGGGAATTGGCCATTACATTTAATGATATGCTCGATCGAATAGAAACCTCATTTGAAACTCAAAACAACTTTATCAGCAATGCATCGCATGAACTGAGGACTCCATTAACCGCCATTATCGGAGAAGCAGATGTTGCTATGTCAAAAATCAGGACTGCTGAAGAATATATCGAATCGCTGAAAATTATCATTGACGAAGCTGAAATATTAGACTCAAAAACAAAGGCCCTTTTGTTCCTGGCCCAAACAGGTTTTAATGGGAAGGTTCAAAAATTTGATAAGGTTAGAATTGATCAGCTCCTTTGGGATGTTAAAGAAACCATCAAGAAAATCAATCCTTTGAGTAAGGTTACGATCGACATGGGATTATTACCCGAAAACCCGACAAAGCTTAAAGTCAAAGGGAATGACCAGTTGCTGCATCTGGCATTTACCAACATTATTAATAATGCATGCAAGTATTCTGACAATAAACCTGTGATGGTTTCAATAGGGTGTTCTGATGACAAGGTGATCGTTGTAGTCAAAGACAATGGTATAGGTATCCCTGAAAATGAAATTAAATATATATATGATCCTTTCTTCAGAGGATCCAATACTAAAAATTATGAAGGTTACGGGATTGGATTACCTCTTACCCTGAATATCATTCGAATGCACAGCGGAGAAATGATGGTATCTTCCATCCAAAATGAAGGGACTACAGTTCAAATCAATCTGCCGGTTGGGCAATATAGTATTGGATGATTTATTATATTTATTGTTGCAACAATAATATTTTATATCTACTTTTGAGATAAAACTAACTTTTTTATACTTTTTTAATCTTATTTTAATCTCATTACAAAATTATAATCCTATTTTAATTTCGTTCTTAAGCTCCTCTAATATTGCAGTCTTACTTTTGTATCAAAATTTAATTAATCATTTAAAAAAAGATTGCAATGAAAAATGTTCTTATTCCGACTGACTTTTCCATAGAATCTCTACATGTTTTGAAGCACGTTCTTAATAATAGTGAAAATGGCGAGAAATACAATATTGTACTTCTCAACGGATGTCACTTAACAGATTCAATTACAGACCTGATGTTCTTTTCCCGTTCAAAGCAAATACATGAATTGTCCAATGACACGTTCGACGAGGCTTTGAAAGTGATTAAAAATAAGTTTTCTTCTAAAATCAATTCAATTCGCAAGGATGTGTTTTCTGGTTATCATCAAAACGCTTTCAACAACTATGTTGAAGCGAACAGAATTGACGAAGCTTATATTTCTGCCAGCTACTCTATGAATATAGCGAACAAAAAATCTTTTGATATTGTCCCTTTCCTCCAAAAATCAAGAATTCCTGTCAATCCAGTGCAATTATCTATCAGGAAAGCAGTACCCGAGAAAGGCAAAGTTGCAGAAATATTCTACAACGAAGCTGAGGTAAGTGTAATGAACTAACTGATTGATCGGTGTATAATCTCATTTTGACCATTCCAGATATTGGTCCTGGTAAAGTGATACATCCGTCTTTCGCTTAGGATATAAAAACAATTTATTCATCATTTAAAAGTATTGGCACATGAAAATTGCATGGATCAATTTAGGTATCATCATGTTCTGTCTGACAGGATTGGGTACAATAATATATATAGCCCCCACTCCAGAAGATTCCATCATCGGAGAGTGGAAAGAGGTAGAATGGAATTTTGAAATGGTGGATAAAAATGTGAAAGATTCTCTGGCATACCAATCGCTGTCAGAATATGCCAAAAAAGTATCCGGACAACATCTGGTTATTCATGAATCTGAAAAGTGGTATTTCTTTCCGGATGGTAAATTAATACTTGAAGGTCAGGATTATTTTAAAGAAGTTAAGTGGAGTATAAAAGGCAGAGGTCATATACTTCAGGTAAAGTATGGTTCAGGACAAACTGAAAATTATAATATTTCAGAATTAAATGAGGAAAAACTCGTCCTGAACTTTGAGTCTGATGCACAGGCACGAGGTATTGCAAAGCTTGTATTTCACAGATTTTAATAAATTAATATAATATGTTACGAAAATATAGCAATAGCAGATCCGTAAGCGACAATATAAAACTAGGTACTTTGACTGCATTTTCTGCAGGCATGGTAAATGTCGCTTCGCTGATCATATTTTTTTCATTCACTTCAAATGTTACTGGACATTATGCCATCCTTGCTGCCGAAATAGTGAAAGGCAACTTATATCAGATTGGTGTGGTATGTGCGTGGATTTTCTTGTTCTTTTTTGGAAGCTTTATATCCAACTTGATTATTATTCATTTTAATCACAAAAACGCTTACCTGGTGCATGCTTTCCCTCTTTTTCTTGAAATACTTTGCCTGATGGCGGTTGGCATTTATGGTCAGTATTATTATCAGGAGACCCTGAATGAAACAGAAGCCCTCTTATGCCTCATGCTATTCGCTATGGGTTTGCAAAATGGCCTTACTGCCAGTATTTCAAATTTTGCAGTAAAAACCACACATCTTACAGGAACTACCACTGACCTGGGAATTTTATTCTCTATGTTCACAAAAGCAGAATACAGGAATAATAAAGTAATAGTTGAAAAAGCCAAACTATTAGGGTCCATTGCTTTAGCTTACATCATTGGTGCTATTTGTTCCGGATATCTTTATTTCCATCTCGATTTTAAAATATTTTATGTGGTATGTTTCTTTCTACTCATAGTAGTATCTTATGACATGTACACTTTATGGGTGACAAGGATTGTACGTCGCTCAAGAAATGCATTGATTAAATCAACTGTTCCTGATCTGAAAGAAATAAATAATGTATATGCTAAACAAGAAGAAGAGGTAAACGAAGAAGTGCCTGTCTTGTAATATATACCAAAACTATTGAATATTATTATAAATTCTTTTCATTGTTAATAGGTTGAAGTCACAAACAGACTGTGTTTGAAATTTGCTCTCCGGGTCTATTTTATAGACCCGGGTTTTTTATATAAACCGTATAAGTAAAGTGTTAATTCAGGATCAAATCCTTATAATTTTTCACTTCATGGCATAAATTTCACTATTTTTACAAAGGCAGGATGGTCTTTCATCCCTTAACCTTTTGTTTATGAAACTCTTTACAAGTGCATTTAAATTAGTGAGAAATGTTGTTTTAATCCTGGTGCTATTTTTCTCCTCCTGTACTAAGGTCATTTTAATACGCAACCCTCATACATCACAGCCAGCAAAAAATATTGTATTAATGATCGGTGACGGAATGGGTTTATCCCATATTACAGCAGGCATGTATACCAATAGCAATTTTACAGCACTCCAACAATTTCCCATTGTCGGCCTCATAAAAACCCATGCTGCGGATGATCTGGTTACAGATTCTGCTGCCGGTGCTACAGCATTCGCTTGTGGAGTCAAAACCTATAATGGTGCCATAGCCATGAACATGCAAGGTCAGCCTGTCCGGACTATTATGGAGGAGGCTTTAAATAAAGGTTACCGCTCAGGGCTGGTCGTGACGTGTTCTGTAGTCCACGCTACTCCTGCATGTTTTGTTGCTCATAATGAATTCAGGAATAACTATGAAGAAATCGCGTCCGATTTTATTCGCTCAGGTCTGCACTTCTTTGTTGGAGGCGGAAAAAAATATTTTGACAGACGAAATGATAGCAGAAATCTCGTTGAAGTAATGAAAAAAAGCGGAATGCAAATCGGAACCTATCTGGAAGAAGACCTGGAAAACATCAACATAACATCTGAAAAATTCGGCTATTTTACATCTGATGATCACCCATTGCCGGCTTTACAGGGAAGAACGTTTTTACCTAAAGCCAGTAGAATTGGATTAAATCATTTATCAAAACCAGGGTCAAATGGATTTTTTATGATGATAGAAGGCGCTCAAATAGATTGGGGAGGGCATGGCAATAATAGTGGTTATATTATTGCCGAATTTATAGATTTCGATAAAGCTATCCAGGAAGTCCTGAACTGGGCATTGGAAGATAAAAACACATTAGTCATAGTCACTGCCGATCACGAAACCGGAGGATATGCTCTGAACCCCGGAAGTACAATGCAGCGTATCAATGGAGGATTTACAACTTCCCAACATACAGCCTCCATGGTGCCAGTTTTTGCTTTTGGTCCAGGATCCGAGTTATTTAGTGGCATTTACGACAATACTGAAATTCACACTAAAATGAGGCAAGCATTAGGCTGGAGCAAATCCAATTAAGAATATTTGCTCTATTGTCTTTAACACAACGGAAGTATTGACTTCTGTTGCTCTCTACTTTATCTATCAGCAAACTATTCTGATCAGTACTATCTCCCTTCCAGCATTCCAGGGATGGGTTTTGATTCTTCCTGTTGATAATTTTTCAATTTATTCCTTGCATGTGAATATCCTTCATTCCACCATTCTGCCATTTGATTTTTATCAAAAAAATATGAATGTTCTGTTAATTCTCTGGGTGTAAAGAAGTACCGGATATGAATATTTTCATTATAAATACTTTGCAAATGACCGATCAGAATATCATCATATGCAATCTGTTGCAGCATAAAATACATTGACTGCATCATGATGTCAAAAGCATTTCTGGTTTTTGAAATCCTTACTGAACGATGACGTGGAGATAAAACAATTACATCTATGTGTGTAGCACCCTGTGCTATGGCTTCCTCCACTGGTATATAATTTCCAAATCCTCCATCTGCATATTCAAATCCATTCTTCTCCACCAGGCTCATAAATGGAACAAAAGAAGAAGATATCCACATCCAATCACAAAAATCTTCGTAACTGTAATCCTGTAAGTATTTATATTCAATTTTTTTTAATGTCAGATTTGCCACAGTAGCCACAACCTTAATATTGGACTGTTTAACCGCCTCATAGTCATTCCGTGTAAAAAATCGTTCAATGGTCTTTCTTAAGTTTTTATGCTCACCGAATGTCTTTTTTCCTTTTATAAACATTCGTATAACATTGAAGTGGTTTATCCGGCTTTTTATACTCCCATCAGGCAGCCTTTTAATAATAAATGGACTGATGTTGTAAATATCCTTCTGGCCTACCGTCGTATAAGCCAATTTTACTTTTTGCATATCACCGGTGGCACACAAAGGACCCAATAAACTTCCGGTTGATGTACCTACAATGATATCATATTGATAATTCAGATCTCCTATCAGATACTTTGCTACACCGGCAGCAAATGCACCTTTACTCCCTCCCCCACTTATCACTAAAGCACGCATCCCACTTGATAATTTATTATTCTATAAATGTATACATTAAAAAATTGAAAGGTATCAGGATGAATTCATTAAATTAACCATAAATAGGTAAACTAAAATCATTACATACCTTATATGTCAAATACCTTTCATTCTGGAAAACAATCTTTGCATGTATTTATTTCGCTCAGTCTCAGAAGGTCTGCCACTTTTCATCGTAAAGTCCTTTTTACCCTCAGGTAATTCTTTAATAACAAAGCTGAAAACAAAATTCTTATCACCAGGTCTTTCGCCATCGATGGTTCCATATCTTAGATCATTCAACTGTATGAAACCTTCGTCAGTATATGCCAGAGTATAATACTCATCGGTAAACCAGGCAAGAGTTTTATATTCACTTTTATGACTTACCTCGGAATTAAGATGCAGGTTTCTTGGAACTCCGTGCAATTTAAAATTTTTCTCCCTATCCCACAGTGAGTATAAACCTGTGTATATGGTGTCTCCTGCATCAATAGTAGCAGACCATAACACATTGTTAAATAAAGTTGGGGTTGTCATATATCTGTGGAAAACTATTTCCTGCTCATTCATTGTTTTCTCTGCTACTCTGTTTATAAATTGTTTATTGATTAATGTGAAGATCAAATAATAAGTACTCAAGCCCAATCCTAAATAATTCCAACGCCTCCTTTTTTGAGACTTCCTTACGTAAAATGCAGAGACGATAAGGCAAATCATCAAAGGAATAGTATACAATGGATCAATAACTGAAATTGAATTCCATGCAACTCTAACTGAATTGAATGGATACCAAATTTGAGTACCATAGGTGGTAAAACAATCCAGTAATGTATGGGTGATGATAGACCAAAAAAATAAAGCGTACCATCCCCAGTAACTTAAGTGTACCGCAAATAGTTGAGTTTGAAGATAATTTTTATATAATTGATATAAGGAGAAAACTACTGCACCTGCTATCATGAGAAAAAAAGGCCAACGAAACCAACTGCCCCATTGTACTAGCATCAAAGCAGACATGATAACAAATCCGCCGGCTATAATAGCTGACAATAAAAACACAAATTGCTTATAAAATTTCTACTGAAATAGACCACTGGAATACAAACCATAAGTTGCCGAAGAAAGAATAAAAGGACAAATTAATCCAAAAAGTATTGAATGAGTAAAACCCCTGTGCATAGCCAAAGCCTCCACTTCGGAAAAAAATATTGAGGCAAAAACATCAAGGTCGGGTAAAGTACCACCGATTGCACCCCACATCATGGCCCTGTTTCCTATACTTTTACCGCCAACAGCCTCCCCTACCGAAGCACCTAAAACAAACTGTGTGAGAGAATCCATACATCAATATTCAATCCTCATAATGATCAACTCCAAGTTGGTGTAAGGCTCTCTTCGAAGCAAGTTGCTCTGCTGATTTTTTATTAAAATCCTCAGCTGTGGATATAATTTCCCCATCAATTTCCACACCAACCCTGAAGCGATCTCTTTTATCCATTTTGAAGCGATTGATCAGATTATAATTGATGGTCTTTCCGTTTTTTTGACAATATTCCAAAAGAATGCTTTTATAATTGTCATCAGTATTTTCCAATTGTTCAAAATCGAGATATTTCATCAGAATTTTTGAAATCACATAATCCCTCGTCTTGGCATACCCAAACTCAATATACAATGCACCCACCAATGCTTCCAGAGCATTACCAAGCATCGATTTACTCATATTTCCTAATGAATAATCCGATAGGATGATGTCAAGTCCCATCTGTTCAGCAACATGATTCAGGGTTTTGCGCTTGACTATTTTTGAGCGCATTTTAGTGAGAAAACCTTCGTCCTGAGTGGGATATTTATTAAATAAATATTCAGCCACTACAGTTGAAAGAATAGCATCTCCTAAAAATTCAAGTCTCTCATTGGTTCCGGGAGCAATTTCCTGCCCATTGATCATAGAGCGATGATAAAATGCCAATTTGAACAGCTGTAATCGGGATGGAGTAAACCCGAGTATAGGTTTGAGGCTCCTGGCCAGCTCTTTGTCAGGCGATATGGTGGAATTATAAAATTTTCTGATGAGCCTCACTGAAAATTATATCTTTTTAATAATAATGCTTGAATTATGACCTCCAAATCCAAATGTATTACTTAACACAACGTCCAACTTCTTATGCTGTGCTTCATTCAATGTAAGATTCAATTTTGTCCCAATATCTGGGTCCTCTTCAAAATGATTGATCGTAGGTGGGACAAAATCATATTGCATACCAATAATTCCGGAAATAAGCTCAATGGCACCAGCGGCGCCTAACAAATGACCAGTCATCGATTTAGTAGCACTGATATTTATCCGGCTATTATTCTCTCCAAATAAATGCTTTATAGCAAGGATTTCAGCAACATCCCCCAGTGGGGTGGAAGTGGCATGTGTATTAATGTAGTCGACTTGACCCGGGTCAATACCTGCTTCAGCTAATGCCAGATTCATTACTCTCATGACTCCAGTTCCTTCAGGATGCGGTGCAGTCATGTGGTAAGCATCTGCAGTGAGGCCACTTCCTACAATTTCACACAATATATGGGCTCCTCTCTTCCTTGCATGTTCGTATTCTTCTAATACTAAAGCGCCCGCACCTTCACCCAGTACAAATCCATCTCTGTTTTTATCAAATGGCCTGGAGGCGGTTGCAGGATCATTATTCCTTTCTGACAATGCCTTCATAGAGGAAAAACCACCGACACCTGCTTTGGTAATCGCGGCCTCAGAGCCGCCTGTAATCATAATTTCTGCTTTTCCATATCGGATATAATCATAAGCACTACAAATTGCATTAGATGAGGAAGCACACGCGGAAACTGTTGTATAATTAGGACCCTGAAAGCCGTATTTAATGGATATATGTCCCGGTGCTATATCAGCTATCAGCTTTGGAATCAAAAAAGGAGAATACTTTGGTTCTCCTTCTCTTAATGTAGCTTCCTCAATATCTCTTTCTATCGTCTCAAACCCTCCGATTCCACTTCCCCACACTACACCGGCTCTTTCTAAATCAATTTTATCAGTATCCAACCCTGCATTCACTATGGCTTCGTCTGTAACAACCATCGCATACTGAGAAAAAGGATCCATACGTCTTGCCTCCCTCTTATGCATATAGTCTTCCACATTAAAACCCTTCAGTTCACATGCAAACTTAGTTCTAAACAAAGATGCATCAAAACGTGTAATCAGCCCACAGCCGCTCTTCCCTTGCATCAACCCTTCTTTGTAAGCCGCTATTGTATTGCCGATGGGAGTAAGTGCTCCTATTCCGGTTACTACTACTCTTCTCAAATGTAAATTCTTCATAATATTCCAAGAAATGATTAATATACTGTTACCGGTTGGAATGATTTTCTATTGATGGTTTTCTATTCTATACCTGAAAAGAATCACCAATGTAAAATCATCGCATTCGCAAAGGAAATTTATGAATATAATAAATGGGATAACCACAAATCACCTTTACCCAAAACCATCTCATGAGGGTAAAGATAAATCATTTATCCAATTTTAATAACCATGAAAAGAATGAAAGATTCAAGCATAGAAACAAAAAAAAATCCACAAACCAATTGGATTTGTGGATTTGTCAGTCTCTCTAATAATACGCCTACGCAAAGGCAGTATTACGACTTTTGCGATTCCAGATATGCTATTGCCTGACCAACAGTCTGAATATTTTCAGCTTCTTCATCAGGAATAGAAATATCAAATTCTTTTTCAAATTCCATTATAAGCTCAACAGTATCTAACGAATCCGCACCGAGGTCATTGGTGAAACTTGCTTCACTAACCACTTCAGATTCATCAACCCCAAGCTTATCAACAATAATTTGTTTTACCTTATCTGCGATCTCTGACATAACTAATGCTTTAATATTGAAAAGGCAAAGTAAACTATTAATGTTTTCTTTACCAACTTTTTTCTGTTTTTTTAAAACGATACACACACAGCATCTTTCACATGATATTGAATATCTATATGTTAACTTAAATCACCAAAAGAAATGGATTTAAAATGATATAAATGCATTCCAGCTAACGGATGAAGTAAACAGCCCTTGTGTGTTATTATTTTTAACTTTGTTTGATGTCAGCTTGCATGTCTTTTATCCTTTATTTATCATTGTATAATACTCAATTCATATTATAATTGTACTTTTGACACTAAGTTAATTATACCAATTTGGAAGAGAAAATTATTAAAGACCACCAGAAAACTAAAATTGTAGCCACTATAGGTCCTGCTTCAGAAAGCTATGAAAATCTCCTGCAACTAGTCAAAGCAGGTGTCGATGTTTTCAGGCTTAATTTCAGTCATGGTACCCATGCGGAGCATGCTGAGGTGATAAAAAACATCAACCTTATCAATGAAAAACATCAAACTCATGTGGGTATTTTAGCCGATTTGCAAGGCCCGAAGCTACGTATTGGGAAAATCGAAAACAATGCACTTCAATTAAATGAAGGGGACATTATTACATTTACGAATGAAAACAAACCGGGCACAAAAGAGGGTATTTATATGAGCTATGAGCAGTTTGCAATGGATGTCAAGGTTGGCGAAAAAATACTTGTGGATGATGGGAAATTGGTATTTGGAGTACTGAATACTGATCAAAAATCTAAAGTAGAACTAAAAGTATTGTTTGGAGGAATACTTTCATCAAATAAAGGAGTTAATTTGCCTGATACAAAAGTTTCATTGCCTTCTTTGACAGAAAAAGATCTACATGACCTTGAGTTTATACTAACTCAGCCGGTAAATTGGATTGCACTTTCATTTGTTCGCAAAGCTTCGGATGTAATGGATCTGAAGCGACGAATAGCTAAGGCGGAGCATCCTGCCAAAGTGATTTCAAAAATTGAAAAACCTGAAGCCATCAATAATATAAAGGAAATCATAAAAGTCACCGATGCAGTTATGGTTGCCAGAGGAGATCTCGGCGTTGAAGTACCCATTGAAAAGCTACCCGCCATCCAAAAAATGATCATCAGGAATTGCATCCAAAGGGCTAAACCTGTTATTGTTGCTACGCAAATGATGGAGAGTATGATCACAAACCCCAGTCCTACCAGGGCAGAGGTGACCGATGTAGCCAATGCAGTTTTGGATGGTACTGATGCAGTGATGCTCAGTGGAGAAACTTCAATTGGGAAGCACCCCAACCTGGTTGTTAAAGCGATGAATAGCATCATTGTTGAAGCAGAAAATCATTATGAATTACAAGGAAAAAGACCAAAACCAAACCGAACTTCTCACACATTTTTTTCAGATGTTATATGTCTGAATGCTGCAGCAATCTCTGACGATGTACACGCCAAAGCCCTTATTGGCCATACAGTATCCGGGTATACTGCATTCAAAATGAGCAGTTACAGGCCAAAATGCAATATTTACATTTTCTCTGATCGTCTGCATATGTTGTCTACACTTAATCTGGTTTGGGGGGTACGTTGCTATTCTTACGATCGATTCACCACTACTGATGAAACTGTGAGTGATGTATGTGAAATACTAAAAGAAAAAGGCAGAGTCAAACCTGGAGATGTGGTGATCAATACCGGAAGTATGCCTTTACACAAAAGGTACAGAACAAATATGATGAAAATAACTATTGTTGAATAATCGTTATAAATGTTGAAATGATTCTTCCTGATTCAAGCAAACCGTAGTTGCAATCATAAGGTTTTAGAATACAATCCAATCAGATCACCACATGAAGTTTTATCCATTTCAGAAAAGACATTTGATTTTTACTTTTATTACCTGGAGCATTATCACTGGTATACAAATGATTGGCCTTTCTCAGGTCGAAAGATCTGAAAAAACAGACATTGAAATGTCGGATAAGTTTCTGGAAGCTC
This sequence comes from Saprospiraceae bacterium, assembly GCA_035327565.1. Lineage (GTDB taxonomy): Bacteria > Bacteroidota > Bacteroidia > Chitinophagales > Saprospiraceae > JABDLO01. Next base: position 67,406 of record DAOLDB010000013.1, read on the forward strand.
AGGTATATCAATACATGGGTAGATGGGACAATGCTATTGAAAAATATTTAGAATTGCTTCGCTTACACAGAAATAATGCAACAATAGCTTTTGAATTATCAAAATGCTATCAAAAAACCGGTGATGCTGAAAACAGTGCACGGTATGCAGAAATTGCTATACAAACGAATGATGAAAATGTATGGATCTTAAAACACTACAGTGACCTGATGTTTGAATTGGAAAACTTTGAGAAAGCCGCTACTGGCTATTTTAAACTATCCCAACTGGAAGGAAGTAATTATATACATATTGAAAATTACGGAAAGGCTTTGATCAATGCCAGAAAATTCGATCAAGTTGTTCGCGATCTGAACCAATGGGAAAAGGCACATAAAATATACGAACCTCTGATCAGGATGAAATTTGATATTCACCTGCAAACAAATAACAAAACAGAGGCCGAAAAGGAATTATTAAAACTAGTCAATGCTTATCCTGTAGATTTACGCTACATGAATAATCTAGCCGCTTTTTACGGTCAACATAATATGACAAAAAAAGCCACAGAATGGTATGAAAAAATCCTGGAACTTGACCCGAATGATGCCCGCGCGAATACTGCAATGATGTCATTATCAAAAGGTAAAATTGATGATACACATTACATCCGTTCGTTGAAATCCTTGATTGCCAATAAAAATATAGATCCGGATCATAAAGTACTGGAAATTATACCATATGTGCAAAGACTGGCGGCAAACTATGACCATCAGATTTCAAGTGCTTTGGTTGAAATCACAGAAATACTTAGTTTAACCCATCCGGAAAACCCAAAATGTTTGGCCATTTACGGTGATGCATTGTACCTGAATGACCAACTGGAAGAAGCTTCTCAAGTTTATATAAAAACCCTTCAAAGGGAAAAAAAGATATATCAGGTATGGCAACAATTGCTCACCATACTGGAGGTGTTGGAAGATTATACACGGTTGGAAAAATATTCCTTAGATGCCATCGACTTTTTTCCCAATCAGAATGAAAACTATTACTTTTTAGGTATTGCAATGATGCATAATAATAAATTTAAAGAAGCCCGGGAATATCTTGAAGAAGGACTCATGATGACTGTAAACGATTGGATTACGAAAGTAAAATTACTGACGGCACTCGCAAAAAATGAATTTGCATCCAATCATATACATGAAGCCTTGAAATATGCAGAAGAAGCCATCAACTTAAGTCAGGAAAAAGATGCATCTTCACTTGAACTCATGGGAGACATCCAGGCAAAAATGGGACAAATTGAAAGAGCACACACTTTTTGGAAATTAGCAGTAAAAGCAGGCGCCAACGCTCTTACAATTGACAAAAAACTGAATCAATAACATGGATGATCTTTTTCATCATAAACCCGACCTTGAGGATTGTCCATCATCAAATGATTTCCTGTCCCTCTTTTCATCAAAGTTTTTATTGTTTTCTCTGACCATTTGCATGTTGGTTTTCATTCATTCATGTGGCACAAAAATTCCCTCATCATATAAAGGAGATCCCCCTTTAAGGAGCACAGAGGAACTGTATGGTAGTTTGCTCCATCATAATGCAGAATCAGATTGGTTGGTATCCCGGGCAAAAATAAAGATTGAAACTCCCGAAGAAAATACAAGTGGAACGGTGTATTTGAGAGTGAAAAAAGATAGTATGGTGTGGATGGTGTTCAAAAAGTTCAGTGTTGAAGCTTCCCGAATGTTACTGACTCCGGATTCCCTGTTCATTATCTATAGACTGGAGAAAAAATTTGAGCGAGGAAGTATTGAAGAATTGGAGCAACAACTTAAACTAAAAATTGATTTTAAAACCGTCCAGGAAATAATAATGGCAAAACCACTGTTACCGGATTCATTCCCACTGCATTCCGCTTTCGAAAAACCTTTTCATTATAGACTTTCTGGCATGCATAATGACATACGTGTTGCATTCAAAATCAATGCTTTCGATCTGCTCATCAATGAAATGGTCTATACTGATACAATGGACAGAACTGTGATCATACGATACAGTGATTATAAAATGCATAATGAAAAAGTTAAAATTCCCTATCTTCGCGAGTATATTTTTCCATTGGATGAACCCAAAAGAGCTTATTTTAAATTTGACTTTCAATCCATTGAATTTGAAAAGCCCGAACGGACTATTTTCAATATTCCCACACAATATGTTGAAATACATTAGTTTCATATTCTTCATTCTTTACAACTTGACAAATGCTGGTGCACAGAGCCGAGCATCCCTTGAAGAAGAGAGAAACAGGATCATCAAAGAGATAGAGCTCACTCAAAAGAATCTCGAACGAGCCAGTCGTTCAAAATCTGCTAAATTCAATGAACTCAAGGCGCTTCAGGATAATATGTCAAAAAGGGAAGAGCTCATAATAAACATAAAAAAATCAATTGAACAAGCTGCTTCGGATATCCAGAAAAACAACGAACAGCAGGCTAATCTATTAAATGAAATTGGCAAAATAAAACATCAATATTACCAGCTGATCCGATATCAATATCTTAAAAAAATGAGCGGAAATACATGGATCTATCTTCTTTCAGCAAAAAATCTTAATGATGCACTCATTCGTTGGAGGTATGCTAAACAATTTGAAAATTTTACATTAAACAAGTCAGTGGAAGTACATAAAATAAGTGAAGAAATTGAGTTTAAGAATAAAATCATTTCAGAAAATAAAACATTACAGGAAGAATTGTTAAAAACTTCATCCGAACAGTATCAAATGCTTCAGACAGAAAGGGAAAAAGAAAATCGGATATTAAAAGATTTATCCAAAGATGAGGCTCGATTAAGAAAAGAGCTGGAAAAAGCCCAAAGTGAAAGAGAAAAACTGAATAAAGCCATTGAAGATGCCATCATTGCTGAGTTGGAGCGTAGAGACAAAGAAAAATCCAGAAAAGCCGAGGATTCTGCTATTGCTCTATCGGAATTATTCGAAGACAACCGGGGTCGATTTCCATGGCCTGTAGATAAAGGATATATATCCAATCCTTTCGGTGTGCAACCTCATCCTTCTATTAAAGGATTGAAAATCAATAACAACGGTGTAGATATAGCCAGCACCCCTGGTGCATTAGTTAAATCCATTCACAACGGAAAAGTTATAGGTATTACCTCTATACCAGGTTATGAAAATATGGTGATAGTACAACATGGTAATTTCTATACTGTATATTCAAAACTTTCTTCAGTTGAGGTAAAAAATAATCAGCAGGTAAAAACCGGCGCAGTCCTCGGCAAGCTGGCTGATGATAACACCATTTTACATTTCGAAGTTTGGAAAAATAAAAGTAAAGTCGACCCTGAATTATGGCTTCGGAAAGGGAGCTGAATCCGGGTGACAAGTTACAAACATCATCTGCAAACCACAATATGAACCCTGACATGAGCAATAACTGGCAAATAGGCAAGGAAAGAACAAAAGGGATTTTAAAAGACAATGAATATGCCATTTTAGTTGGACTCGTTTTAGATGGACAGAGTGAAGAACAAATTACCGAACATCTTGATGAACTGGAATTTTTGGCACTTACAGCAGGGGCTATTACCAAAAAAAGGTTTATACAAAAATTGAAGCACCCCAATGTAAAATCGTATACGGGAAGTGGAAAACTGGCAGAAATCAAAGATTTCATTGATAAGCATGAAGAGATTTCCCTGGTGATCGTTGACGATGACCTGACAGGTAAACAAACTACGTTCCTGGAAGAGACACTTAAAGTTAAGATTGTAGACAGGAGTACCCTCATCCTTGATATTTTTGCAGGCCGGGCTCAGACAGCACAATCGAAAACCCAGGTTGAACTCGCCCAAATGCAATATTTACTTCCGCGACTCCGTGGTTTATGGACACACCTGGAAAGACAACGTGGAGGTATTGGAATGAGAGGACCTGGAGAACAGGAAATTGAAACCGACCGGCGTATTGTAAGAGATAAAATTAGTCTTCTTAAAAAAAAGCTGGAAAAAATTGACCAACAGTCGCAAATCCAAAGAAAAAACAGAGATCAATTAATCCGGGTGGCGTTGGTGGGATATACCAATGCTGGAAAATCTACCTTGATGAATGTTTTGAGCAAGTCAGAGGTGTTTGCAGAAGATAAACTTTTTGCTACATTGGATACAACAGTAAGAAAAGTTGTATTTGAACAAATGCCCTTTTTATTATCAGATACCGTGGGTTTCATCAGAAAACTTCCCCATCATCTGATTGAAAGCTTTAAGTCTACTTTGGATGAAGTACTAGAAAGCGATATATTATTACATGTGGTAGACATTTCTCATCCACAATTTGAAGATCATATCAAAACCGTCAGACAAACATTACAGGAACTGAAAGCATTTGAAAAACCGACTCTTCTGATATTTAACAAATTAGACCGGTACAGGCTTAATTATTTTGACAAGTATTTACCGGAAGAAGACAAAAGATTGATATTGGAAGAATTAAAAGAAAAACTGGAAAACGAATATCAACAGCCGGCTCTTTTTGTCTCTGCAAGAGATAATGAAAATATCGATCTTCTTAGAAATACGATGAAAGAATTAATTCAAAATCAATACAAAGCCAGATATCCTTATCAAACCAAACATTGGTAAATATGGCAGCAACTAAAACAACCTCAAAAACTATATTACAAAAATATGCCCGGCTCTTGTCTGATTACTGTCTGGAATTAAAAGAAGGAGAAAAACTCTATATTACCTCTACCACCCTGGCAATACCTCTGATCAAAGAAGTATACAAGGAAGCTGTACGATTGGGTGTGCATGTTGAAGTTGATTTATCATTCCGGGATCAAACCAGAATACTTTTGGAAAATGGCGCAGAAGAGATCATTAAAGCAATTCCTCTTCTGAAAAGCACAGCCATAAAAACTTTTGATGCATATCTTGCTATAAGAGCCCCCTACGATATAATAGAATATCAAAACGAGGATCAACATAAGGCTTTCATCCGCCAAAGTGCATTCAAAGCACTTAATGATATTTATTTTCAAAGAACAGCCAATGGAAGCTTGAAAAGAAGCTTATGTCAATTCCCTACTAAAGCCTGCGCAAATGAAGCGGGGATGAGCTTGAAGGAGTATACCGAATTTATTTATCAGGCTTGTTTTCTTCACAGTGATGATCCTGCAGAATCCTGGCACACAGTGAGAAAAAGGCAGGAAGTCCTTGTAAATTTTCTCAATCAAACGGAAAAAATTCGTTATAAAAACGATAAAACCGATATTTCTTTTTCCGTCAAAGGAAGAAAGTGGATTAACTCTGACGGTCGAAGCAACATGCCATCCGGAGAAGTATATACCGGACCTGTAGAAAATTCAGTGGAAGGATTTGTGTATTTTGACTATCCCTCCATTTATATGGGTCATGAAGTACAAGGGATTTCTCTTGAAGTAAAAGAAGGTCGGATTGTGAATTGGGATGCCGTAAAAGGAAAAAACATTTTAGATCAGGTTTTTACAATTGAAGGCAGTAGATATTTTGGAGAAGTAGCCATTGGCACCAACTATCAAATTAAAAAACCAACGAAAAACATACTTTTCGACGAAAAAATCGGAGGAACTATACATATGGCCATAGGTCAATCATATCTTCAAACAGGTGGACTTAATCATTCATCTATCCATTGGGATATGATCGCAGATATGAGGCAGGGAGGTGAGATATGGGCAGATGAACAAATCATATATAAAAATGGGCATTTCCATAATGATTTAGATACGTCTATGGATTAAAGATATTAGTTTTATTTAATGATACAAGGATTAATCCATCAAAAAATCATATTCCAACCGGCAAAACTTGAGAGCAGTTTTTGCTTTTCTTTTGAATATCCTTATGAAGAATATTTTATTCCTACCCGGGATGGAGAATGGATCCACGCATTATTTTTTCAACCTAAAGCTGATCACAAAGGTACGATCATTTACTTTCATGGTAATTCCGGTAACCTGCAAAAGTGGGGCATAATAGCTGAAGATTTTATACGGCTTGGCTTTTCAGTTTTAATGATGGATTACAGAGGATTTGGAAAAAGCACAGGAGTGCCCTCAGAAAACACAATGTATGAGGATGCAGAAGTATTGATACAATGGGCCTATGAAAACCTCTCTGTTTTCAATCCTGTATTCTATGGGCGTTCATTAGGTACAGCTGTTGCATCCTACCTGGCCAGCATATATCATCCAGGCACATTGATTCTTGAAACACCCTTTGATCAGCTTTATAATGTCATTTGGCCGATTGCCAGACCCATTCTGAAAATTATGCCCATTCAATATAAATTTCCAACCATCGAATTTCTTTCTTCCTATCAGGGAAAGACAATTGTTTTTCATGGGACCAAAGATCTGATCATCCCTCTGAAGTCAGCATTGAATTTAAAAACTGCCTTAAATCCCACAGATGAATTTTTCATCATAGAAGGAGGAAATCATTGGAACCTAAGAAAGTTTGATATATATCATGCAAAGTTAAAGTCCGTATTGATACCATAGTTTGCGCACAATACTTACACTCTAATTCGCCGTTGGGAATGAACATGCGCTTTACTCCGCCTTCAGTTAAGTTGCTTTAGCCACTACCCTCTCGTTCAACATATCACTTTCTACTTTTCCGTCCAATAACCTGATGATTCTATGTGTATGTCCAGCAACATCCGGCTCATGAGTAACTAAAATGACCGTATTGCCTAATTTGTGAATACGGTCAAAAATGTCCATGATTTCAAGGGAGGTTTTGGTATCCAAATTCCCTGTAGGTTCATCAGCTAATATAATTGCCGGGTCATTGATCAAAGCTCTTGCTATTGCAACCCTTTGCTTTTGACCTCCTGACAATTCGTTGGGTCTGTGGTGAGAACGATCCTTCAATCCAACTTTCTCCAAAGTCAATAATGCTTTTTCTCTGCGAACACTTTTTTTTACCCCTGCATACACAAGGGGTAATGCTACATTATCAAGAGCAGATAACTTGGGTAACAAATTAAAGGATTGAAAAACAAAGCCAATCTCTTTATTTCTAATTTCTGCAAGGTCATGATCCGACATAGATGATACATCAATATCATTAAGAATATATTTACCCGATGTTGGGGTATCCAAACAACCCATGATGTTCATGAGAGTGGATTTACCTGAACCTGAAGGTCCCATCAGTGCAACATACTCATTTTTTTGAATATCCAGGTCCACACCGTTCAAGGCATGCACTTTATGGATACCCATAACGTATGTTTTTGTTAAATTACGAATGGAAATGATTTTTTGCACTCTATTGAATTAATTTCAAATTTTCCGGGAGCTGTAACATATAAAGAATTAATTATTTATCCACTACTTTGGGAATACTAATGTAATAATCAATTCGCTCAGGAGCCAGATCCAGGGCTTTGTCCCTATCTTTCCCTTCAATCACCTCGTCAGTCCTTGGGTTCATTTTATACTCTGACAAATATTTTAAAGGTTCTACCCCAGTAGTATCCAATTCATTTAATTGGTCAACCATATTTAATATTTTCTGTATGTCTTTTACCATCTCCTGCCTTTCATTTTCCGTCAGCTCAAGTCTTGCCAGCTTTTCCAGTTTTAAAATTAAAGTTTTATCTATTTGCATAAATATTATTTCGATGGGTTGTTGAAATGGATCGTCAAAATTAATCATATCCAAAAAATAACATTAAATTTTTTAGCGAACTTCTCTTTATTCTACCTTTTTTAAAATATACAGAAAGCGATGACTCTAATATTAAAGGTCTGATTATATTAGCGCAAGAGAAAGCTATACGTATGAATAAAAGAATAAGTGGCCAGACTGAAGGTTAATATTCATCAATACTTATAAAAGCATAATGATCAGACACATCGCTATTGCCGGAAATATAGGTGCAGGGAAAACATCATTGTCTGAACGACTTTCCAGACATTATGGCTGGGAGGTGCAATATGAGGATACTGCTGACAACCCCTATTTAAGTGATTTTTACAACGACATGAGAAGGTGGGCTTTCAATCTTCAAATCTATTTTCTCAATTCCAGATATAAACAGATATTAAAAATTCAAAATGGAGAGCATACGGTGGTACAGGATCGAACCATCTATGAAGATGCTTATATTTTCGCACCTAATCTCTATGAAATGGGATTAATGGCCGAGCGAGATTTTGAGAATTATGTCGATCTCTTCCGTACAATGTCTTCCCAGGTTAAGCCACCGGATCTGTTGATTTATTTGCGCTCAAGTATTGCTACCTTAGTACAGCACATTCAAAACAGAGGCAGAGAATATGAAGGAAACATGTCACTTGAATATTTGAAACGACTCAATGAACGCTATGAAAATTGGATATCTAACTATAATAAAGGAAAATTATTGATCATTAATAATGACGAACTTGATTTCATATCCAAAAAGGAAGATCTCGGGATCATTATTGAAAAGGTTAACAGTGAATTGTACGGGCTGTTTTAAAATTTCATTTCATTTATTTGTGATTTCTTAAATCAATTACCGCAGTTTTCTGAATTCCAATGGTTTTCTACCCTTGATTTTTTTGAATTGTCGATTAAAATGAGCTATGTTGTTGAACCCACACAAATGAGCAATTTCTGAAATATTTATATCGGGATTTGTTCGAATCATTACAGCCGCTTCTTCAATTCTAATCTCCGAGATAAAATCAAAATACCTTTTATTAGTCCTGGCTTTAAAGTATCTGCAAAATGCATGCTTATTCATTTTGGCAGACTTTGCTGCTTCTTCTAATGTAATCGTCCGCCTGAAATGCTTTAATGAAAAATCAAAAATCTCTGCCATTCTTTTGCCTCCCGCTTCTGTATACTTATAATCGAAAATTTTAGGGCTGATCGGTAGTTTATCTTTGACATGTAAAAATCGTACAACTTTGTAGAATGCGATCAAACGATCTACACCCTTCTTTAGGTTAATGGCCTCAAATAAATACTCCTCATCGATATGTACTTTAATCTGTAATCCTTTTTTTGCATCCTCCCACAAGTATTGTAATTCATTGATCTCAGCTATCATTCTGTCTTTATTCCAAAAATCTTCCTCATCAAAGAATATGGAAATCATCTTAGAAAAGACCTTTTCATTTCGGTTGCTTTCAAATAAATGCGGTATTCCACTTCCAATTACAAAAAGATCCCCAGCTTTGTAAGGTCTGAAACTATCACCCATAAACATCCTTCCATTCCCTTTTACAATATAGCTGATTTGAATCTCCTTGTGCTGGTGCAATTTATCGTAGAAATAAATTCCTTCATCCACCTGAATACGAATGGATTCATCATTGGTTTTGGGAATAATAAATGGATATACTTTCATTATGGATCAATCAATAATGGTCTTGCAATGTACTTATTCGAATAATGACTCACTATTAAAACAATTATCCCGACAAAGTGCTTCAAATGTTGTAAACAATGGAGATACTTTTATAATTTTTGCCATTATTGAAAAAATTATTGTATATTTTGCAAATATAGTATTATAATTCATCAATTGCCCATTAACTGTTTAGTGGCTTTTTCTCATAGTTTTGTAGAAAAAATTGAAATGCATAAAACCATCACCACTAAAATCTATGTACGGCCAAATTGAGCGTATTGATTTTAATTACCATGGGTTGCATCTCCCTAGCCTATGGAATGCAAGGGAAGGTTTATTATCTGGAAACAAAAAAAAAATAACTTATGAATTGGAAAGGCGTTATGCCTGCGGTGACTACAAAATTTACAGCAGGTGATGAATTGGATATTCCATTGTTTGAGCACAATATTCTCTCTCAGATCAGCTCAGGAGTGGATGGGATCATCTTAGGAGGCACTTTGGGAGAGGCAAGTACTCTCACCACAGATGAGAAAAACATACTTTTACACTCCGCGTTGAAAAAGGCAGAGGGAAGGGTACCTGTTGTAATCAATATTGCAGAACAGTCTACCAGAGATGCAACCGACTCTGCCAAAAGAGCTGAAAGAGAAGGTGCCAATGGCTTAATGCTGTTACCACCCATGCGATACAAAGCGAGTGATGCTGAAACAGTTGTTTATTTGAGTGAAGTAGCTTCATCTACAACCCTGCCTATCATGATCTACAATAATCCGGTAGATTACAAAATTGAAGTAACCCTCGATATGTTTGAAGAGCTGCTAAAAATGCCCAATATTGGAGCTGTAAAAGAGTCAACACGGGATGTGTCGAATGTAACCCGGTTAAAAAACCGTTTTGGTGACCGGTTGAAAATACTTTGTGGAGTGGATACTCTTGCCCTGGAAAGTTTATTGATGGGTGCAGATGGATGGGTAGCTGGACTAGTCTGTGCTTTCCCTGAAGAAACGGTTGCCATCTACAGGTTGGTTCAAGTAGGTAGAAGGGATGAAGCATTAGAAATCTACAGATGGTTTCTTCCTTTGCTGGAATTGGATATTGATCCTCAGTTGGTACAAAATATAAAAATGGCTGAAGTAGCCACCGGCCTGGGTTCAGAATTTGTTCGCCCCCCCAGACTGCCTTTAACCGGACCCGCACGCATTCGGGTTGAGTCCATAATAAAAGCAGGTCTCCAATCCAGACCAGAACTTCCTCCGGATATTTTTAAATAATCTGACACGTATGCATAATCAGAAACATTATATTTGATTGAAATCTTATAGTTTTAAAAAGATACAGAATGATCACTGGAAAAAATCACATAGGTTTTACACGCACAGCAGAGAGTATAAAATCATTCCGAACGATGAATCCCAGATTGAATATTCCAAATACATGGGTATTCTCTGAGGCATCTGAGCAGGAAATCGACAAAGC
>DAOLDB010000014.1:0-77600 GCA_035327565.1 Saprospiraceae bacterium
CCTACATCGGGCAATCATGTAAAAAACAAGACTTCTGTTACAAAGTCAGGTGTTGCAGCGCTCCAGTCAAACGATGAATTTAATCCTCAGGAGTTGATGCAAACTGCCGGGGAGTTAGCCGCCAATGAAAATGGAGAGGAAGAAAAAACAAATGACCACACAGGTGACCGTGAGAGGATGCAAACGGATTCCGTCATCGCAATGCTCCCAACAATTCCAGCAGAAGTAAAAAGCAATGGCCTAAATAATTCCTTAGCGAGGACTTTAACAGAATTTGCAGAGGCCAATCTGGAGAATGAGGTATTTGCCATTTCAAAAATTGAAGAAGCTCTTTCCATTGATGATTCCGGAGAAGAAATAGAAGAGCGCATGCTCAATAAAGCGCCATCATTCCCCGAGAAAATTTTACCCCCTGGTGAGACATTAAAGCTCATCCAATTCATTCGTACAGAAATTAATAAAGAAAAAGATGTGTTTCAGAATCTGCCCCCTTCCATACCATTTATTATATCTTTTAATGTGAAAGGAAACGTTGTATGGGTGGAAGGTAAAAGTAATTGTGAATTATGTAATAGAGCGCTTACTGTTTTCATTGAAGAATATTTTGCAAAAGAAAGACGACCGGAATACATAGAACAAAACATGGCCTTCACCTATATTTCTAAATAATACGTTAATCTTCGTACTTTTTCATAACATTTTCAATTCCTTGAAAGTTATATGCATGATGAATTGATTCACTTATAAACTAATAGCTATGCGACTAATATATTGGGTATTGATTTTGGTTTTGATTGGCGGAGCCTATTATTTAGGAACTACACATACTGAAAAACCCACTGTTACTTCACCTACAGACAGTTTGATGTTAGTTTCCCATAAAAGTCCATCGGCTATGGACGACACCAATACAACTTCCTCTAACAAGCGAATGGTTGATCCGGTCACCAGGATCACTTCTCAGGAAGAAGCAACCATCAACCTGTTCGAGGAGGCTGCCCCTTCAGTGGTCTTTATTACCACTACTACTTTGCGACAGGATTATTGGACCAGAAATGTTACTGAAATTCCATCGGGATCCGGATCGGGCTTTATTTGGGATCACGATGGGCATATTGTCACCAACTACCATGTCATCAGAAATTCAAATAAAGCTACTGTTACTCTTTCCGATCAAAGTTCATACGAAGCGCAAGTCATTGGTAGTGAGCCAAGAAAAGATATTGCTGTATTAAAAATCAAAGCGCCTGTGGAGAAACTTCGACCCATTAAGATTGGAACTTCCGGCAATCTGAAAGTTGGGCAAACTGCCTATGCGATCGGCAATCCTTTCGGTTTGGATCAAACGCTGACTGTAGGAGTAATCAGTGCATTGGGCAGGGAAATTAAGTCATTAACGGGTCTTCCCATTCGTGATGTGATCCAAACTGATGCAGCCATTAATCCTGGCAACTCCGGGGGGCCGTTACTGGATTCATCTGGCCGCCTTATCGGTGTAAACACAGCTATATACAGTCCTTCAGGAGCTTATGCCGGCATTGGATTTTCTGTGCCTGTTGATGTAGTGAATTGGGTGGTTCCTGATATAATAGTTTTTGGAGAAGTTAGGAGACCCGTTATAGGAGTTGAACTGGCCAGTGATCAAAACAGAGCCAGAACGGGTATAAAAGGGGCCATGATTATGAATGTCACTCCAAACGCAGCGGCGCAAAAAGCCGGATTGAAAGGAGTTACCAGAGATGCATTTGGCCGGGAAGAAAATGGAGACATTATCACCCAGGTTGGAAATGTAAAGATTGAAACCAATATTGACCTCATCCTGGCACTTGAAAAATTCCAACCGGGAGATCAGGTTAATATTACCTACTTACGCAATGGAAAAACACACACTACCCAGGTTGTTTTGGGATCAAGTAAGGACATGCAATAACAATGAAGCCTATTGTATCTATTTTGGGAAGTATTTTAATACTTAGAACGAATTCGGAATATTGTATTAGTTTTGCTGTCGAATGATTAAATTAATTTAAAATTATATAAGAAATTGAATGAATTTTAAAGATTTAGGTCTTATAGAGGAGTTGCAGGAAGCTCTTTCCTACATGAAATTTGACAAAGCAACACCGATCCAACAAGAGGCCATTCCGGCGATACTTCAGGGGCGTGATTTACTGGCATGTGCCCAAACAGGTACAGGAAAAACCGCCGCTTTCATATTGCCTGTCCTTAGCATGCTTCATTCCAAGGATAAAAGCCACACCAATACTTTGGTAATTGCACCAACACGAGAATTAGCTATGCAGATTGAGCAACAAATACAGGCTTTCGCCTACTTTGTTGATATCAGCTCAATTGCCATTTATGGCGGAGGATCAGGCCAGGATTTTGAAGCAGAAAAAAAAGCTTTGAAAAGCGGAACCGATATCATTGTAGCCACACCGGGAAGATTAATCTCTCATCTCAATATGGGTTATTCGGATTTCAGTAAAGTAGAATATCTCATCCTGGATGAAGCTGACCGGATGCTGGATATGGGTTTTTATGATGACATTCAAAAAATAGTATCATTTCTTCCTTCAAAAAGACAAACCTTATTATTCAGTGCAACATTTCCTCCCAGAATCCGGCAACTTGCAAAATCGATACTTCAAAACCCGAAAGAAATATCGCTGGCCATGTCCAAACCAGCAGAAGGTGTATTGCAGGCAGCATACTTAGTGTATGATCATCAAAAAACACCCCTGATTAAAAGTTTGATCGATCAGAAACCCAAATATCATTCTATTTTAATTTTTACTTCAACAAAAAAGAAAGTAAGTGAAATAGTAAGAGCCTTTGATCAGAACAAATACAAAGTAATGGGAGTATCGTCTGATCTGGCCCAAAGTGACCGTGAAGATGCTATTCGAAGATTTCGTTCACGTGAAATCAGAGTACTCGTTGCTACAGATGTCCTGAGCCGTGGCATTGATATCCAGGATATCAATCTTGTCATCAATTACGATGTGCCCGGTGATGCTGAGGATTATGTTCACCGGATTGGAAGAACTGCCCGTGCTGAAACTACTGGTGTAGCCATTACATTGATCAATGAGCTTGACATGTATAAGTTTCATAAGATTGAAGAACTGATTGAAAATGAAGTAATAAAAGCTCAATTGCCCAATAAGTTTGGTGAAGGACCACTTTGGAATACCCAAAAGGAAAGAAGAAAATTTCCTAAGCCCGGAAAGCACAACGGAAAGAATCATATTAAGCGCAAACCCAAAAACAGAAACAACAATCACTTTGAAAAGAAAAAAAGCAATCAGTAGTTAAAAATAATTTGTGTCCTAATAACACATCTTAGTAACACATATTCTAAAAGTGGAAAGTCACGACACATGTGCTTACAATAAATCAGCAAATGAATTGATGTCAACAGGATCCCCCATAACGATCAGTAAATCGTCCAACTTTATCACAGTGTCATCTGAAATTTGTGTGATGTACTCCTCCCCCCTTTTTATGGTTAATATATTTATTTTATACAACTTTTCCACTCCTGACTCACCAATACTCTTTCCAACAAAATCTGTGTTTATATCTTTTACGATGAGGGAGGTAATTTCCCTGTCAGGAACATGGAGATTGTAAAAGGGTAATTGCTCTCTGGCTGCTTTAACACTGGTGAGCATCATATAATCACTCGAACGGATTTTCTTTATAAAGTCCTGTATCTCATTAAATGGCACCAGATACTTTCGCAACACCCGGGTAAAAATTTCTATAGACGTTTCAAACTCTTCGGGAATCACTTCATCTGCACCCATTTTAATATTTTCTTCAATTTCCTTTACATAGCGTGTCCTTACAATCAGGTTAGCAGCTTTAGTCATCATGCGGATATGACTGATGATTTTACGAGTGGCTACCGGATCAGAAATTGCAATAACCACTACTCTGGCTTCATGTACCCTGGCGTGATGCAAAATCAGTTCATCTGAGGCATCACCAAAAATGATGGGTTGATTTCTTTCTTTTCCCAGAATAAATTGCTGAGGATCCAGATCAATAATCAGATATGGAATATTTGCAAAATTGGCCGCTTTGGCTATATTCTGGCCATTAATTCCATATCCTATGATGACCAAATGATCATGAATTTCTTTATGACGAGGTTCTTCCTTACGGCGGTTTACTCTTGAAATAGTAAGCCCTTTCTTAACGGCTTTTGGAATGGGTACCTTTAACATTCTATCGGAAAGCCGGGGAGCAGCGCCCATGATAAAAGGTGTTAGTGCCATTGAAAGAATAGCTACCGATAAAAAATACTGATATACATCATCTTGGATTATATCATTTTGAAGACCAATGCCGGATAATAATAAAGAAAATTCACCCACCTGGAATAAAGCCAATGCAGTCAATAATACAGTTCTCATGGGGTATTTAAATGTCCAGACTGTAAACCATACTATGAACATTTTTGCAATCATTACACCCAAGGTTAGTAAGACAATCATAATAAAATGAGAGATGAAAAAATATAAATCAAGCAACGTCCCCACAGATATAAAGAAAAAACTAATAAATATTTCGCGAAACGGTAACACATTTGCCGTTGCCTGATGGCTGTAATCAGATTCAGAAATGATCAACCCCGCGAAAAATGCTCCTAAAGCCAGAGACAAACCAACAGCGGATGTCATCCAGGCTATTCCAAAACATATGACTGCGATGGTTAAAATGAAGAGTTCTCTATTTTTAGTTTTCACGACTACACCCAGGACAAAAGGAACTCCAAAGCGACCCAGTAGATATATCATGAATACAACCAACACTAATTTTCCTAATAAAATAGCTATTGCACCCATTAGGTTATCCTCCTTGCCCGCCAGTAAAGGCGTAAAAAGCATCATAGCAACAACTATTATATCCTGAAAAATAAGTAGGGCTATAGAAAATTTACCATGTGGAGAGGTAACCTCCCCTCTTTCCTGCAATATCTTTAGTACAATGGCAGTACTACTCAGTGAAAAGAGAAAGCCTAAAAATATAGCTTCATTTAATGTAAGTCCAACCCATATCGATATGACCGTTGTAACCAATATAGTCAAGCCTACCTGAGTTACCCCACCAACCAGTACGGCTTTCTTAATCGAAGCTAAACCTTTCAACGAAAACTCAATTCCTATCAAAAAGAGAAGTAGAATGATCCCTATCTCTGAAAGCATCTCTACTTCATGATGAGATCGCAACAAATTCAACACATAGGGTCCGGCGATTATACCCGATAATAAAAACCCCAGAATGGAGGGCACTTTAAATCTTTGAAATAACAAAATGATCACAATGGCCAGACCCAAAACGATCACAATCTCTCTTAGTATGGGTATTTCCATATGAGGTAGTTAACGACAATTTGTTCAGAGTTACAATTACAATTTTAATTTCCTCTGCTATAGTTTATAGTACTTAAATTTATTTGTCTTAATCCAAAACCTGTAAAATATGAGCTTGTTCACGGACTCCCTCCTGCGCTTTCAACCACAATCGCTTTGAGCGGATCAGATAGTCATTCGATCCACTGATTCGCCGGATAACATTCATCAAAGTGGGCATAGAAACTTCTCTTGGTTTCCCATTAGCAAATAAACTGTAAATCTCCTTCATTTCATTTTCATAAAAATGATGAGACATTATTGAAATCTTATCTAATTCTGCTTCATTCCATTTTTCTTCATGGTCTGAAAAATCAAGAAGATGTTCATATATGCTCTTTTGATTTTCACAAATTCTCAAATAAAAATGAAATAAATGATCATCAGTCACCAGGCTCAGCTCAATAAGATTATGTCTAATGTCTTTGACATCCTTAGCAGAAAGGGTAGCATTCCTAATGCTTGAAATACATGCATTAATTTTTTCCACCTCTTCCATAATCATTTCATTCTGCTGTAGTTGAATATAAAAATTACCTAACTCTTCTTCATAGGCCTTCAGGTTTTGATAATCCATTAAAGAGGGAAAGGCATTATTTCTTGTATTCCCATGAAAATGAGCCCGGTTGATATTCAGTGCATGATTAAAAAACAATTGAATCTCTTTAATCAAAGCTTCTACTCCTGCATGTACTTCATGAGATATGGCGTGTCCTACATAAGTGCTTACCTGTATTTGCTTTACCCTGATCATTCTGTTCAACACTTTTGCAAATTGACCCAAAAAGGGAGTAAATATCACGATACCTGCCAAATTGAGCATACTGTGAAATACCACCAAAGCAATTAAGGGATCACGAATTTTGAGTCCTGATTCAATCAATGTCAAATAACCTTTATACAACAGTAATGCGATCACTGCATTAAACAAGTTAAATAAAAATTGAGCCCATCCAATCTTCTTTTTAATGGAGTTAGCTCCGATAGACCCAATAATGGCCGTGATAGTGGTACCCAGGTCAGCGCCAATGACCAAAAAAGCACCTTGTTCAAGGGTAATAATTCCCGCAGCCAATGAAGATAAAAAAATCATAATAGATGCCGAACTGGACTGAATGGCAGCAGTAAGAATATAACCTGCAAAAAAGAAAAGTATTAAAGGCTTACCTGCAAAGAATTCTATATTAATTTGTTCAGCAAACTCTGCAAATCCATTTTTCATATAACTCAACCCAAAAAACATAAAACTGAAACCCATGAGGAGTTTGCTCCAATGGGAAAGTTTCTCTGATTTCAAAAAAATGGTACCCAGACCACCAATAGCCAGAAAAGGAAGGATTACGGATTCTATATTAAGTTTAAATCCAATCATTGAAACCATCCACCCTGTAAAAGTTGTACCAAGATTAGTACCCAAAACCATTCCTATTCCATTCTTAAGTCCAATGATACCCGCTCCTGCAAAAGACATCACCAGCAATATCACCATAGAACTACTTTGAAGAATTGCGGTTACGAGTGTGCCTGAAAGTATGGCTTTGATCCGGTTTTTAGTTTGCTTTCGCAAGAAGATTTTAAAAGACCTGCCGGCTAACTTTTTCAAAGCCTCTTCCAGCATGTACATGCCAAAGAGGAATAGCCCAAGCCCAGCCAGTAAAGGCCATATTTGTATTTCATTCCAACCATCCATACATTGATGTTTTATTATAATCGTCCTTTATGTAAAAATACTGAAAAACAAAGGAAGTAATGAAAATCTTTTTCTTAGCCAAATGAATCACAGAAATACATAGCCTTTCTCTTTGGGTATGCTTGTCCAATAAGTTTTTGAAAAAATGAAAATTCAGATTATGTTTTTATTATAGAATAAAAAATAGTGCTTGAAATGCATACAGATGAAATACTTTTATACATTTGTAAAATTTATTATGTATAATTAATTCTATTATTGATTTAAATAAATATAAAACATATATAATATAACTATTTATATCAAAATTTTAGGTGACAAATACTGACGAAAAACTTTTACATAGTTTCAAAAGCAGAAATAAGACAATTAAGATTAAAACAAATGATCATGACGAATAAAATTACCTTCCCTATTTTTCTAATGTTGTATTTCAATGTATCCATTCAAATACTTTACAGCCAATGTCCTGATGCGGATGTAGTGATCATTAACCAAATGGATGTAGACAACTTTGCTGCACTTAATTGTGAGGATTTTGAATATACACTTAATATACAACAAGCGACTGTTACTGATCTTTCACCACTTTCCAATCTGAAAAGTGTCAAAAGTCTACATATATCTAATACCAGTTTGTCAAATTTCAATGGATTACAAAATCTGGAGTCCCTTGCCTCCGAATTTCAAATATCTGATAATGAATTATTAACCGATATATCGCAATTATCAAACCTGACAGGATCCATTGAAGGACTGACTGTCAGTGGCAACAGTCAATTGACTACCCTGAACGGCTTACAAGGAATTTCTACAATTGAAACTGATCTTTTTTCATTGTCTATTATTGATAACCCGGAATTGTTAAATTTAGACGGATTAGAAGGGTTAGAAAATATAGATTGTCAGGTTTTCATCGTTGGAAATGCCATGCTGTCAAATATTAATGGATTAATGAATGTAAAGTCAATTGGCCGTTTTCTTGAGATAGCTAATTGCCCAGAATTATTGGACATCAATGGATTATCAGGATTAGAATCCGTTGATTTTTATATTTCCATCGAAAACTGTCCTCTGATTACCACATTAGAACCCATTCAGAATATAAACACTCTCAATGCATTTGCAAGTATTAATAATGTGATGTTAAGTGACTTTAGCGCGCTCTCCAAATTCACGTCATTTGAAATTTTAGCATTGATTGGCAACCCCCTTCTCACCCATATGGATTGGTTTTCAAATCTGACATCCATAGATTTTGCCTTAATTATTCAAGAAAATCCTAATCTGACCAACCTCAATGGCCTTTCCAATCTGCTGGATATTGGAGGAACTACCTTTGAGGATATAACCATACCACCAGGATTATTTATTTCAGAAAATGTAAGTCTAACGGATTGTTGTGGAATACAACCTCTGTTAGTGAATGGTACCATTATGGGATCAACAGTAATTTCCGATCAACCCACTTCATGCAGTAGTGCTGAAGAGGTACGTGAAGCAGAGTGTTCTTTTCCTGACCCTGGTGACAATGGCGCCGTTACCATACCCACACTGACATTTTGGGGACTCATGATCTTGCTCTTGCTATTCATTATAGGAGGGTTTATTGCTACCAAAAGGAGATTAGAGATCATGAAGGTAAAAAAAGAATAACCCTTAATCTTCTAATTTCAATACATCAAGAAATGCTTTTTGAGGAACTTCCACATTCCCGATCTGTCTCATTTTCTTTTTGCCTTTCTTTTGTTTTTCAAGCAGTTTTCTCTTTCGGGTAATATCCCCTCCATAGCATTTGGCGGTCACATCCTTACGTAGTGCAGATATTGTCTCCCGGGCTATGATTTTCGCACCTATAGATGCCTGTATAGCAATCATAAATTGTTGTCTTGGAAGGAGGTCTTTCAGTTTTTTGCAAATTTTTCTTCCAATGTACTCTGCCTTAGAGCGATGCACCAAAGAAGACAAAGCATCTACCGGATCCCCATTGAGTCTGATATCTAATTTGACCAGGTCAGAAGATCTGTAATCAACAGGAGCATAATCAAAGGAAGCATAACCCCTGGAAATTGATTTCAAACGGTCGTAGAAGTCAAATACAATTTCTGCCAGAGGGAGTTCAAAAGTGAGCTCTACCCTCTCCTGGGTAAGGTAGGTTTGACGTATCAGAATCCCTCTTTTCTCCAAACACAATGTCATTATAGAGCCAATAAATTCAGGTTTTGTGATAACCTGGGCTCGTATATAAGGCTCTTCCACTTTCTCCAGCAATGTAGGGTCCGGAAGATCGGAAGGTGTATTGATCTGAACTTTTTGACCTTTCTTATCATACGCAAAATACGAAACGTTGGGTACAGTAGTGATGACTTCCTGATCAAACTCGCGGGATAGTCTTTCCTGTATAATTTCGAGGTGTAGCATACCCAAAAAACCACATCGAAACCCAAATCCCAATGCCACCGAGGATTCAGGTTCGAATACCAGGGAAGCATCATTCAATTGAAGTTTTTCAAGGCTATCGCGAAGATCTTCAAAATCTTCGTTTTCAATAGGATAAATGCCCGCAAAAACCATCGGCTTTACATCTTCAAAGCCTTGGATAGCCTCAGAACATGGCCTTTCAACATGGGTGATTGTATCCCCTACTTTGATTTCTTTAGACTCCTTGATCCCGGTGATAATATAACCCACATTCCCGGCCTGCAATTCCAATTTAGGTATTTGATTAAGTTGGAGTATGCCTATTTCATCGGCTTCATATTCCTTACCGGTATTTACAAATCGCACTTTATCATTTTTCTTCAAAGTACCATTGACTATTCGGAAATATGCGATCACTCCTCTGAATGAATTAAAAACCGAATCAAAAATCAAAGCCTGTAATGGGGCTGAAGGATCTCCTTTAGGAGGGGGTATTCTATCCACAATTGCGGCCAGGATATTTTCTACTCCCTGACCGGTTTTCCCACTGGCTAATATGATATCATCCAGGTCACAACCTATCAGGTCAATGATTTGCTCAGATACTTCATCGATCATTGCGCTATCCATATCCACTTTGTTCAATATCGGGATAATTTCAAGGTCATGTTCTATGGCCAGATATAAATTGGATATGGTCTGTGCCTGAATTCCCTGGGATGCATCTACCAGAAGCAATGCGCCTTCACATGCTGCTATTGAGCGAGATACTTCATAGGAAAAGTCTACGTGCCCGGGGGTATCAATTAAATTAAAGGTATACTTTTCACCATCCGTATGATCATAGTACATTTGAATGGCATGACTCTTTATGGTGATCCCTCTTTCTCTTTCCAAATCCATGGCATCCAGAGTCTGTTCCTTTAGATCTCTTTCAGAAATGGTCTTTGTAAACTCTAACAAGCGATCTGACAAAGTACTTTTACCATGGTCGATGTGGGCAATAACACAAAAATTGCGTATTTTTTTCATAGACCGCAAATATACTTCAATTCATCATTGAGAAATGATAGTAGCGAATAAATAATTTTTAATAAAACTTGTTTGGATCTGCAAAAATAGGGCTTCTGAAAATTTGAAGAAAATCAAACCAATATGCATAAAAACAACGTTATTGTAAAAGCAGCATTTGTAACTCATAGTCGTTTTGTTGTGTAGTAACTGCTACCTAATCGTCATCCAATAATGATGTGTAAACCACACTATATATTTATTATTTTTATTCTGGTTTTATGCCAATGGTCTTGTGATAAAGATCCTGGTCAAAAAGATCTTATTCTGGTGCCTGATGAATTTATATTGAATCTAGGTCAGGAGGTAACAAGTCAGGGACCAGCACCTTCTTTTCAATTCAGAACGATCAATCTGGTGGATTGCAAAATGAAAGACCTGCTGATATTTTATTCACCAGTGGGTAACCGATTGATTGTTTATCTTGATGGAATTATAGAGAATGAAGAATGCGTTGGAGAAGACCGCTTGCTGAATAAAGACGTTTTTTCTTATTTACCTTTTGGTACTTTTCAGGTTGAAATAAAAATTAAAAATATTATAGAGAATTCTGGACAGTTAAGAATTAATGATTCAAGTTTTCATCTTGAGATGGATTCATCCCATGGCTTCAGATTAGACAGAGCCGAAGTGAATCGTATTCCATCTAATCATATTTGGGGCAATATTGAATGCATAGGACCATGTGCAGATAACCTGATAGAACAATTTGAAGAAGTTCTAGAAAATTATATAACCCTTTCTGAAGTATTGACTGATGGTGATTATGATTTATTTTTTATTGCAGGGCATAAAATCCAGTTAAAAGATCATCCAAAAAACATTCGTAATAAACAATTCATTTACCAAATGCAGGGAGACATGAATGAATTACGTGACAGAATTAACCAATTCAAATTGACTCATCCTGAACTTAAAATGAGTATTACAACCTCCCAAGGCAGATTTATTTAATTTTGGCCTTTACTTTGCCTGCTCATAGATCATAACAAAAGTTATTTACATTTCAAAGCTAAATCCTTCTTTCACAGAAAGTTCATATTTTTCCGCATCGAAAGTATATAATTTAGCCGGGCGATGGGCTACTCCTTTTTGATATTCTTTTATATCTTTAAGTAAACCCATTGACAAAATTTTCTTTCTAAAATTTCTCTTATCTAAATGTTTTTGTAAAACTGCTTCATATAGACTTTGAAGCTCAGTAAGCGTGAATTTTTCAGGAAGCAATTCAAATCCGATGGGGTGAATCCGAAGGTTCAACCGAAGTTGCTTTAAGCATGCTTTTACAATTTCAGCGTGATCAAATGCAAGTTCCCTGATTTTGTCCACATCAATCCATTCCACCTTTTCAGCAAATGCTGCAGCTTTTGGAGGTTTTACTTTATGGATATTAACCAATGAATAATAGGCTATGGTCAATACTCTTCCCAAAGGATGGCGATCCACTTTGCCAAATGCCTGCACCTGCTCTAAAAATACATCCGTTAATCCTGTCGCTTCTTTCAAAACTCTGAGGGGGGCATCGTCAAGGTCTTCATTTGGGAAAACCAATTCCCCTGGTAAAGCCCATTTGCTTTGAAACGGATCTTCATTTCTCTTGATCAAAAGTATTTTTAAGGTTCCTTTGTCAAATCCAAAAATGACAGGATCAACAGAAAAGGCAGAAATTAAGAAATCTTCTCTAAATGGCATTTAATGGTTAATTGGTACTGTAAAAATAGTTTTTTTTTAAAATTGAAAAAGGAAGCTTTTCCAAAATAACAATCCGAAAATAACTACCATATTACAATCGAAACAAAATCTTTCTATTCACATCAATATATTTTACCTTGTCATTTGACTGACAAATTCCCATAAAACTATACCAACGCAAACCGTAACATTCAGAGAATGTTTGGTTCCGTATTGAGGTATTTCTATGCATTGATTTGCCTTTGCAATCACCTGATCGCTGACTCCCTCTACCTCATTACCGAAAACCAATATATATTTGCCATCGGGCAACACTTTGAATTCATCCAACGGAATAGATTCATTGGTTTGTTCAACTGCTATTAGGGTATAACCATCATCTAAAGACTTTTCTAATATGGGATGAATTGAATCCACATGTTCCCATTCTACACTTTCTGTAGCTCCTATGGCTGTTTTTGTAATTTCTCTATGAGGGGGCTTTGCCGTAATACCGGTTAAGATTAATTTTTCGATAGCAAATGCATCTGAGGTGCGAAAAAAAGACCCTACATTCATAGCTGATCGAATATTTTCTGCTATTACCCTGATTCTGAATTTTGGAGCTTCAGAAAATGCTTGAATATCAAGTCTGTTCAATTCATGTAACTGTAACTTTTTCCTCATTATCTTTTTTCATGAAATGGTATTGAAGTGAAGCGCCTACAAACGACACAAATAAAGGATGGGGATTTTCTACTGTACTTTTCAGCTCAGGATGAAATTGTACCCCAACAAAAAAAGGATGATTGGCAAGTTCTATAATCTCAACTAAATTGTTATCCGGATTAATACCTGCCGGTATCAAACCTGCATGGGTAATGGCGTCAATATATTCGTTATTGAATTCATATCTATGGCGATGTCTTTCTGCAATAGTACTTGCATTGTAGGCTTCTCTTGAAATGGATCCCTTTAATAATTTGCAAGGATAGGAACCTAAACGCATGGTGCCTCCTTTTTTTGTTATTTTCTTTTGCTCCGGCATTAAATCAATGATGGGATGCCTGGTCTTGGGGTTCACTTCCGTAGAAGCAGCTTCTTTCAAACCCAGTACATTTCTTGCAAATTCAACCACTGCACATTGCATACCTAAACATATCCCAAAAAATGGAATTTTTTCTTCTCTGGCAATTTGAATGGCCGCCAGT
Source organism: Saprospiraceae bacterium (assembly GCA_035327565.1). Taxonomy (GTDB): domain Bacteria; phylum Bacteroidota; class Bacteroidia; order Chitinophagales; family Saprospiraceae; genus JABDLO01. Next base: position 13,488 of record DAOLDB010000014.1, read on the forward strand.
TTCCCCTCAATTCCCCTTTCACCAAATCCAGGTGCTACCAGCAATCCATCGTAATCTTTTATGATGTTGTAGGCATTTCCATGGTGAATGGTTTCGGAGTGGATGGGTTCAACGAACACTTTGCTATGGTTGACTGTACCTGCATGTACAAAGGATTCATAAATAGATTTATAAGCATCGGGGAGTTCATTATATTTTCCTACCAGAGCAATTTTTATTTGAAATCTTGGGTTTTTAAGCTTACTGATAAACTCCTTCCAATGATTAAGGTCCAATGGGTGTTTGCCTTTGATCTTCAATCGCTTCAAGACTATCTTATCCAGCTTCTCTCTTAACATTAAAAGTGGTACATCGTAAATAGTCTCTGCATCCAAAGCTTCAATCACAGCATCATTTTTTACATTGCAAAACAATGCCAGCTTTTCCCTGATTTCTGAGGACAAAGGCTTCTCTGTACGACACACCAATATATCGGGTTGAATACCCGTTTGGAGCAATTCTTTGACAGAGTGTTGGGTGGGTTTGGTCTTGAGTTCTTTGGCAGCACTCAAATAGGGAATTAAAGTTAAATGCAACGTCAGACAATCTTCACTACCGAAATCCCTGCGCAATTGCCTTACCGCTTCGAGATAGGGTAAGGATTCGATATCGCCCACAGTCCCTCCCAATTCAGTAATGATGACATCGAGCTCTTTGATCTTTCCCAGCAAGAGCATCCTCCTTTTAATTTCATCAGTGATATGAGGAATCACTTGAACTGTCTTTCCGAGATAGTCTCCGGCTCTTTCCTTATTGATAACTGTTTGATAGATTTTTCCTGTTGTTACGTTATTCGCCTGCGAGGTAGGCACGTTTAGAAATCTTTCATAATGACCTAAATCGAGATCCGTCTCAGCTCCGTCATCTGTCACATAACATTCACCATGCTCATAGGGATTTAAGGTGCCCGGATCTACATTGATGTATGGATCAAATTTCTGGATACTTACTTTGAGTCCTCTGGCCTGAAGTAATTTCCCAAGAGAAGCAGAAACTATCCCCTTACCCAATGATGAGGTAACTCCGCCCGTAACGAAAATATATTTGGTCATAGCAGATAGAATTAAGTTGCTTTCACTACGGGATACAAAGGTACTAATATGTTTAAATAATTCTGTCAGGTTGGGAAAGAGATATTAATAAGTTTTTACTTTATTCAATTTTAATTGGATTTAAGTATTTATAATCAACAAGTAACATAGTACTAAAATATACTATGTTTTATTTAATCCATTTGCATTTTCTTATCTTACTCAATGGAAGACCGTTAGAAAAGCATTTCTTTTCTATAAGGGAGGATACAGAACAAGCCGGAAGGTTCACACTTCCTATCCATTGACAATATATAAATACAAAACCATTTCATAACCATGTCTTAACCCGGTCCAAACAAACTATTAATATACACAGCTTTATTTTGTATTGTGTAAAAGTCTAATTTGTGTATTGTTATCAAAGTTAAAATTGTAATTCATGGATTCAAAGATTTATATCTCTATCGTAATTGTACTGATACTCACCATGCCATTAAGTGTGACCCTGTGTATCATTGAATGGATAAAAGGGAGAAAAAATCAAAAATCAATGATTGGTAAGAAATTCAGTTTAATGGATTAATCTGAACAACCTTTTATTGGTTTTGACATTAATATACACCTCTTGTTGTTGCAGATCATTTTGAAACCAGTGTTTCTTGCATTTCTAAATTTTCCTTTGGACTGCCCATGTGAATCCAGTCAAAAGTCCTCGCACAGGAAAATACTTGCTTTAAAAAGAGTTAAATAATCCTGTATTTTTCACAGATAATTATAATTTTAGCGATTTAGTGCTAAGATTTAGATGTATTATTTAAACACATTTTTTAATTTGAAAATGATGGTTTAATTTAAAATGGTGGTACAATATTGTATTTTTTATGAATGATATTCACCCCGGCTTTGCATCGACAAACCTTTAGATAAACATAAAGGATAAAAGTAAAAATCGATCGATAATGACATTCGGCATCTTTGATATATTCAAAATACTAGGAGCCCTTGGCCTATTCATCTATGGCATGAAAGTAATGAGTGAGGGCATCCAAAGAGCTGCTGGAAGTCAATTGCGATCTATCCTTCGGTCGTTGACCAGGAATCGTTTTTTTTCATTGCTGACCGGCCTCGTTACAACTTTTACAGTACAATCGTCTTCTGTAACTACTGTGATGACGGTGAGTCTTGTGAATGCCGGCTTACTCACTCTCGCACAATCTGCAGGCCTGATCATGGGTGCAAATATCGGCACAACCATTACTGCATGGATAGTGGCAGGATTAGGATTCAGGATCAATATCCAACATATTGTCCTCCCATTGATAGCGTTAGGCGTTTTACTGATTTTTAGAAACAACCCAAAAAGAAAATACTGGGGGGAATTTATCATAGGCTTTGGTCTTCTTCTATTGGGCATGGGTTTTCTCAATACATTGGTACCAGATATCAACTCCAATGAGCGATTAATGGATTGGTTTCAGCGATATACTGCTACAGGTTTTACTGCACGGCTTTTATTTTTTTTGATAGGCCTGGTAATTACCATGATATTGCAATCTTCTACTGCAGCTGTAGCCTTAACTTTAACGCTTTGCCTTAAAGGTTGGATACCTTATGAGTTGGGTGCTTCGATGATTTTAGGTGAAAATCTGGGCACAACCATTACCGCTGAATTGGCGGCTTTAGTTGGCAATATAGAAGCGAAGAGATCGGCCAGGATTCATACTCTTTTCAACTTAATCGGGGTCATATGGATGCTGGCTTTGATGCCATATTTCCTACATTTGGTTGAATTGCTTATGATTTGGTGGCCAGGAGTGGGAAGCCCTTTTGAAAACGAAGAATATACGCCGTATGGATTGGCAGCCTTCCATTCTATCTTCAACATAACCAATGCTTTTTTACTTGTGGGATTAATAGATTACCTTATAAAACTTTCCATTTGGTCCATTTCAGGGAAAAGAGATATGGTTGATAAAACCGGAAGAATGATGGTTTCGGGATTAAACCTTACTCCTGAGTTAACAACAGAAGAAATTAAAAAAGAAGTAGCTCAATATGGTAAAATTATCATGAGAATGTCTGAGTTTACCCGGTTATTGATCAATTCAATACTCGAAAAAGACCAAAAAAGGTTGTATAAGAAGCTTTTAAAATATGAAAACATATCCGATCGCATTGAAATTGAAATAACAAAGGTCATTACTCAAATCGCAGGAAAAGAAATCACTGCAAGAACAAGTATTCGTCTTCGGAGTTTAATGAAAATTTGCAATGAAATGGAACGCATAGCAGACATCTACAAACAAATTGCAAATGAATTGAATAGAAAAAACCAAAATAAAATCTGGTTTTCTCCTGACCAACGATCATCATTGAATGGAATGTGTGACCTGATTGACGAATCCTTTTATGTAATGGTTAATAATCTCGATAGTCTAGAATTTGAAAAGGTAAAAAAGGACAAAGCAAAAATGATAAAGAAAAAAATCAGTCATCAACAGGAGCAGGTACGCAATGCATATATGAAGCTGAGTGACTTGTCTGAAATGAATATCCAGGGTACTCTCATTTATTATAACATTATTACCATGTTGGACAACATTGGCAACCACATACTTAATATTACCGAATCTGTGGTAGGAGAAATTTAATAATGTATGCTTTATATGGAACAATGTAACATGATCAAAATACTCATTAGTATGAAATGCCTCCTGGCATTCTTTTTAAATCATTACTTTTACACAAACGAAAAAACCATGCATAGCAGAATATGAGCCCTTATGACATTGTGGTTTGGTGTGGGTTTGTCCTGGCTGCATATTCTGTTGTAGGAAACGATGTTATTCAAACTCTGGGTACATTCCTATCCTCCAACGAAAAAAGAATTCCCTGGTATATATTATTTTTATATGCAGGAGGAATATTAACAGCCATTCTAATTATTGGATATGTGGGTTTAGGAACTACATTAGGATTAGGTGGGGATGATATTTCATTTGGCAGACTTGAAAACATTCAAAGACCTGAACAATTGAACTGGTTTTATTTATTACCTCCCCTGGTATTAATGTTGATCACCCGACTGGGTATACCGGTCAGTACCACTTTTTTGATTCTTACATTTTTTTCTCCCGCCAGTCTGGGTGATATGATTCAAAAATCGGTAATGGGTTATGTTGTTGCATTCATATTCTCTATGTTTGCCTACTATATGATTACCAATTTTGCTGAAAAGAAATTTATCAATTCTTCAGTTTATTCCACAAACAATAAGGATTCTCTTTGGACCAACCGGACTTTTTGGACTGTAATTCAATGGTTTTCTACTGGTTTTCTTTGGTCTCAATGGTTGACTCAGGACCTGGCCAATATATATATTTACTTAGGAAAAGACAGATTAAGCCTTGTGCAATTTTTAGTCTCATTGTTTATTATCCTGGTAATGCTTGGATATATTTTCTATGCAAAAGGAGGAAAAATTCAAGAAATTGTTAAAAGAAAATACAACACCGCCGATATCCGGTCGGCAACATTTATTGATTTATTTTATGGGTTGATTTTACTGATATTTAAACAAAATGTATTTGGTCTTTGGGTAGCAAAACTTCCTATGTCCACTACCTGGGTTTTTATTGGTTTATTAGCAGGCCGTGAAATCATGATGGCCTGGAAGTTGGATGGAATTTTAGAAAAAAAGGAAATCTATGCAGTTGTTCAGGATTTGGTTAAAGTGATAGCCGGTTTGATTATCAGTATATTACTGGTGTATATAATGAAATTTTTTACTGCTGGCATATAAAATACGATCTTCACGTATATGGCAAAGATTTGGTTTTTTCAAGATAAAAGAAAAAAGCCTCAAGCGTGGTGGGTTGAGGCTTATCTTTAATTCTAACTGGTGATAATCATCATCACTTTTTATCATCAACCTCTTCAAACTCTACATCAGTGACATCCTCGGCACCGTTATTGGCAGCAGATTCATCAGCTCCTGCACTGGAAGAAGTGGCATCAGATGATGCAGTCTGCTGAGCCTGGTATATCTCCTGACTGGCTGCTTGCCACGATTCATTTAAACGGTTCATAGCACTATCAACTTTGTTGAGATCCTGCAATTTGTGCGCTTCTTTCAATTCAGCGACAGCAGACTCTATTGCAGCTTTCTTATCGGGAGAAATTTTGTCACCATACTCCTTTAATTGCTTTTCTGTTTGAAATACTAAAGAATCGGCTGAATTCAATTTCTCTACTTTTTCACGAGTAATTTTATCAGCGGCTGCATTGGCTTCTGCCTCTGCCTTCATCCTTTTGATTTCATCTTGTGACAATCCGGTTGAAGCTTCGATACGAATATTTTGTTCCTTTCCTGTCCCTTTATCTTTAGCCGAAACGTTGAGAATCCCATTGGCATCTATATCGAATGTCACTTCCACTTGAGGTATACCTCTGGGTGCCGGAGGTATTCCATCCAGGATAAAACGACCCACACTTCTGTTGTCTCCTGCCATAGGTCTTTCCCCCTGAAGAATATGAATTTCAACGGAGGGTTGATTATCAGCGGCAGTCGAATACACTTTGGATTTCTTGGTGGGTATGGTTGAATTTGATTCTATAACTACATCATAAACTCCGCCCATGGTTTCTATACCCAGAGACAGTGGAGTAACATCAAGCAATAAAACATCCTGCACATCACCACTAAGCACTCCACCCTGGATGGCAGCTCCAACCGCTACTACTTCATCAGGATTTACTCCTTTTCCTGGTTTTTTACCAAAAAAGGCCTCCACCGCTTCTTGTATTTTGGGTATTCTTGTAGAACCGCCAACAAGAATAACTTCATCAATTTGATTCTTTGAAATACCTGCATCTTTTACTGCCTGTTCGCAAGGGCCCAAGGTCTTTGAAATCAGATGATCTGCCAATTGCTCAAATTTTGCACGGGTCAATTTTAAAACCAGGTGTTTAGGCACACCATCCACCGCTGTAATATAAGGAAGATTAATTTCTGTTTCTGAAGAAGAGGACAATTCAATTTTTGCTTTCTCAGCAGCCTCTTTCAAGCGTTGTAAAGCCATGGGGTCTTTTCGAAGATCAATTGCTTCCTGACTTTTGAATGTGTCAGCGAGATGATCTATAATAACCTGGTCAAAATCATCACCCCCTAAATGTGTATCCCCATTGGTAGATTTTACTTCAAAAACTCCGTCACCTAATTCAAGGATAGAAATATCAAAAGTTCCTCCTCCCAGGTCATAAACAGCGACTGTCATATCTTTCCCTTTTTTGTCCAACCCATAAGCCAAGGCTGCTGCTGTAGGCTCATTGATTATCCTCCGTACGATAAGACCAGCGATTTCACCTGCTTCTTTTGTTGCTTGCCTTTGTGAGTCGTTGAAATATGCAGGTACAGTAATAACAGCTTCCTTCACTTCTGAACCCAGAAAATCTTCAGCGGTTTTCTTCATCTTTTGCAGAATAATAGCAGAAATTTCCTGAGGAGTATATTTTCTGTCATCAATATTTACACGGATGGTATCATTTTCTCCTTTTACCACCTGGTATGCCATTCTATTTTTTTCATTACCGGCTTCAGAATACCTTAATCCCATAAATCGTTTGATAGAAGAAATGGTACGGGTGGGATTGGTGATAGCCTGTCTTTTAGCAGGATCCCCCACTTTTCTTTCACCGTTATCCAAAAAAGCTACCACTGATGGTGTTGTTCGTCTACCCTCTTCATTGGGTATTACGACGGGTTCATTTCCCTCCATGACCGATACACATGAGTTGGTTGTTCCAAGATCGATTCCGATTATTTTAGTCATTACTTTTCTTTTTACTTTTTCAATAATTGCTAGACACCTTAAATGGACAATGAATGTGCCAATCGCTAAATTCGCATTGAAAATGACAAAGCTGCCAGGAACCCTGTCGTAGTTTGATGAAAATTATGACATTTCGACATGTTTTTCTCCATGAGTATTACAAAATGTCAATAGAGGACAATAGTGTATCTATAATAATTTTAAAATCAAAAAACATTCAAACACAACACATCATTTCATCAACCATTCTCCAGTTGAATTGAAGATGATATCGAGTCGATAATAGTTAGTAAAACGATGGAATGTATTACATTGCAATAAAAAAACAATGATGGGGGCTGCAAAAAGAGAGATAAAAAGAGTAACCACACACATACTCCAGAATATGAAAAATTCCGGGGAGAAAATTTCAATGCTCACCGGATATGATTTTTCTTTTGCAGGGATCCTGGATGATGCCGGAATTGACATCATTTTAGTTGGAGACTCCGCATCCAATGTCATGGCAGGGCATGAAACCACGCTTCCCATCACTTTGGACCAAATGATATACCATGCTCAATCAGTGATTCGTGCAGTAAAAAGAGCATTGGTAATTGTGGACCTCCCTTTTGGCTCTTATCAGGGCAACTCTACCAAAGCATTAAATTCCGCCATAAGAATCATGAAAGAATCCGGAGCACATGGTGTAAAATTAGAAGGTGGATCTGAAATTGAAGAATCGATCAGGAGAATTCTGTCCGCCGGGGTTCCTGTAATGGGGCATTTGGGATTAACACCCCAAAGCATTTATAAATTTGGCACGTATACCGTAAGAGCCAGAGAAGAAGAAGAAGCCATGCAATTAAAAAAGGATGCAAAATTATTAGAAGAATTAGGGTGCTTCTCTTTAGTATTGGAGAAAATTCCCGCACATTTAGGAGGAGAAGTAAGCAAATTACTTCATATACCTACGATTGGCATAGGTGCAGGCGCTTTGACCGATGGGCAAGTTTTGGTCACTCACGATATGCTAGGTATTACCAAAGATTTTCACCCCCGGTTTTTACGCCGTTATATGCATTTGTATAGTGATATACAAAGAGCAGTTGAATCTTATATTTCTGATGTAAAATCAGGCAATTTTCCTAATGAATCAGAACAATACTGATTTTCCAGCCATTTTATACACTTTGATGTTAAAATATGAGAAATATTACATACTCACCGTGGTTTCACTTTCTGAACAGAATTTCTTAAATTTTGTACATCCATGACAAAAAGAGGGTTACTGATAGGTTTTACTTTGCTTGCTTTTACCGGTATGGGATTGGCCTGGTATTTATTTAAAGCGGTGTATGGAAACAATGTAGTTCTGGAGTCTGAGTCAACAATTATCACCATTTATCCCGGACAGGGATATCCTGATGTCCGCCAAATGTTAACAGACTCAGGATATCTGAAAAATATTTTTACATTCCAACAGGTCGCTAAATTGATGAAATACAACAAAGAGTTGGTACCTGATGGTAAATATAAAATCTACAATGGTTGGTCAAACAGGGAATTAATTGGCATGCTTCGTTCCGGCATGCAGGTATCAATTGATGTTACATACAATAATGTGCGCACAATAGAAGAATTATGTGGTCAGTTGTCCAGGTATTTTGTATCTGATTCAATAGCCATCTGTGAGGCAATTCTTGATAGTGCGTTATTAGCAAGTCAAAATCTTAATAAAGAAAACGTCATAAGCATCTTCATTCCCAATACCTATAAAATGTACTGGAACACACCTCCCTCAAGTATTGTCAATAGATTAATCAGTGAGAGGGATAAATTCTGGGCCGGCAATGACAGAAAAGTGAAGGCAAATTCATTAAATATGACCATTGAAGAAATATATACACTCGCTTCAATTGTAGAAAAAGAGTCAAATTATATCCCTGAAAGACCCACCATAGCCGGTGTTTACATCAACCGCCTGGAAAGAGGTATTCCTCTTCAGGCGGACCCTACTGTAGTTTTTGCTACAGGTGATTTTTCAATTCGCCGAGTGCTGAACAAACACCTCGAAACCGATTCACCTTATAACACATATAAGTATAGAGGCTTACCTCCCGGCCCCATAGCCATGCCTTCCATCAGCAGTATTGACGCTGTGCTTAATGCTGAAAAGCACAATTACATATTTTTTTGTGCCAAACCAGGATATGATAATCAGCATGCTTTCGCTGAAACACTCAGACAGCATAATGTGAATGCCAACATTTACAGGGCATGGCTTTCTTCTGAAAGAATTAAGTGAAATGGCAATGCGATAAAATAAGTATCAATACTTTCGGTTTACGTTAGCCGGATAAATGAAACCGGTTATTCCTGATTTCTATAATATCCAGATGCTTATTCATGAAATAATTAATATCTTTGAAATGATCTCTAACAGGTTCGGTCATTACTTTTTGAATATCAAATTTGGTATGTAGCATTCTCCGATTGTCCTGATCCAAAAAATATTGGAAGTATACTCCGTATTTATTGATACCTCTACCAAAATAAAGCATCACATCATACCCATAGTAGGCTTCTTCAGTGGGTAATGTTCCAAACATTTCATAAAAAGATTTCCTGAATGTTTTTATATCAGGATCATCGTTCGAAATGAATCGCGACATGACAACTTTTATATTCATTATATTATACAAATTAAAATCCAATCTGTCGGTTTCCATTAAAATGGGCATTCCATACAGCGTTGCTTTTCTTAAACCCTTGGAGCCACTAAGTTTCCTGATCACATTATAAATATAATCTTCATCTTCATAACTGTAATTATTCAATAGGAACACCGTTTCCTTATCTTCCAGAAATAAAGCAGACATGTAGGCACCTGAAGATAAAAGAGAGTCGTTCCTGACTTGAAATTCTTTAAATGGCTTTCCGTTTTCGAAACCTAAAAGAGAAGATGCATACTCCTGGATGTATTCAATTCGATTGGCATCACTTTTATCATACTTTTTAAGCAGAACAACCTGATCTCTTGGGTACTTCTTTAAGATGTCATCTACCATTCGATGGTAGTGATCTCTCAGATCCGGCCTGAGTTGAATATAAAATGGGTTATCACTTGTAATTCTTGAACTGGCCAGCCATGGAGAAATTACAGGAATACTATTTTTTAAACCATGTTCGGTAACCATCATTATCTGATCTCTTTCATGTGGCCCAATGATCAGATGAGTATTTTTATTGAGGTCTCTTAATTTATTCTTCAAAGTTGAACCAAAGCCTTCTGTATCATAAACACTTAAATGAACAGGGACTCTTTCAGAATGTAACTTTTCTAAAGCCAGCTTCACCCCTCCATAAAAGTGAATAAAGCGGATTCCCTCATTATCCTTCACCTGAGAGGGATTGAAAGAACTGGATTGAAATGGTAAAAATAATGCAACGTTATATTGGGGTAGCTTTTTAACTACAGGACCAAAGTCAGACTTGATGGGTTTGTATTGGCTTTCAGGTACTATGGTCCACTTTACAGTATCCACTTTACCTCTGGCAGGTCTTACTGGTCTTTTATTCTCCCGATCTGTAGAAGTGATTCTACCATTACGCGTGGAAGGCTTAGGGCCTCCACATGAAAACAAAATCAAAGAAAATAAAAGTAATGCAGTTAAATAAATCTTATTCCCATTCAATTGTAGCAGGCGGTTTTGTACTGATATCATAAACTACTCTGTTAATACCTTTTACATTGTTAATAATTTCACTGCTAATCTTGGCAAGCAATTTATGGGGCAATGGACTCCACTCTGCCGTCATTCCGTCTGTTGAATTTACACAACGCAATGCTACGGAAAACTCGTATGTTCGTTCATCACCCATCACTCCAACGGATTGTACAGGGAGTAATATTGTGCCTGCCTGCCAAACTTTCTCATACCATCCGCTATTCTTTAAATTTTTGATATAAATAAAATCTGCTTCCTGACAAAGCCTCACCTTTGCCAGTGTAACCGGCCCGAGAATTCTGATACCCAATCCAGGACCTGGAAAAGGATGTCTGAATATCAATTCTTTCGGTATACCCAATTCAAGTCCTACTAGACGAACCTCGTCTTTAAATAGCATTCTCAGAGGTTCGACAATTTTTAATTTAAGGGTTTCAGGTAACCCCCCTACATTATGATGACTTTTAATAGTCACAGATGGACCATGGACTGACACCGATTCAATGACGTCAGGATAAATGGTACCTTGTCCTAAATATCCTGCATCAGGTACTTTTTTTGCTTCTTGTTCAAAAGTCTCAATAAAAATCCTTCCTATGATTTTTCGTTTTTCTTCCGGATCGATAACATCTTTTAAAGCATCCAAAAATATGTGTCCGGCTTCAACACCTGTAACAGGTAACCCAAGCCTCATATATGTATCAAGTACCTCGTGAAATTCATTTTTTCTAAGCAACCCATTATCGATAAAAATACAATGGAGCCGGGAACCGATGGCTCTATGTAATAATGTCGCAGCAACGGTAGAATCTACTCCTCCGGACAGACCCATAATTACAGAAGATTCTCCGATTTGATCCCTTAAATTCTGAATACTTTCCTCAATGAATGACCTGGGCGTCCAATCCCTCATTATTCCACATTGATCAATAAAATTTTCAAGCAGCACCTTTCCAAAAGTAGTATGGACAACTTCAGGATGAAATTGCAAACAATAAACCGGCAAAGATCCATTGGAAGCATCATTTCTGAATATGGCTACTGGTATATCTTCCGTCCTGCCTATGATTGAATAATTCTCCGGTACTTCGATGATGCTATCGCTATGTGACATCCACACCTGGCTATTTTGAGGAATACCTTTAAAAATAGGATCCTCATTTTTAATCTGAAATAACTGTGCTTTACCATATTCCCGTTTATTGGATTTGCTAACTTTTCCTCCTGTATTATGAGCTACATACTGAGCACCATAACAGACTGCCAAAACCGGATATGTATTTAAAATTTTGGAAAGGTCAATCTGCAAAGCATTAGAATCCAAAACGGAGAACGGACTCCCTGAAAAAATTACAGCTTTAACCAGCATTTCTCTCTCAGGAAATTCATTGAAAGGATAAATCTCACAAAATACATTCAATTCCCTTAACCTTCTGGCTATCAATTGTGTATACTGAGATCCAAAATCTAATATAACTACTTTTTCACTCATGCCTGCAAATATATCAAAATAAGCCTTCACCCCCTAAGCAGTAAGGGATTATTTACTTACGTCAAGCATTACAGTGGGAAAGATTATTGAAATATTTCTTTTCAGAGAAAGGAAAACATATCTGCCGCAGTGAAAATGTACAAATAATTCCCTCAATGCAATTAAAAGTAATAAACATATACACTACTGAAATGACAACTCACATCGTCACTATACCCTTTAAGGGGTACTATTAATGCTTGAGATGAACTATATGATAATAAAATCTATTAATCAATATCGATGACATTTGAGGACATCACAAGAATGAGGGTCTGCTTATCTAAAATAGGTGATACTCAACTGATTAACAAGGGAGGGTGAAACCACAATTTCAGTCTCGATGTATCTATCCGGAATACCTTTTGCTTTCAGGAAAGTTTTAACTGATGTAATTCGGCTTTCAACAATTCGGTTGCCTTCATCTTCACTTCCTTTAAAGCCAGTAATTAGAATTTTATCATCACTGTCCATAGAAAAACTCTTGAGCGCTTCATTAAGAATTTCCTCATTTGGCTCACTGATTGCTACAGTTCCCGGTTGAAAACCAACAAAGGTTCTGCGTGCTCTGACTGAAAGTCCCGCATCTGCATCCGCTCTGGAATCTATCACAATTGAACGATCAGGAGGAAGATCGAACTCATCTTTGGATCTGATAAATCCTCTCATATGGTTCTTTGCTTCTCCTTTGATCTCAGCTATTTCACCTTCGGAGGTAATCACCACATTATAAGGCACAGAATTAATCAATATGACCGTATTTTTGTTTTGTGAATAAATCATACCTGAAGTGAACACAAACACTGCCATCAGACATAACCATCTTGTGAATACTTTCATAGGACAAAGGTTTAAAATCATTTTACTTGACAAAATCAACACTATAATCAATACATGAATGGATAAAATTATAAAATCTAATTTAAGTTTGTTCAGAATGGGTTGAGTTTTGCCCAAAATTCAACTATTATAGAGCAAAAATCCCGCCAAATCTCATCCATTCATATGCATATTATCCGGATATCCTCTTTTCAAAAGCGATCAGATGAAACAAGTTCCTAAACATTAGTTAAAGTTTCAGTCATCCATAGTTGATCAAAGCTTTAATTCGAATTTCCTGTCTAAAAAAACTTTTAGAAATTAAACGCACCCTGCATTGTATATGATATAACAATAATCTTGATGGTAGATGAAAATATTGTACAAAATCCGGAAATCAATCCAGCAAACCTCTTCCTTCCTTTACAATCTTTCCTTCTTCAGTCAAATCTTTCAAAATTTTATCCAGAATGCCATTGATAAACTCCTTACTTTTGGGAGTGCTATATTTTTTAGATACTTCCACATATTCATTGAGTGTAACTTTTGTTGGAATGGTTTTAAATTCAAGCATTTCAATAATAGCCATTTTCAATAAAATAATATCTATTAATGCCAACCTGTCGTAATCCCAGTTCTTTAACAAAGGTTTAATCATATTCATTAGAATCACATTGTCCTCAAAGGTTCTTTCCAGGAGCACTTCTCCATATTCATTAACAGTTTCGTGATCAGGCAGATACTCTTTGAAGAATGCAGGGTCATCATTTGGGAGGCTTTTCAAACATTTCTTAATTGCTCCTATAACCAGTGACTTATCATCAGGCCAGCAAATGAAATGATCTTCCATGAGTTCATTAAATAATTCTTCCTTCCTGCAAAACCGGAATAATTCAAGTAGTATATCCAGGTGATCAGCATGATCATCAAGAATATATGCTTTATATTCATCTGTTTTGGCAAATTTAGCATAGATCTTCTTACAATAATCTCTATCAATAATGGCAGGATAATGCAAACTTTCAAATTGTTTTCTGAGCAATGAATTGGCATTCAGATCCTGAATAATGGGATTGTTATATAGCTTTGCTGAAAATCTTTTATCCAGGTCAGTAGGGAGATGTTTACTTAGTCGTTTAGCTTCATCATCCACTGCAACCCTTGTAATCTGAAGTATATTATAGAGATTAAAAAGAAGAAGATGATAACTTTTCTCTATTCCTTCAAGATATTTTTTCTTTGCCTGATCAAATGAAAGTTCTTCATCCGTAGCAAGAGCGAATAGTGTCTGCATTACTTTTATCCTTACACTATGTCTACTAAGCATGATTTCAAAGATTACTGTTGTCTATAGTTTAATAACCTATGGCAAAGGAAATAAAAAATTCTGCATTGACCAACCACAATAATACAATTAATTAATTATCTATAGAATAAATCGCCTTTACCCTTTCCCAATCCGGTAATTTTTTGATGTGCCATTTATCTAAAATTTTACCCTCCTTCCAAAGCACAACCCCGGGATTTGAACGTATTATGGTTTTTAAAAGTATATCATCGGCTTTGTATAAATCAATATTCATTCCTGTAGTATTTTTGAAAGACCTTAGCATGTCCTCTCCTGCCCCTCCGGCCACTAATGCTGTTGGCACACCATTTTCTCTTGCCTGATCAACAAAATGAGCAAGTGCTTGGGTATACCTCTTAAGATAAGAATCATTCCAATGGAATTCTGTATACTTTTCTTCTCGTTCAACGATTCTGTCTAAAACAGGAACGGGAATTTCTATACCCATTTCGTCCATTTCTCCACTGGTTACAAAAATGCTGTCAATAACTATTTTACTCCTGGATTCAGGTTTTGCATTCATTTTATGCGCAACAATCATAAATTTCCACCCTTCATTTTCTAAAAATACATCTGTTGCATCGTAACCATCTAAATCTTCAATGGCAAAGTCTGAAATCTTAGTGGGTTCCACTTCAGGTTTTGTCATAATTTGGTTAATGGTCTCCCATTCATCCTGAGGGTAAAGTTCGTAATCCTTCATATAGACATCATAGGACAACTCCACAATTTTTCCTGTAGAACGCTCTTTCAATTGAAAAGCAATGATCTTCACATTTGCAGCAGCTTTCTTCTCTTCCTCATATATTCCAGCTATGTCTGCACCTTTTTTAAAAGGCCTGAAATCCGTATGAGGGAGATCCCATAAAAAGTTGCTCATACAGTAAAAGATGAGTAAAACTATTGCTCCTGACAAAATGAATTTATCTGCAGAAGCTGAAAATATTTTATGAAATTGTTTATTTTTCAACAAGAAATAAATAGCGGGAATCAATAATACTACATCTTTGAAGAATGAGGTTCTTGGCTCTAATTTTATAAAATCTCCAAAACAACCACAATCTGTAACCCGCATATGATTGGGATTATATGAAGACCAGGAAGAAAAATGAAAGAAGTTAGCGTCAGGGGGAACAAACCCTGTAAGGAAGGTAAATCCTGTAAGAAATGTAAAGAAAAGCAATAGCAGAAAAAACGCCCTGGAAGTAAATTTTGGTTTGATTCCCAACAAAAGCATAAGACCAATGATCATTTCAAAAATGATAACAGCTACTGAAAAAGTAATTGCCATTCCTGATAAAACAGGAAATATTGGTGCAATAAATGAAAACCAGGTTCCTGAAAATGTGGCTTCAAACTCAGCGAAATACTGTTCCATTTTATATGCAGTTCCCAATGGATCAATGGCTTTCACCCAACCGGAGAATAAAAACAAAATCCCGGTAAAATTTTGTAAAAATGAAGTGAGAAAACTTTGATGCAATTTGAAATAAACCATGACAGCGGTAACTAAAACAGAAGCAAGCCCGATGTATACTGTTAATGTAAATAAAGTCATAGGTTAAACTGAATTTTAAATTTTCATTAGTTAATTTTCCAGTAAAATTAAAGCAAAAACAGCATAGTTGATGATATCCTGATAATTGGCTTCCAGGCCTTCTGAAATTATGGTTTTACCATGATTTTCCTCAATGCTTTTTATTCTTAAAAGTTTCATCAATATCATATCAGTAATACTTGAAATTCTCATATCCCTCCAGGCTTCCCCATAATCATGGTTTTTGATGAGCATAAGTTCCCTGGTCATATTTTTCCACTTTTCATACCATTCCAACACCTCATCGGAAGAGATGTGTATAGCGCCTTGTAAATCTTTATCCAGTTGTATCAATGCCATAATAGAATAATTGACAATTCCAATCAAATCAGCATCAATAGGTTCATCGACAAGATTCAAACCCTTCTCCTGGATTTGTCTGATCCTTCGCGCTTTTATTAGCAACTGGTCAGTCAATGACGAGGGTCTTAGTATACGCCATGCCGAACCATAATCACTATGCTTCTTAAGAAATATTTCCCTGCATCGATTAAAAATATCCTCATAATGGCTCAACGTATCCATCATATGATTAAAAAATATTCATCATTACGATTCAAATTAAGTTCATGGAATCAAAAACCTGGATGACTTCTCTTACCTGTTCAGCTGAAGCATGAAGCAAATCCATTTCATCCTGCTTGAGCTTTAATTCAATCACTGACTGGATACCTCCTGCTCCAAGTACAACCGGAACTCCTACAAACAAATCTTCCAAACCATACTGTCCTGTAAGTTTTGCACAAACCGGGAAAATTCGATTCTCATCCCTGACAATGGCTTCCACCATTTGGGCAGAAGCGGCTCCAGGAGCATACCAGGCTGAAGTTCCCATTAATTTCACCAATTCACCACCACCCACTTTGGTTCTATCCACTATGGCATTTAATTCCTCCTCTTGTATCAACTCAGTCACAGGGATTCCGGATACAGTTGTGTACCGGGGCAGAGGTACCATGGTATCTCCATGACCTCCCATTAAAATGGCCTGAATGTCTTTGGGTGAAACCTGTAAAGCCGATGCAAGAAATGCGCGATATCGAGCGGTATCCAATATCCCCGCCATACCAAATACTTTTGATGAATCCAGACCGGAAGCTTTATAAGCTGCGTAGGTCATTACATCCAATGGATTGGATACCACAATAATGATGGGTTCAGCAGATTCCTTCAATATCGATTCAACAACAGAAACTACAATTTTTGCATTGGTTGAAATCAGATCGTCTCTGCTCATTCCCGGTTTTCGGGGAATCCCGGCAGTGATTACCACTATATCTGATCCTGCCGTTAAAGAATAATCTTCCGTGCCTGTCACTTTTGTGCTGTAATAGTCAATGGGGGCTTGTTGCCAGGTATCCAAAGCTTTGCCCCTTGCCAGATCACCGGCTATATCCAAAAGAATGATTTCATTTAAAATGTCTTTATGGGCTAATACATTGGCTACAGTGGCACCCACATTACCCGCTCCAATTACTGTCACTTTACTCATTGCTATTATTCTTTAATTTAATTTATAAATGCTATGTTCAGAACAAATATTTTCTAAAAATGACAAAAGTAAATAATTTGTTTTAATTCTAATATGAAGTATACAGTTCGCGGAATATCCAGGAAACTAAATATACCCATTGGTAAAAAATGTTATTTTTATACATTTGGGAATTGGAAAAAGTTAATAATTCATTTACTTTTGAGCCTTAATTTAGTTCCAAAAGAGGTACGATGAGTGTATCAGCCATTAAAAAAATATAGATACATATTTGAATTTCAAAGAGTTAAAATTATGTCATATTTTTCAATCACATGATGATTGAGTACCAAATCATAACTAAAGCAATTGAATGAACATACATGAATATCAGGGCAAAGAATTATTGTCGTCCTTTGGAGTTGCCATACAGAAAGGATATGTAGCTGAAACCGTTGAAGAGGCAGTTGCCGCCTATAAAAGGGTTACCGAGGATTCAGGCAAACCTTTCGCAGTGGTCAAAGCTCAAATACACGCCGGAGGAAGAGGAAAAGGGGGCGGTGTCAAATTAGTTAAAAATCTTAATGAATTGAAGGAACATGCCGGCAACATTCTTGGCATGATGTTAAAGACTCCCCAGACTCCTGGTGGCATGGATGGGCCAGGTAAACTGGTCAGAAAAGTGTTGGTAGCAGAAGATTCATACGTTCCAGACTTTAACTCATGTGAAGAATATTACGTATCCATCCTTATGGATCGGGAGTCCAAAAAAAATGTAATTATATATTCAACTGAAGGAGGAGTCAACATAGAAGAAGTAGCAGAAGCCACACCTCATTTGGTACATAAAGAATATATTGATCCTCATCTTGGTCTACTGCCTTTTCAGGCGAGAAAGGTTGCCTTCAATTTGGGGCTTGATGGCATTGCCAATAAGCAAATGACTAAATTTATTACTTCACTTTATAAGGCATTTACCGGGTCTGATGCTACTTTATTTGAAATCAACCCCTGTCTCAAGACTGGAAATGGCGACATTGTGGCTGTAGATTGTAAGGTTACCCTGGATGACAATGCACTGTTCAGACACCCTGATTTGAGTGCGCTCAGGGATTTTGACGAAGAAGATCCTACTGAAGTAGAAGCCAATTCATATGGTCTCAATTATGTAAAGTTAGATGGCAATGTGGGATGCATGGTTAATGGAGCTGGACTCGCGATGGCCACTATGGATATTATAAAGCTTTCAGGAGGTTCTCCTGCTAATTTTTTAGATGTGGGAGGTACTGCTGATGCAGCAAGAGTTGAGCAAGCTTTCAGGATTATACTTAAAGACCCCAATGTAAAAGCAATATTGGTCAATATATTTGGAGGAATAGTCCGATGTGACCGTGTAGCCAATGGAATTGTGGATGCTTATAAAAATATGGGAAACATATCCGTACCGATCATCGTAAGACTGCAAGGAACTAATGCAGATCTGGCTAAAAAGATCATTGATGAAAGTGGTCTTGAGGTACACTCTGCCATTTTATTACAGGAAGCGGCAGACATAGTTAAAAAGGTCGTTTCATCATCATAAAACGAAAAATTGGGTATTTTGAAGCTATCAGGATGCAAGTCTTGATAGCTTTTTCTATTTTTAAAGATGGAAATGTTTACTTTATATCAACTCAACGAATACATCCGGCGGGTCATTGCATTAAATTTTGATATACCTGTTTGGGTAACGGCTGAGATTTCCCAGGTGAAGGAGTCCAGGGGCAACCTCTATATAGAATTACTGCAACACGACGAATCTTCAGGACAGGTCATTGCTCAATCATCAGCTGCTATTTGGTTCAAGACCCATTTATTTTTAAAAAACAAGTTGAAATTATTATTGCCTTCTTTACTTTCAGAGGGAGCTCAGATACTAATCAAGGTAAAAGTTGATTATAATGAAAGATATGGATTGAAACTCCTAATAGAAGACATTGATCCTGCATATACCATTGGGCAAATGGAAATAGCCAGGCGAAATATTCTGGAAAGACTCCAGAAAGAACGGCTTCTTGACAGAAACAAGTCGATCCCCATGCCAGCAATCATCCAAAAGTTGGCCATTATATCGTCATCCCGGGCAGCAGGATATATAGATTTTGTCAAACAACTTAGTGCAAATTCCTATGGTTTTCAATTTCAGTTTCAATTGTTTGAAGCCGCCATGCAAGGAGTAAATGTTGAAAAAGAAGTGGTGCAGCAATTACAAAAAATACAGGAATTGGGTGGTTTTGACGCTATTGCAATAATCCGGGGTGGAGGTTCCAGGCTTGACTTATCCTTTTTTGACAATTATAATGTAGCCTTTCACATAGCTCACTCCAAGGTACCTGTGATAACCGGCATTGGCCATGACATCGATGAGTCAGTGGCAGATATTGTAGCCTGTCTGGCTCTAAAAACACCAACAGCAGTAGCTGATTTCCTTTTGGAAAAAATGATAATTTTCGAATCCAATCTGTCCCAATGGAGTCAATGGATGAGAAATCTTGCTACTCAGAAAATTCATCAGCAAAAACTTGTACTGGAAGGATTTTCTCATTTTATAAAGGTAAAACCAAAAACGCTTACAGAAAAGCATAACGAAAAAGTCAACTCATTAAGTGATCAGATACAACGAGTTTTGCACTTCTTTATTCAAAACCAGTACCGTCAATTACAACATTTTGAAAGAATTATAGTTATGGCTGATCCGGTAACTACTTTAAAAAGAGGATATACCTTGATCCGATTGAATGGAACTGTTATAACATCCAATAAAATGATACATAAGGGTGATGACATCCAAATTGACTTTCATGACGGCACTAAAAAAGCAACAATCATATGAGTAAATCATTTTCCTACGATAAAGCCATGCAAGAGCTTCAATCCATCATTGAACAATTGCAAAATGAAGAGACCGGTTTAGATCAATTGAGTGATTTGATCAGGAAAGCTAATCGACTCATCAATGAGTGTCGTAAAAAACTGAGACAAATTGATGAAGAAATCAATCAGCTCAAAGAAGACTCATCACAGCAAGATTAAGGGGTTTGTACTGTAGGCAACTCTCTGTTTTTTACATATTTTTCTAACCACTGGTCCTGCTCCCAAAGCATATGCATGATAGACTCTCTGGCTGCATATCCATGGCTTTCTTTTGGAAGTATAACCAATCTCACTGTTGCTCCATGACCTTTTAATGCATTGAAATAGCGTTCGCTTTGCATAGGAAATGTACCACTGTTATTGTCATCTTGTCCATGAATAAGGAGCATTGGAGTTTTCATCTTGTCGGCGTGCATAAAAGGAGACATCATATTATAAACCTGAGGAGCTTCCCAATAACTACGCTCTTCCTGCTGAAAACCAAAGGGAGTCAGAGTCCTGTTGTAAGCCCCGCTTCTGGCAATACCCGCAGCAAATATATCACTGTGCGACAACAAATTGGCTGTCATAAAAGCCCCATAACTATGCCCCCCCACTGCAACTTTGTTTCTATCAATATAACCCAATGCATCCACAGCATTGATAGCTGCCTTTGCATTTTCAACCAATTGTTCAATGAAAGAATCATTGGGTTCCTGATCTCCTTCCCCAACAATAGGAAAAGAGGCACCATCTAAAACAACATAACCCCGGGTTACCCAAAATACCGGTGAGCCATAATTAGGAAAAGTGAATTGGTATGGAGAAGCAGTCAATTGTCCGGCAGTACTGACGTCTTTAAACTCTCGTGGGTATGCCCAAATAATCATAGGCATCTTTTCTCCCTTTGCACGGTCATATCCTGCCGGGAGGTACAAAGTGCCAGAGAGCTCCACCCCATCATTCCTTTTATATGTTAATATCTCTTTGTGAACATCCTGTAATATCTGAATAGGATTAGGAAAAGCAGTAATTGACTCAAGGATACCTGTAAAAATATTTCTGATAAAATAATTAGGAAAATCCCTTTGGGATTCTATTCTTGACAACACCAATCCTTTGTCGACATCTAAAAAACGAATGATATTTTCCAGTTTTTCATTTTTGTCAGCCTGATAAATACGCTTCTTCTCACCAGTAAAGAGATTGTATTGGTCAATAAAAGGATGCATACCATCATCTGACCATCCATCTCCCGACAGAAATATATTGTTGTCCCTTATCGCCAGAATATTCTTCCCAAATTCATTAATCTCAAAAACAGGCATACCGGGATCATTATACCGATCCTGATAATTCCTGTCACTAATGACAATGCTTTGATCATTAAAATCCGAAGGGTTAAATTTCTCAACCTTTTCATTCCGGGTATTCCACCAATAAGATCTGGCCAAAGCCAATTCATCATTACCCCATAGGATGGATGAAAAGCGTAAGGAAGTATTTAAAAGATTTTGCTTTTCTCCATCAAAAGGCGCATCCCATTGATATAATGCATCTCTCAACTCAGTACTTACTTCAGGGTCTCCCCCATCCATTGCTTCTATCCAATATAAGGTGGACGGTTTGTCACTCCTCCAATTAATAGAGCGCGGTCCTGTCGGAACCGCCATAAATCCTTTGGGTAATTCTTCTGTTAGCGGTGATTGAAAGAAATCCAATACCAAAGATCCCTGGGTGTCAAAAATGCTATAATTTCTTGGAAAACGACTGGCTGGAACCAGATAACTAAAAGGCCTGGTGATTTCTGTAATCAGTATTAATTTGCCATCCGGGCTAATATTTATACCTGCATACATTCCATTTTCTTTCCACAGGGACTCGTGACCGTCCAATGTCACTTGCCAAATTTCAGCACTAATCAGATTTTCAAAATTCTCTTCATCCAGTTTATTCTTTAATAGATCCTGGTAGGTTCTGTTTTGGGCTTTATTTCCATCATTGACAGATACCGTAGGCCCTGAAGGAACGATTTCTGATTCTTCTACAATAACTGGCAGTGGGTCAGGTAAAGCTTTGATCAACAATCCGCTTTGATCAGGTAGCCAAACATAAGGAGATCCATAGGTTGCATTTAATCTTTTGTTGCAAAGTCTGCGAGCTTGCAAACTAGCAATATCCAGCAACCACAAATAAGCCCCTTCTTGATCCGTCATGATAAATGCAACTTTCTTCTCATCAGGAGACCACGCAATATTGCTTATTTTGCTATTCTCAGGAATTCCTCTTAACGGATGTTCTTTTTTGCTGGGAACATGTAAAAGCTTAATAAATGAAAAATAATTAGTCCGGCTTCCTGTATAATTTTTAGGATTAATGCGCAATCCACCTAATTTCATTTCTTTCCCTGACATTTCATCAATGCCTTTATATTTATTTCTAAAAAGGAGTATTGCCCATTCTCCCTTTTCATCTAAAGAAATCAGAGGAGATGGATTGGCATCTGCTATCAAACGAATGGACTCAGGGGGTTCCTGATATTGAATATCTATTTGGGCATATGTATAATTGAAAATCACGGTAATCAGAAAAAGAATGAAAAGTAAATACTTGAAGATCGAATTGCATGAATTATTCTTTGGATGCTTTATCATAACTGTTCATTTAATTTCTAATTTAAGGAATCTTTATTCTGTTTGTAAAGATATTTGATTCCTGATAAAAAGGAAAGCCAACATTTTATTAAACCAACATTCCAGGTATGGTTTACTTTAAAAATTAATTCATTGATATCGAATCATTAGTCATTTGCAATGTTTAAGGCTTACATATACAAAACATTCCTCCAAACAGAATCCTTTACTGCATTGTGTTTCCAATAATCCAACTGAATCGTAGTATCTCTTATCCATTCTGATGTACTCAGTAAGCCGGTGGATTGGTTAAAGTATTCCTCTTTCGATGAAATAATCCGGAAAGGCTGTACTTCTTCAAAAACTATGGTTTTCTTCCTGTCGAGGTCGGGATATATAATTTCATATATGTAATCCATTGATCCTTCTTGATCCTCCAATGTATTGAGCTTGCTTTGAACTCTGTAACTTCGAAAAGGAACATGAAATAACCGGCAGAATTCTAGAGATGGAATCATTTCAAAAGTTCCAACAGGTAAAAAAGCAGGATCCATTCGCAGGCAATTCATTAATTCATCCTCAAGAAAAGTGGCATCTGTAAACTCCTTTTTGTCACCTGTGGCTGCAAAATAGGAATATGTTGACGATTCATACCGGTTCCCTCTCAAATTGACCTGCTGAAAAGATTGTCCGCACCAATCCTGAGAAGAATAGGTTACTTTAAGCGTATTGGGAAAGTGAATTTTATCAACAGGTGTAAATACGCTCGTCATTAAAGAGTAATCATATACTCCGGTCTCAAACCTTTTAATCATTATTGATTTCAAAATTGAAGTAGAATTCTGATCCTGAAATATTTCATTCTTTACCTGTTTATCATATAGAAAATCTTCAGTTGTCTGGATAAAAATCACTTTTCCATTCCTTTGATCTCCATAGCGTTCCTGATTTAATTGGTAAACATTAATTTCAGCAGTACCGGAATACCAATAGGGATTTCCTAAAAAATTAGAAACCATTTTCTTATCATAATGTACAATGGAAGGATCTGATTTGCCCGTGCAGGCAGAAATAACAATTAAAAGTATATATCCTAAAAACAATCTTGTTGCTTTACCAATTGATCCTGCAGTAGTATTCATCTTTGGCATGGATTGATCCTTTGATTCATGTCAACAGTTAGTTTTGTTCATCCTATTTACAAGCTTTTTCCAGTATTTTAAGTTCGATACTTAAAAAAATGTTCCTACTTATCTTCACCTGTGTAAAATATATTACTAACACTATATCAATATTTCCGTAAAGTAATGGATATTATGGTTATACATTATAATCCATTATGATTTAAGAATTGATTATTTCATGCAAATAAAAAAGATAAGAATCAAGTGATAAATAGGGATGGTATTCCTGCTCAACATAAAGATAAATAAACTGACTTAAACAGCCCTTCATCATAGGGAGTGGTAGCAAAATAATTAAAATTTTATTAAAAAGTAAAACTGGTACATTTTATGCATAGTCATTGTATATAAAGTATATTCCATGTGATAAGACATAATATTATAATTAGTATACCCCTTGGATTTTTAATGAGTGTGTGTATGACATTCTTTATTAATATAGCGTGTCATTCACAAAATTGTAACGTCAAGGGTGGCAATATTTCGTCAACCAGTAATAAAGAAATTTGTGCTGGGGATGGTCTGCCAGATATATTTAACATATCATTAACCGGTCATCAGGGCTCAAGATCTGTTTGGCTGATTGTCAACCTGCAAGATATTATTGTTTCAAGACTTCCCGGACCTCCTTTCAATTTTGAAAGTTCTGGACCTGGTAATTTCAGAATATATCATGTGGCACATGACGGATCATTGCAGAATTCATCACCAGGCTCTCCTCTCCAGGAATTGACGGGTTGCTATTCATTATCCAACTCAATTCCTTTCAAAGTAGAAAGAGTGGATGGCGGCTTATTGTATGATCAGACAAATAAAAACAGAAAGGATTTGTGCGCTGATGGATTGCCATACAATATCGAATTAAAAGTTTTTGATAAAAATGGTCAAAATGGAAGATTTATAGTCGTTGATGAATCGGATCAAATTCTGCAAATTTCTTCTCATCATGTTTTGGCGATTCCGACCCACAATCCAGGGTCTTTTCGAATATACTATATTGGATATAATTCCCTTTCAGGTTTATTTCTGGGCTCTTCTCTACAGCAACTTTCTGGATGTTTTAGTCTTTCAAACCCATATTTTATTGATATTATTGGACAGGATAAGGGAGCAGGCGTTCTGTCTACTTCATCCTCTTCCACATTTTGCTCCGGTATACAGCATGAATTTAATATGTCACTGAATGTTTCAGGAGCAATAGGCAGCCATCATCTTTTTATCATCACATCTCATGATGGAAATATACTAGAAATCCAATATCAGGAACAATTTACCATCAATATCCCGGATATCACTCCGTTGCATATTTATCATATCAGCTATTTGGAAGGTATAAAAAATTTAAAAACCGGAAGTAATATACATGATTTGGAAGGATGCTTCCATTTGTCGAACAGACTGGTACTCACTCAAAACTTTGTTAATGGAGGTAAAATTACTTTTTCTAATGGGGACACCATAAAATCTATCTGTCAAGGCGAGCAAAATCTTATGCTTCCAATCAAACGGGAAGGGAATAAAGGCAATACCAGCCGCTACTTTGTACTGGATGATCAGGATAAAATTTCAATAGTTTTTGCATCCAATGTACAAAATATAGATACCAGATTCTTTGATCCTGGAGCATATAAAATCTATAATATTTCCTATAATGGCCAAATTTCCAACCTTGGTGTTGGCAGAACTCTCGATCAATTGTCTGGATGCTTTGCTTTATCCAACCCCATAGCGTTGTATAAAAATGAAGGTCATCCGGCAGGAGGTCAGATCAGTGCAACCCAAAATACTATTGTATGCGCCAATTCATCAGGCAATAGTTTTATCGACTTCCAATTGACAGGTGCCGGACCCTATCATTCTGCATGGCTCATCACCAATACAGAGGGAAAGATTTCGGATATTTCCTATTCATTGCCATTGGATTTTAGCGGTGCATCGACAGGGGAATGCTTGATTTACCACATAAATTTTCACTCTGGCATTCAAAATCTGGAAACCGGTAAAAAATTATCGGAACTGATCGGATGTTATGATTTGTCTAATTCAATAACAATATTTAAAAATGCAGTTTTTGGTGGTAACATACGATTTGATTTCAATAAAACCGAGCTCCTGTATTGTACCTTTGGTGCCGGGCCACACCTGCCTAATGTATGGCTTCAGAATCATTATGGCGACGAGAGAAAATGGATCTACACTGACAACCGGGGGATCATTTTAAATATCAGGGATTCGTTTGATATTGATGTCAGATCAATACCCTTTTCAGAAAATCACATTTACCACATCAGTTACACCGGTACATTACAGGGTTTAGGCACAGGCAGTAATATATCCCACCTAAATGGATGCTTTTCCCTATCTAATAAACTGGTTTTGTTAAAATCCAATTTACCTACAGAAGCATCGACCATTTCTAGCAATCATACCCGTTTTTTGTGTAAAGGAAATGAAAGTCTGGACATTGTTAATTTTGAAATTGCAGGTGGACAAGGTGATTTATCCTCTTGGATTATCACTGATGAAGAGGGAATGATCATCCGTATACAAAGTACTCCACAAGTTAATTTTGAAACTTTGGAAGGTCATTATTTCATTGTAAGAAACATAAAGTATTACTCTAATATTCTCGGTCTGGAGACAGGGAATACAATTTCCGGAATACAAGGTTGTTATAGCTTATCCAACGCAATATTTTTTGAAAGGGATTTTATCACCAATGCGCAGATTTCATTTGTTAACTCTTCCCAATCAGAGGTCCTTTTATGTCTGAATGGCAATCCTGTATTTCCTCTTCAATTCAATGTGCAGAATCATTCGGGAGACAGCACTATGTTATTAGTTACCAATCCGCAAGGTATAATACTGGATTTTATTACAGATAATACCTATCAATTTTTAAATCGGGATGAAACGGAACTTGAAGTTAAAGCCATTACTTTTTCTAATAATTTTGATGCCCCCGTAATTGGTGACCAAATCAGTCACTATCAGGGTTGCTATAATATTTCTAACACATTATCTATCTATAAAGAGCTCTTATTTAGTGGGTTAGCGACTACTATCGATGGTGTAACAGAAGTAGATATCTGTTCTGGTAATGGTCTGCCGGATGTTTATAGTTTTGTAGTTGATCAAGCGATTGGAAGCGACGGAACTTGGGTATTAACCGATGCCGATGAAAATATTATCAGGTTACAAACCGATCATGTATTTGATTTTGAAGGACTAACTATTCCGAAAGCACACCTTAGATACATGATGTATAAAAATGACGTAGACGGTTTATTCCTCGGAAATTGGCTTGGCAGACTGAGAGGATGCTACTACTTCTCCACACCGGTTATGATTCATAATAATTTAGTTAAGGGAGGAATATTAGGTTTGAAAACTTATGGTAATCATCATACCATTTGTGTACAAAATAATAGTCCCGATATCCTCAACATAGAGTTGACTGGAAATTCAGGACAAAATACACGTTTTTTATTAGCGGATGCTAATGATAGGATCATTGATATATTTGAAGAAAGTGTAAAGGATTTTAATGTTTATGAGGGTGGTTTTTCCCGCTTATATGCCATTTCTTATTCTGATATTTCCGGATTGGATAAAGGAAATTTCCTGACTTCATTGCAAGGTTGTTTTGCATTGTCCAACCCGGTTACGATTGAAAAATTGGAAACCACTGGAGGAAACATAATGACTAATACCGGAGAAACGGCGGTTGACTTTTGTGTTGGTGATGGCCAACCCGATATCCTGTTGACTACCCTGGCGGGAAATAAAGGAAGCTTTTCCAAATGGATCTTTACGGATGAGGCCGGACTGATCCAGAACGTATTGGACTCCCCTCTCTTTAATTTCGATAATTCATCCCCAGGGGTATCCCGGATATACCATATTTCATATGAAGCCGGAATCACCGGAATGTTGGCAGGAAATCACATCCAAAATATCAATGGTTGCTTCAGTTTGTCCAATAATATTACTGTAAATAAATATCAGGCGAGAGGTGGCAATTTATCCACAACTAACCAATTAACAGATATTCAGGTTTGTCTGACTCCTTCCAATCAACCCAATATTAATGTAATGCTTCAAAATGTCAGGGGTAAATTTTCAGGATGGCTCATCACCAATCCGGAAGGAAAAATATTGGAAACAGCCAAATCTCCACCTTTCAAAACCGGAGAGTTGGGTGCAGGAAATTTCCATATATATCACATCCGCTATGAAACGCAAATTAACAATGCAACTATTGGCCATTTTATACATGAAATAATTGGTTGTTATGACTTATCAAATCCTATAAAACTTAATATTTCGAAAGTCGATCCAGCTATTATATCATTGAATGATCAAACTACGGAAATTCAATTTTGTGTGGATGGCCAGCCAGGAGACCCTTTTGATATTATTGCACAAGGAGGCAGAGGTGAATCCATAGCCTGGATCATCACGAATGAAACAGGAATTATTCTTGATATTCAGTCATCTTCTTTTTTTGATTTTAAAAATGAAAATCCCGGTGTAGTATTTATTTACTTGATTCACTATAATGGTCAACTTGATAATTTGAAAACACAAGTAAATATGTCGCAGCTCACTGGTTGTTTTTCTATATCCAACCCGGTCAGAGTGAATAAAATAACAGGAGGTCAATGCAGCACAACCTCAATCTTAGATCAATCAGATGATGAAAAATTGAGTTTATATCCCAATCCCGCCAGTCAAAAAATATATTTTAATGTACCGGACAGGTTAAAAGGAATGACTGCTCATGTTGTCATATTTGATGGTTCCGGTAAACGATGGATGCAATGGGATAGAAACAATCAAATTTTTACAGAAGGTATAGAAATTCAGGAATTACCTGAGGGCATCTTTTATCTGCAACTGTCTACTGTCGACATGCGTAAAACTTTTAAATTTATTAAAATTCAATAGAACCCTATTGATATTAAAGTAAATGAGGCCTGGCTTATTTCAATATTTTTTCCAAAACAACTTCAGCAATTCTATCTACCCACAAAGTGTACTGTTTTGCCGAGGGATGAAGGAGGTCACTGACAAGGTATGAAGAGTCATTTTTAACCTCACGCGAAATTCCTGTTACATTGACATAATGAGCTCCGGCTTCCAATGCCATAGTCCGGCCAATTTCGTTGTATTGATCAATTTCAAGTCCTATTTGATCGGGATTTTTACTCACTGCAAAAGGAGTTACACCATAGTCAGGTATTGAAACAATGACCACATTCCCGGGAATATTTCCCGCTCTTTCAATAGCTATTTTCAATAATTCAGCGAATTCTTTCCTGTATAGATCCATAGGTTTTTTTTGATATTGATTGTTAACCCCAATCAAAAGGGTCACAAATCCATATTTATCTTCTTTTTTCGAAAAATCACGTACAGCATTCAACAACTGTGTAGTAGTCCACCCCGTAGTGGCAACAATAGCAGGATCTGCTATATCAAAGTTATGTCTTCTTAATACACGGGTTAACTGAAATGGAAAATTCTCATGACTTTCCACCCCCTCCCCTATGGTATAGCTATCACCTAAGGCTAAATATTTTAGTGCCCCCGGTCCGTTAGCAGTAAATTTCATAGGATCATCGCAATTATGACTTATACTAAAAAGATAAATACTAAAGATTTTTAAAAACTTAAAAACCACAGACTAAAAATTTTTAATTAAAGTGTTAAAAACAAAGGCTTAAAGCTTAGAGTAATCTTCAGGAATAACGAGTAAAGGAATGTTTAGTTTAAATTTTAATTTCTTTTTAATCCTGGCTTTCAATAAAGATTCAAGTATTGATCTTTTTCTTTTCGACAATACAACAAGGTTGGCTTTCATTTGATTAGCATAGTTTTCAATAGCATCAGAAACATCATTGCCATGAATGGACTCAAATTGAAGTTGAGACTTTGGATAGTGATTGGTAATAGCATTGATAAATTCATGTTTCAATACCCAATCCTCCCCATTTTCTGAAACATGCAGAAAGTAAATGTGACTATTAAAAATTTTTGCAAAACGAGTTAAAAATAAAGCGACTGGAATATCCAGTTGTGGATCAGAAGTTGCAAAAACGATTCTCGAAAAATGCTGGTAGGTGACATCATTGGGAATCAGAAAAACAGGTGTAATTCCTTTTTCCATGATTTCTATGGATACACTGCCAAAGACAGATTTAAATGACTGTCCTTCTCCCGTGGAACCCATGACGACCCAATCGACGTTTTCTCTGGCTCCTATTTGGATGATAGACGGTGCAGGAAAACCCGATTCAAATATTCCATCAACCAAACTGGTTTCCATCACTTCTCCAATCCAGTCTTTATTCATTGTAATAACCGTATCCTGAAGGAGTTGCCTTTTATTTAGTCTGTCCTTTTCATCAATAATAACATGACCATTGATATCAGGGCTAATAGGATAATAAATATGAGTAATCAACACCACCGCTCCAAGTGCATCGGATAATTTATGTGCAAATCCACATGCATTGGATGAAACATGAGAAAAATCGGTAGGGACCAAAATTTTGGGCATAGTACCGTAATCCCCGGATTTTAACAACTTCTGGATTAAATTTCTCAATGAAGCATTATATTGTCCGCCTTTCCGGATCTCTATCAACTCTTCTCCATTTATGATTACCGCAGGAACCGATGTAATATTCTTTGCTATAATTTCGGCCACATTATGAATTTCTTTTAAATTATATGCAATTGAAGCTTTGTTCAGATATTCTTCAATCATATGTCTGATCATTTGTGTTCCTGCAGTACCAGTACCATAAATGGAAATTTCCATAAATGTTAAGAATTCATTTTCAAGTAATGTGTACCCATTTATTTTAAATCATATTCAGCAATAGCATGTTTGTCTTTAACCAATTCCTTGATGACATCATGAGTGGTTACTATACCTACCAAACGCCTGGAATCTACAACGGGTATGGCATGAAAAATGTTTTTAAGAAAAATATCCAATGCAACAATGATTTTATCTCTGGGATCCAAAGTGGCTAACTTTGTTGTCATAATATCCTTCACTGCATAATTGTGCAAACGGATTTCTTCCATTTTTTCTACCAATCTGGAAGGATTAAACCCTCTTTTGAAAAACAAAAAATCAGATTGACTGATGATCCCAGCCAACTCCCCTTCCTGTACAACAGGAATATGGTGTATTTTGTATTTTGCAAAAATATTGTTTACAACACTTAATGGATCATTGGGAGATACTGTGATCAGATCTTTAGTCATAATATTAGAAACGGGTGCCAATAAATTCATGACATTTAATTTTTATGCAATATGGCTTAATCGATAATGATAAGATATGATTCAAATCAATATTTACAATGATATATATCAAAAGGTAAAAATTAAATTTTACATATTTGTATAAATGGCGAAATGGACACTATTAATTTATATTTATTAGAAGGATGGCAAAAATTTTGTATTCAACTATAAAATGAGTACTGAATATTTTAAGGACATAAGCAATCGCTTAAATGCCATCATTGAAACTGCCGTTGATGGTATAATTACTATTGATGTTTCAGGTAAAATTGAAAATATTAATAATTCCGCTTTATTTCTGTTCGGGTATTCAAAAGATGAAGTGATGGGAAAAAACATCAGAATGCTGATGCCATTACCACACAGAGAAAAACACGATATGTATATCTCTAACTATTTATCATCACGTATACCCAAAATTATTGGAATAGGAAGAGAGGTTGAAGGGTTAAAAAAGAATGGTGGTGTTTTTCCGTTTTGGTTGAGTGTAAGTGAGGTTATTCTCAATGACAGAATAATTTTTACTGGCATTGTACATGATCTCACTGAAATTAAAGAAGCTGAAATCAAAGTACTGCAGCTGAATGCTGAGCTGGAAAAGAAAGTTAATGAAAGAACATACGAATTAGAAAATGTAATTAATAAATTACTGGAAACCAATAAAAAACTGGAAGACGAAATAGCTGAAAGGAAAAGTATTGAAAATAAATTAAAAAATCAGGAAGAAGAACTGAGAAAAAGTCTGGAAAAAGAAAAGGAATTGGGCGCATTAAAGTCAAGATTTGTATCTATGGCTTCCCACGAATTCAGAACCCCCCTGGCTACTATACTTTCCTCAGCATCATTAATTTCAAGATACCCTTCTACTCATCAGCAAGATAACAGGGTAAAACACGTTGAAAGGATCAAAAAGGCTGTTAATAACTTAACCGGGATCCTTAATGATTTTCTCTCCCTCAGTAAACTGGAAGAAGGTGGGATGACACTCAATCTTGAATCATTTTCTCTAAAGGAGGTATGTAATGAAGTTTTTTCTGAAGTGGAAAGCATTTTGAAAGAAAATCAAAATCTTATATACAATGAAACCGGAGACATCCATTTTATAAAAAATGATAGGAGAATAATAAAAAACATCCTCTTCAACCTAATTACCAATGCCATTAAATATTCAGGAACCGGTAAAAACATTGAATGCAATGTATCCTTTCTTCCATCCTTTCTGGAAATTGAAATTAAAGATTATGGCATAGGCATACCAATAGAAGAACAGAAATATCTATTTGATCGTTTTTTCCGTGCGAGCAATGCAATAAACATACAAGGCACCGGATTGGGTCTAAATATTGTGAAAAGATATCTGGAAATGATAAAAGGTGAAATTCATTTTCAGAGCTTACCACAGAAGGGTAGTTCTTTTGTCATTCGTATGTCAAATTCTTAGTGAAACTCTTCACTTTTTGAAAAATGTTAATAGTACTAAGTATATAATGAATAACTATATTTGCTTACTTTGACAACAATACCCATTAAGTCAAAAGACAAACAATAATAAATTGTACAACTTCTTTATTAAACTCCATGGGTAAAAAGATTTTAATTATTGAAGATAATCAGGAAGTAAAAGAGAATCTGATTGAATTACTTACCTTGTCCTCTTACGAAGTTATCGGTGCAGACAATGGTAAAGAAGGATTGCAATTGGCAATCAGTGAAAAGCCCGATCTAATCCTTTGTGATGTCATGATGCCTGAACTGGACGGCTATGGAGTAATCAAAGTGCTGAACACCAATCCTACCACTTCGGATATACCCGTTATCTTTCTTACCGCAAAGTCCGAAAAAAGTGATTTGAGGAAAGGTATGGGTATGGGGGCAGCTGATTACATCACTAAACCTTTTGATGACCTGGAACTATTAGACGCTATTGAAATCAGATTATCAAAAAGTGAAAAAATCCGTTTAGCCTTTGACAGAACCGATGATGGCTTTCAAAAATTTATTAATGAAGCCAAAGCCCTGGAAGAATTCACAAAACTATCTGAAAAATCAGAATATAGAAAGTATCGCAAAAAGGATATTATTTATGAAGCAGGACAATATCCAAAATGGATTTATTTCGTAACACAAGGGAAAATCAAACAATCCTATACCAATGAATTTGGAAAAGAACTAATAACCAATATTTACTCCGATGGTGATTTTTTCGGTTATATATCCCTGCTAAAAAATGAAAAATATTCTCATTCCACTATTACTCTCGAAGACAGTACGCTTCGCCTGATCGCTGCTGAAGATTTTAATTTATTATTATATAACAACAGAAATTTTTCATCTCAATTTATTAAAATACTTGCTAATAAATACGATGATTCTGAAAAACAACTTCTTGAATTGGCATACAGCTCTGTAAGAAAGAAGGTAGCCAATGCCTTGCTTTTGTTATGTCAGAAAGAAAAAAGCAATTCTTTTTCCATCCTTCGTGAAGATCTGGCTGGAATAGCAGGTACAGCAAAAGAAACTGTGATTCGTACAGTTTCTGATTTTAAAGCAGAGGGCATACTTGATATTGTTGATAATCAAATTATGATTGTTGATAAAAAAGCATTGGAAAGAATGCCTCAATAATGAGCCATTTTATTCTAAAGCATCTGAGGAACGCTTCCCTTTTCCTTCCTGCTTTTCAAGACTCCAGTCATCGGTTTTAGTGGTTTGCAACCATAATTTCCCTGACAACCTGAACACCTGAACATTCAAACCCATATTTGCTTTGCATCCTTGTTCGAAATCACGAACTTTCATTTCTGGATCAAATGAAAAGTGCCCGGATTGAACATTTGGATTTATTTCACTGAGCAATACATCATCACTTATTTGATGATCTTGAGCTGAAGCTTCTCCGACCGCATGAGATTCATCATACACCTCAATTTTTAAATGAGGAAAATAGCTTGAAAACTGTGTTTTTAATAGCGCAACCGTTGTCTTTTGATCAATACTGAAATTCATACTTTACTTTTATTTTCATTCAACCATTCAAGATACACCATACACTTCACATCCTCATGGACATGTTTAATCATTTACAAAATAATAAAAAAACAACAAAAGATTTAATGATATGAAGCGAACTTAAAGGTGACCTTAATCAGTTAATCTATTTTTAGAAAACTTACACTGAAATTACCCTGGGTTTCTAAAGAAAGATGTCACAAAAAATCATTGGAATGCTGAGGAAAAATATATTCCACTCATCAGTTAATGATCAATTATAAATCACTTTTAATAAAGAATTACTATATCGTTATTTTTTCAAATCAAACAAAAAAATGAGAAGAAGAATCGGTCTTGTACTTTCAGGGGGAGGCACAAAAGGAATGGCTCATATTGGATTACTTAAAATACTTGATGAATTAGAAATTCAAGTAGATATGATCTCGGGCACAAGTGCCGGTGCTTTGGTAGGTCTTCTTTATGCATCTGGTTTACCTCCTTCAGAAATACTGGATTACTTTAAGTTTACAAGTTTGTTCAGTATAAAAAATTTCAGCTATAAGAAGCCCGGATTCATCGATCCCCTAAAATTCGAAGATGAGTTGATCAGAAAAACGGGATGTAAAAGTTTTGAAGATTTACAAATTCCATTGAAAGTATGTACTACTGATTTACTCACTGGAGAAGAGAAAAAATTTGAATCAGGCCCCATGATCAAACCCGTTCTTGCATCGGCGGCACTCCCTATGGTATTTTCTCCGGTTGAAATTGAGGATTCATGGTATGCTGATGGGGGAATTGTAAATAATTTTCCGGTAGATTATTTGGATGGAATGTGTGATATAATAATAGGAAGTAATGTGAACATCATACAAAAAATAGAATTGCAACATTTAAAAAATAGTGTAGATATTATGGAGAGATCATTCCACATCCTAATGAGTAAATATACACAAGCAAAAAAAATGAAATGCAATATATATTTTGCTCCAAAAGAAATATCGAAATACGGCATTTTAGACTTAAACAAGATAGAAGTCATCTACAATGTCGGATATGAACATGGCTCCTCCCTTAAAGAAAATCTGCTGACCATTAAAGAGTGATAGGGTCAATAGTCATTTTATACAGGAGAATGATCCTGCATCTTCAACTATTCTCTTTTACTACCAACAGAGGTAATTTTACGCTGTTGCTCAACTGGGAGGTCTTGCTGGACGAAAACAATCTTTCGAAAAATCCTTTAGGATACTTGACCATAACCAGTAAATCACTCATTTGTGCCTGTAAAAATTTCTCAACAGATGGGCCAAATTCATCGCCAGCAATGGTATGGAAAGTGATTTTATCAGGATATTTCACTTCTGTAAAATACTTCATCAATTTTTCGCTTTTTTCTGCGTCCATTTTTCTTTTATCATCGAAATGAACCCAACTTACTGTGGGGGAATCTTTTTCAAAAATCCGGACAACCCTCCAGATCAGATATGGATCACTATCTCTCAAATCTGATGCAAACACTAAATTTTTAACACCATTGAATTCATTTCCTGCAGGTACTAATAATACAGGAACAGGAGATTCATTAAGAACACGGGTTGAAACCGAGCCCAACCACTTATCTAACAGCGTTTTATTCTCTCCCCTTGTACCCATGACCACCAAATCATAATCGAGATCTTTTAAAACATTCTGAAAAACAGCAATTACCGAACCTATTTCTACATGGGTTTTCAATGTAATCCGATTCCTCTCTTCTTCCTCCAATCGACTAAGACCACTTTTTGTAAAAGTTTCAATTAAACTTTCTGCTACTTCTGATTTATGTATAGTCATTCTTCCGCTCATAATAGGAACATCCGCTGCTTCTATTTCAGGAATAACTACATGAAGGACATCGAAATTCGTCGATTGCCTCCCGGCCAATTTCAAGGCATAGTCAAAGGCGGATTCTGAATTTTCTGAAAAATCGGTCAGAAATAAAACTTTAAACTTTGTACTCATTTCTTAAAACTTTAATTTGAAATTTAATCATGGAAGTAGTCTAATAAATCAAGTGCAGTAACAATTCCTTTTACTTCTTTACCTTCCAATATAGGTATTGCATGAAACTTTTCTTCCAATAAAATCTGTATTGCTTTATCAACCGGTTCATTACTCTGCAAACAGACCGGTTTCTCTGTCATAATATCTTTCGCAGACATGTGCTCAAGGGTTTGTTTGGAATATTGTACCCCACTCGTATGTGTGCTTACATAATGCAATTTCTCATAAACATCATTTCTGGATATAATTCCAGACAAATTATTGTCATCATCAAGTACCAATATGTGGCCTATCCTGTTATGTTTCATTAGATCCATAACCATTTGCATAGATGCTGTTTCATTCACTGAAATTATAGGGTCTTTAAAAAACATTTCCAGAGTTGGCTCAGTCATTCCTGAATAAATTTTAAAAAATTTAATAAACAAGTTAAATAGAAACCTTTTCCTAAACAGTAAGTTTGAATTCCTCCTTTATACTTCCTGTGATACTTATCTTTGGAAAATAAAAAACAGTTCATCGGAGCAGATCAACGTCTTCTTCACTCCACTCAATACGGCTGAAAAACAACAGGTATTTTTTATAAGATTCAAGGAGTGCCCGGGCTGATTCATCCAACGAATGTACCATCCAATCATCAGATTGAATAGCTTTGATAAATCTTTCCATATTGGTGCGTAAATCATTAAAATACTTAGGATGTAGCTCTGATTTACCTGGGCTATAAAGTAACAGATCCATGTCTGGGCTTGATCTGGACAGAAGTTGATAACTTCCATCCATGCAATCTACAATTTCTTTAAATTCATTCCAATCGTACAAATCCAGCTTAGGATCCATCGCTACTGTAGTCGCTTCAACCAGGTCATTACCGAATTGCCATAACAATGGAAGATAGTCCTCTTTATCATATACTTCCTTCAGGTATTCCAATTTAAAAATGGAAATCAAATCAAAATTTCTATCCTGATTCCTGTATATAATTATTTTGTCCAATATATCAATCAAATTCCTTCTGGCGGTTGCATTCATCATGGACTCTTCCAACATGAACTTGATTTGGTCTGCAGTCAATCTCACACGTGAGCCATCTTTTTCAAGTATCGCGTATTCAAGTTCCATGATTCGATATTCCAGTCGATAAGGATTAATGGTAGGTTCCGGATTACATCCCAGAATGACAAACAATGTGCCAATGATGGAAAAATTAATGAAGATTCTCAACTGTTTTTACGCTTTATTTCAATAAGTGAACGTATCCGCAACACACTTAATTATGAAATGGATACTTTCTTATTATCCTTGTTCTGATTCATTTTTTTTGGAAGTACAATTCTCAATACTCCTTTTGAATGCTCTGCTTCAATTTTTGATTCATCTACCTCTATGGGTATATCAAATACCCTTTTAAATGAAGTATTGTGGTATTCCCTTCTCAGGAAATTTTTTTCACTCTCTTCTTTTTCCTCTGATTTTTGAGCATGAACAATAATTCTTCCATTATCCATTTCAATTTCCAGGTTTTCTTTGTCAAAACCAGGAATTGCCAATTCCAGCATGTATTCCTTGTCCAACTCTGAAATGTTTACTTTAGGATATTTTTCTAAAGTAAAAATATTGCCCGACGGCCAGAATTCTCCTGTTTGAAATATTGATCTCAGATTAAAATCTGGCCACATTCTATCCCTTTCCATTTTTAGATATTTTACAATAATGAAATTAAATAACACTCCAAAAATGGGAGAAAACAGATCATATAGCAATGATATTTGTCAATGCCTCATATGATTTCTGTCTATTCTTTGAATATTCTTAAAAAAGGATTCCATGAGAAATCAACGGTCTGATATCACAAGCAAAGGCACATTTGTTCGCATTATTTCCTCATCTGTGTGACCAGTTAAAAATAGTTTTTCCCAAAAATTTTTCTCTCTTCGAATCATTGCCAATAAGTCAATATTTTCTTCTTCAATGTATAAGCGAATTTCCTTTAATGGCTCGTCACCTTTCTTAATCACAGTTTCTTTGATCAAATCCACATTAAAACCTTCAAGAGTGGGTTTTTCCTTTTTCTCTCCAGATTCAGCAACATGAAAAATTGTAATCCTGGTTGATAAAGCACGGCATAGGCTTTCCAATATTTTTAACCTTTCCGGATGTTTTATCGTCAACCCATCATGAGCTATGACAATTTTATCATCAATCAAATGTTTGCCTTCCGAAAATGGTATAGCTAATACAGGTACTTTGCCCTTTCCCATGACTTCACGGGTTACACTGCCAAGAAAAATATTCGCAAGATCTGATAGCCCTTTTGTTCCCATAATGATTAAACCCATGTCATTCTTTTCACTATATCCAATGATATATTTTCCCGGGTGGGCATGCGCTATAACTGTTTTTATCTCTATACCGATAATATCATCTTTAAATTTATTGATAAATTCGTCCAGGTCCTCCGTTACATTCTGCCTTATTTTCTCCTCAAGCGACATAAGGCTTGCTGAATGTTTTTGTATTGAAAATGTAGTAAGAATATGTAATTCTGCACTCATTTTTTTTGCTAAAGTAATCGCATATCCGAAAGCTTCTTCTGCATGACCGGAAAAATCTGTTGGAAAAAGAATCTTCATCATTTATCTTTTAATAAAATCAAATTTTACATAATTCTGGCAATTGTTCTTGCGTACCATTTCCAAAATTACTCCGAAATTTAAAACATAAATATAATATTTCCATAAGCTCACTAAAATAGTGGGATAAATTAATTTACTTAAATTATTGTTTTAACTTAAAGTTTTTATCCATCCATTGATTTACAAAGCTTTTAGAATCAGAATTCGCAATTTGTTTCTTAAGAAAAAAATATCGGAAATCGACTATGACAGAAGAATACAATATAAAATTTACCCTAATTTTGTAACTCATCACCACCGGATTCAGGTATGATCAGTACAGGCAGGTGAAGTTCTTGCGATATTTTCACACTATGTGATCGATTAAAAATTCTTTCAAGATATCCTGTTTTTCTATGATAAATAACCAAAAAATCCGCTTTTGCAGTAAAACAATAATCAATTAACGCCAGGCTGACACTTCTACTTTTGATTTCTTTGACTGTAAATGGATAATAGACATCAATGTCCTCTGTCATAATATCTACCAGTTCTGCCATCGATTCTTTAATTTGGCTCGCCTTGCCATTCTTAACATGAACAAAATCAACTGAAGCTCCAAACTTTCTATTAAAACTTTTTAAGTATCGAATTCCATGATCTAAATCCATTTTCCCATCAAAACCAAAAACCAGTTTTGATGGTCGGACATACACCGTTCTTTCATTGATGAGGATCATTGATACTTTTGAAATGTTTATTAAAACAGATACCGTAGTTCCCATTAATTTATCCAGTATACCATGTTGATCTTTGGTACCAATGACCATTGCATCCATTTGATTTTTTTCAGCGAAATCCGCTATTGTAAAACCCGCCACTCCATACCTGACTTCAATGTGAGTCTCAACATTGGGTAATATTATGCCTTCTTCATCAGGATATTCAAAAGCAAAATATCTGAGCCGCTCTTTCATAGCTTCTTCCAGTTGTTTCATAGGCTCAAATGCTATTAAACTGTTTGGACTGAAACTTCCGGAAATAATATGTAAAAGCGTTACTTCCGCCTGACATTCATTTGCGAATTGAAGCGCATACCTATATGCTGCAAAAGAGTTGAGGGTAAAGTCTACTGGCACCAAAATTTTGTTCATACATTTAATTTTTTAATATCTATGCGAATCAACCTCAACACAATAATAATCATTCATCCATTCCAATATAATAATCTTCATTCAACCTTTTTATCGAATCATTCAGAATGGTTTAATGTTTTAAAGTTTTACTATCCTTGTTAAATGCTATTACCATTAAATCGTAAATTGTTATTATACCCAACAATTTTTTGTTTTCATCCACTACCGGAATGGCTCTGAAATAATTCTCTTTCAAAATATCTACACATTTTTCAAGTTTGTCATTTTCTCTTACACTCACCAGATTGGCTTGCATAATATCTGACGCAACATTACTTCTGAAAAGGTGCTGATTCTTCACATTACTGCTAGGCAGACCTAATTTTGTTCCCCAATCCAATAACAATAAAAAATCGCTTTTACTTATAATTCCTTCCAACTTACCTTTTTCACCCGTAACAGGAATATGATGAATTAAATTGGATTCAAAAATGTTTTTAACTTCAGTTAAAGTAGAGTCTTTATTGACCGTAATTAAATCCGTGGTCATAAACTCCTTCACCGGCCGGGTTAATAAAAGCAATGTATCCATAACAATTAATTTTTTATTCATATCGACTTACCACAAATATAGAATAAAGGTTTCCAACATTGCATGATCCAAATCACAATAAGATATGATCAATATATTTCAAAGCGGCCGTTAATACTGAAGAGTTATATTTCTTAATAAAATATTAAATTTTATCGAATTGGAATGAGAATAAAATAATGTTGTTAACTTTTTGTTTTAATAATGATCAAAAGTTGGTCAACATTTAAAGGATTATCATTTATTAACCACTAAAATCTTTATTCATGAAAGAAACCATTGAAATAATTGAGATTAAACCTTATGGTTTTGTGGTTCAAAACCATACGAGGAATGTCAAACAGCTTCTCCCAAAGGAATATCTCAAAAAAAGATTGATGTGGGGTTTATACGAGATCATCAATCTGATGAATTTTCAATATGCTCTAACTTAATGACGCTGTAAATTGCAAGTTAAAAAGCCTGATAAAACTACCCATTTATCAGGCTTTTTTTATTTGCCTAAAATCCAGCGTTGCCATACTTTTCGTAAACCGAATAGCAACATCCATGCAAAACACACATAAAATAAAATCAATTTTGTAGCAGTAAAAATACCCAGATAGGGTAAAAGATTCATTGGCAATTTTACATAGGTATAATTCTCGAAATAATCCATACCTAAAGCAAAAAATGAAAACCATAACAAACCCGGGATGAGTCTGCTCTGATTAAAAATGTGGGCAGCCACATAATAATTGACCATAAGCAATAATGCCGGCCAAAACACATCCAATTGAAAAAAGCTTACATACAAGCCCCATTTATTTTCCGTGTTAATTTTTACGATCACCGGATATATAGTAGAATTGGGATCAATGATGTGCAAATTGTTTATTATTCCTGACCCTAAAAATTGCGGAAATGATATTTGATCATCTATATAAAAAAGGCCTTTCATTAGGATCATCCCTACGGTAAAAATAAAAAACAAAAGGGTGATAGGAACCGGATTTCGAATGACGAAGGTATGTATTGAGCTAAACATATGTGGTTAGTTATATAATCTTAAATCAATAAAAAATCGATTGAAAATACACATTTCAAATAATAATTTATCACTCAGGTTTTGTGGAACTAATCATTAAAATATACACTGCCTCTACCAAAGCCATATCTTTCAAAAAGAGCCTGAAAAAAGTATTTCACCGGCCCCGAATTGCATATAATGAATTATTCACTCCTTTCTATAAGGTACCCCTGAGGGCCTGTTCTCTTTCAATGGCTTCAAAAAGAGCCTTGAAATTACCTTTTCCAAATGAAAGTGCCCCTTTCCTTTGAATAATTTCAAAAAAAATAGTAGGTCTGTCCACTACCGGTTTTGTAAAAATTTGCAATAAATATCCTTCTTCGTCTCTGTCAACTAAAATATTCAATGATTTTATAGCTTCGATTTCTTCATCAATCTCACCTACCCTAGATTGTAAAAAATCATAATACTCCTCCGGAACATAGAGAAAGTCAATACCTCGATTTCTCATTTCCGTAACAGTATGTATGATATTGTTGGTCGCCAATGCAATATGTTGTACGCCTGCTCCATTGTAAAATTCAAGATATTCATCAATCTGAGATTTCTTCAAGCCATCTGCAGGCTCATTGATAGGAAATTTTATATACCCGTTGCCATTGCTGACAACTTTGCTCATCAAAGCGGTATATTTTGTTGAAATGTCTTTATCATCAAATGTGACTAATAAGTCAAAACCCATCACTTTCCTGTAAAAATCAACCCATTTATTCATCTCACCCAAAGGAACATTCCCAACACAATGATCAACAAATTCCAATCCTATTGGTGTGGCCAAAGATTGCTGCTTACTTAACTCAAACCCCGGGAGAAAAATACCTGTATAATCCTTGCGCTCTATGAATTCATGAATTGTTTCTCCATATGTCTTTATTCCTGCCTTTACTACCTTTCCATAATCATCCTCCAAAATGATAGGTTCAAAAGCAGATTGAGCACCACGCTGTATGGCTATATAATATGCTTCATGAACATCCTCAACCCACAATGCAATCACTTTTACACCGTCTCCATGTTGAGCGACATGCCGGGATACCGGATGCTCTGATCGTATTCCTGAAGTAAGGATAAATCTGATTTTACCCTGCTCCATAACATACGATACCCGGTCTCTGCATCCAGTTTCAGGACCTCTAAACGCAATCATCCTGAAGCCAAGGCAGTGTTGATAAAATAAAGAGGACTGTTTGGCATTTCCCACATAAAATTCTATAAAGTCCGTCCCATATATAGGAAACAGATCATTTCCAACCTCTGATTTCATAGTTTTATTATTGATCTCCATTTTCAGAATATTTTAATGTTAATGTGATTCTTTCAATTTTTTATCTGTATCAATATTCTTTGCTACCCCGGATAAATTGTCGTAAATACGATTCAAAACTGCATCGAGTATAATCAAGTCTGTGAGTGGAATACCCTCAAAGCTTTCTTCACGAAAACCAAATACCAATGGCCAAATTTGATCAACCCATTTTTTGCCGGTCTCTGTTATATAAATATGGAAACTTCTGCGATCTTTAGAGTTGGGAACCCGTTTTAAAAAGGTTTTGCTTTCCAGTAAGTCCAATATTCTCGTCAGCGTAGCTGCATCCTTATGACAAATCCTGGAGAGTTCCAGTTGGGTAATGCCATTACCTTGCTCTAATTCGCGCAACACAATCCACTGATCAACTGTCAGAGGAATATCATTGTCATACAATAATCTTGCAAATTTCTGCTTTAATAATCTTGCTGTCCTTTCAATCAGATAGGCCGACAACCATGTTCTTTCATTCATCAACTTCTTTTCTTTATTTTTATAGGCAAAATTAACAATTTTCTATTTGCTAAACAAATAATTAGTATACGAATTAATTGATTTATATATAAATGCCATAATCCACATGATATATTCGTTCAAAGGTTTTACACCGGTAATACATCATTCTTCATTTATTCATCCTTTATCAACTGTCACTGGCAATGTGATCATAGGCAAGAACGTTTATATAGGCCCGGGAGCAGCGATCCGAGGAGATTGGGGAGAAATCATTATCAAAGACGGTTGCAATGTGCAGGAAAATTGTACCATACACATGTTTCCCGGAGTCACTGTTACATTGGAAGAAAATGCTCATATTGGTCATGGAGCAGTCATTCACGGAGCTAAAATTGGAAGAAATGTTTTAGTGGGAATGAACTCAGTCATCATGGATGAAGTCACTATTGAAGAGGAATGCATTATAGGCGCATTGACATTTGTAAAAGCTGGAATGCATATTCCTAAAAGAAGCCTGGTAGCAGGTAATCCCGGAAAAATAATTCAAACAGTCAGTGATGAAATGATGGAATGGAAGTCCAAAGGAACAGAACTTTACCAGACTCTTCCCTCCGCATGTATGGAATCTTTAAAAGAATCTAAGGCTTTGGATGAAATTCCTTCTGATCGGTCTGAGCAGGAAGAATTGTACAAGACCTGGAAAGAAATTAAAAATAAAAACCCGAACTGATATTGACCATTCGGGATATCAAAGGGGCATTAAAGCCTAATAGAACATCATTGACTGCATTGTTATTTTGAAATGGAATAAAATACGTTTGTTGTAGATTTCTGATGTTTTCTCTATTGGTCAAATTATATAAAGACAATCTGCAATACATCCCCGACTTATTCCACTTTAAATCGTATTGAAGTGAAATGTCGGCCCTGAAATAATATGGAAGTCTCCCTATCATATTATC
The DNA here is from genome assembly GCA_035327565.1 of Saprospiraceae bacterium. GTDB lineage: Bacteria > Bacteroidota > Bacteroidia > Chitinophagales > Saprospiraceae > JABDLO01. The sequence goes on from DAOLDB010000014.1 coordinate 58,076, forward strand.
AATATCTATAGTATTTCTCGTTGTATTTTCTCTAATCATTTCCAATGAAGTAAAAGGCATTCCGGATTGATAAACCACGTTGGATGATAAAGTAATAGGTCCTAGATTCAATGTGTTTACCATTTTAAGTTGATGTCTTCTGTCGTTTGGGGAGGGAAAGAATTCTCCCCTGAATACATCTTCAAAAGAAGTCATGGTTTTGCTTAATGTATAACCGATCATTGAATACAATCTCTTTGTTTCAAAACTGACCAGGATGTCCGCACCTTGCGAGTGACTTATACCAGTATGAAATCTGTAAAATTGAGGGGAATTTGTTTGCAAAGCATTTACACTTACTCCGGGTAATTGAGGCAAATAAGCAATCGTTCCAATAGATTGTACTCTGTAGAATTCAACATCAAAAGTGAATGAGTTCCATCTCTTCTCTCCTCCGACCATAAATATATCTGATCTGCCCTGTTGAATAGCATGGTCCCCATCAGCCAATAAAAAAAATGTCATGTTCTGACCCGTTCTTGATTCAAAATTCACTTCTCTGATATTTTGAAACAATCTGACATATGAAGATTTAATTAAAAAGTGTTTGTGATCAGTATAGGAAAATTCCATAGAAGGAGAAAAATTACTTTGTTCCAGTATTGGGGTATGCATTAATTTTAAACCCCCTGAAATAAAAAACCTATCTTTAAAAACCCAGGTTTTTGAAGCATGAGAATAATACTCTCCCAAATCCTGGTCGAGACCTATGTTTCGTGCATCTTTGAAATCTTTAAAGCGCAGTCTTTCATTAAAATATGCACCATTACTTCTCATGACAACTCCAAAACCCACATTATAATCATTATCTCTGAAATATTGGATGTTCACTCCCCTCCCTGTAATTTGATTATTATTTTCCTGAAATAAAGAAAATGGTTCCTGTTCTCTTTCTCTCACCCTCATATTTAATGAAGCACTCATCAAATGATGATGGGTAAATGAAGAGTAGTAATGGTTGACATTCAGGAAGTTATTATTCTTTCCTACATAGCTATAATGGATATTATAGCCAGTATTCGACCAATTTTCACCATTCAGAAAATTTTCTTCATGCTCTAAAAGCCTGTTTTCCTGTCGTGAGATAAAAACATTCTTGAAGCTTCTTTGAAATTTATCTCTACTTTGGAAAGTGCTCAAAGAGATGGTATGACTATCATGAGGTTTTATGGTTAGTTTTCCATTAAGATCATAAAATGAAAAACTGGGTAGAACTGTGGATAACTGACTTCGTTGAAAGCCCACCGGATCAATTAACCCAGTTGAATTCCCTACATCCTCGGGAAGCATAGATAATGGAGTATTGAAAGGGTCAGTATGATTGAATCGACCTCCCACTATGAGATTGACATACTTATTCGGAGACGTTTGTATTCCTCCTCCGACTTTCATAAAGTCCCCTTCTATATGCCCGGTAACAGGCTCAAATCGTTCACCGGATTCCAAAAGAAGCATGCCCCCGGTTCGGCTTTCATACTGTAGAGGCACTTTATTCTTATACAAGGTAAACCGGTCAAAAACAAAAGGATTAACAGCGTTGAAAATACCGTAATAATGATCCACCTTGTACACAGGTATTCCATCCATTAATATTAATACTTCATCAGGATGGGCTCCTCTTATTTTGAAAATTCCTGATTCATCATTACCTGCTGCTATACCTGGCAACATTTGAATGGATCTGATAGGATCTTTACCAAACATATCCGTTTGAGGTAACCGAAACAAAACGAAATGATCCAGATTGATATGCAGGTCGTGTGGGTTTTGTATCACTAACGGAGCCAGAATAACCACAACTTCATCGATCGAATAGGATGTTCTTTTCAATTGAGTGGTGTGGTTACTTTTATTGAAATCAATTTGGCCATTTTCATAACCCAGATAACTGATAACAATTTGAGAAGTATGATTTCTTCTACACTTCAGTGAAAATCTTCCAAATTCATCGGAAATGGTTCCATTTCCGGTTCCTGGCACAAAGATTGAAGCATAAGGTAGTGCTTCCTTGGTTTCCATATCTTCAACCCTTCCTTCAATATAAACCCAATCGGTATCCAGGTTTGAATCATCGCCAGTTGATTTCTTTCTCAGTAATAATTTATTCTCATCAATAATCATGTAGTGAATATCAGTGTCGCTAAATAAGTCGGCCAATGTTGATTCTAAATCAAATGTGCTCCATTCTAACTCAAAGTCATTCACTGTCACCTTCAACATATCTTCATGATATGCAACCAGTATGTTATGGCGTCTATGTAGTTCTTTGATCAGGCTCTCCAAAGTTCCTCCGGATCCTGTTTGACCAAATACTGGAAAAATGGAGGTAATGAGTATTAATAATATGCTATGTAAAACCTTCTTCATCTAAAAATAAAGATCGTATTATTCTCTATTCTATATTCAAGATTCATTGGCCAAAGGACGGATTGCAATGCCAGATCTAAATCATCAGCAGTGAAAAAACCTGTATACAATTCACTCCCTGCATCAGATGATTCCAATAGGACACGGACACTAAATTGTCTTTCCAATTCTTCTAATACCGATTTTAAAGCAGTCCTTTCAAAATGATATATGCCACTGATCCATCGCGGTTGACGATCCTGAAATGGCAATGGGGTGAGGGACTGGTGTGTGTTTTTGTGAGAAAAGCCAAATTGTTCGCCTGCTTCCAAATGGATAACCTGGTCGTTGATATTCACTGCTATCTTCCCGGAATAACATTGGACAGATAAAGAATCTTTTCGAAAATATACATTAAAAGTTGTACCCAATACTTCAACCATTGATTTTCCCGCTACTACCCTGAAAGGAATGTCAATGGTTTGAACATCAAAAAACGCTTCTCCTTTCAGGATAATCTCCCTTTTGATACCGAAATTTCTTTTGTTGAGGGAAACAGTAGATACTGAGTTTATAATTATTTGGGAATTATCCGGCAGGAACACTTCCCTATGCGCTGCCTCTTTAGTGGTATATTTTGCAAAGCTCATGTTCCAATACACGGCCATAATCAATATTGAAAATCCGGCTGCTACCCCTACCCATTTACCAAAAGAGAGAATTCTTGTTTTTACCTTACTACTCTTTGTACTTTCATTAATCCTGCTCCATAGTCTCTCTTCCACATCCGGATCGAGCGGTGTGTAAATGAAACTTAATCTCTGAACTATACTTTTTGCATCATCCATAACGATCCGGAATTCTGCATTTTCCATTAACAACAATTCCCAGAATTCACCCTTTTCACCATATCGTACCCAACGAATGAAGTCCGGATCAGCCGCTAATTCCTCACTATTGTATGTTAAATACTTACTCATATGATCATACTACTGGTGAAGAGAGGAAATCCAATCCTATTCAATGAGAGACAAATCTTTTCACTGTACTCAAAAATCAATTGATTATTTCCATTCATCCTTCATTTTTTTTAAAGCTTGCGTTACCAGATTTCTAATAGATTGGTAATGGATTCCCATTATATTTCCAATTTCTTCATAGGATAGATTTTCATAAAATTTTAAATAAACCGCTTCTTTCTGCCTTGTTGAGAGTACTCTCAGTGCTTTTTCCAGTTTATTCTGATTTAAACTTTGATTTTCAAAATCAATCCACTGTTTTTCTACATTTTGTTGATTATCCTCAAGGTTGAGAAAAAATGTATCCATCCTTGGTCCTGCACTATTTTTTTGGATCAAAACCACTATTCTTCTGCGAACTGAAGTCATAAGATATGGCCTTATGGAAACTTCAGGGCTGAGGTTTTTCCTCCTTTTCCAGATTTCTTCAAATGTATCATGGATTGCGTCCAAAATCAAATGGCGATCCTGAGTAAATCTAATACCGTAGTTATATAAATGATTTACTTCATTTTTATAAATTATCTCCAATGCGTGTTTATCGCCTCTCTTCAAAGATTTCCAAAGCAGTTCATTTGTCATCTGGACGATGTATAGCTGTAAGATTATAAACAAAACGATGGAAAGTTTTAGTCTGTAAAATACCTTATTCTATTTAAAGTCCGTTCCAAAATAAAAATATGTAAAAAAGATTAACAAAAATGAGTACAAATGATGGAATCCATTCTTAGAACATAGAAAGTTGATCAACACATTTGTTACTCATTAATATAAAAAATATTATTATGCAAAAGAATATATGGTTTTCAGTGCTTATCACATTGACTTTCACAGTTTTTATTTTTCAATCCTGTGAAAAAGAGACCGCTCAATTAGAAAGTAATGAAATTGAGAATCTTGTCGAAGAAGCGCTACAAGAGATTGCTTTGCAGACCCGATCAGGTTCCAACGGGTGTTATGAATTCATTTTTCCAATTAAGCTACAAATTCCCGGCAGAGATATAATTGAAGTCAGTTCCTATAAAGAATTGAAAGAAGTGATAAGAAAATGGGCATCATCTCAAAGACCTGTATCCAATTTGGTCTGGCCTCATGTAGTTTTTCCCTATGATGTCATGACTGAAGATGGGAGCATTGTGACAGTAAGTAACCGTGAAGAACTGGCCAAACTCAGGCGCATCTGTGTCAATGATATGGATAATAGGCCACCCAAGACTGCCCCTTGTTTTAACCTCTTGTTTCCCATCATTCTTGACTTACCTAATGGAAACAGCATCAGAGTGGCCAGCAGGGAAGAGTTAAATCAAATTATGAAAAGGTATAAGGAAGCCTTTCCTAATAGCACCATGCTTCCGAAAATTGGATTCCCGTTTTTCGTTCATCTTCTGGAATCAAACCGAAGAGTTCAAATCAATAATGAAGAAGAGTTAAAGCGATTAAGAGCTTTTTGTGGTGGTTAAGATTGACATAATTATGTCCCGGGGAACACAATAACAAACCCGGGGCATTTTTTTTATCAGAAGATATTTTAATCAATTAGTTGTTCTGATGACCGTATTCTCCTGAATCCAGCATTCCACTCTAAAAGTGTCACCAACCCTCAATAATCGCTGGAATACGTCTTCACTGCCTGGCATATATTGTGAATATTGTCTGATCAATGCATTGGCTTCCCCGGCAACACTGGGATCAATGGAGCGAGCATACTCAAATTTATCAATAGCCGGCCAGGTTACCACCTGACTATTCCAGCCTCTCCCTGTACCACATAATGGTCCACTGGAAGCATATAATTTGCCTATAAGCATATAAGGTTCTCCCCAGTTGCTTTTAAGGGATGCCGCACGAAGTGCATAGGTCCTCGAAGTTGGAAAATCCTTAATATCCCGGTAATAAATTTTTGCAATCAATAAAAGATATCTGGCTTTACGCTCGTCATCATCTGTATTCTCAACAAATTCATTAAAGTACCTAATCGCCTCTCTATATCGGCCTCCGTTATAGGCATCAAAGGCTAATTTTAATGGCCCTGGAGGAGGAGGTGGAGTATAACATGTAGTTTCTTTAGCTTCTTTCAAAGTAACCACTCTGATATCATCCATTAAACATCCCCCCCTGAGTAATCTTCCATATGCCAGATCAATGATCTCACAATCCTCTGGATTCTCTTCGAACAAAGTGTAATACTTTCCGCTATAATATTCGCAATCATAAAATCCGTCGATGGCTTCCAAAGCTTCCAATCTCACAGGGGCATATTCATTGATGATTTCCCATCCTTCACAATCCTTCTCACATTCTTCAAGTCCGAGTTTCACAGCATTAAAAATCAATCCTGTATAGTACTGTCCTTTCTCTATAGAAATTTGCCCTGCAACTATCCTGTCATAGAGCAATTTAGTAAATGGGTTAATGACGAAATAATCCATTTTCTCTTTTTTTGCGTCAACATTCTTCAAAAAAAGAGAAAAGACTTCATCTTCATCTACAAAGTCACTAAAAAAATAATAGTAATCAAATCCAAGTCTGCCCGCCAGATATTCATCTCCTCCAAAGCACTCTGACCGCTTGTTATAAATTTTTTGAATGGTATCGATGTATAGCTTTTTTTGTAAGCTGTCATCAGTCTGGTCAAAAAAATATTTATAGATCGATATACCATCATCATAATGATAAGTAACCCTTCCATTGGAGCCTGGCGCTCCGTAGTAAGCCTGTTTCCATAAGGGATACGCTTTTTCGAAATCCCCCAATCTGATCTGATCTCTGTAAAGGACAAAAGCAGTTTCAACCTGCTCCCGGATGTATCCTCTCAAATCATCCAATTGGGTACATGGATTCTCCGGTTTCTTGTCTGCAATTTGTTGTTCTTCCGGTTTTTGTTGCTGTACTTCCACCGGTTTCGGAGAACAAGCCCCTATCACTGATAAGAATATAATATACAATACAGATTTACCCACAAACCATGGATTCAAATATAATAATGAATGAGTTTCAGTATTCCTGTATTGCATCATGAAATCATGTTTAAATAAAAAATATTTTAGACTTTATCAATTCAATAACTACAAAGGCCATCTTACTGGGATGGCCCTTGCGTTAAGTATATATTGTTAAAATATTAATTATAACGGACTTTTACCTTTTCACCGATCCAGCATCCTACATCGACGGTTTGTCCTTCCTTTAAGCCTCTCATAAATCCTTCATCCTGACTTGGCATGGATGATCGGTATCTTGACAGTTTATCATTGGCTTCTTCTGCAACCTCAGAATCAATTGATTTAGCCTGTATATATTTGTCCATTGCTGCAAGAATGGCTAAACGTTGATTCCATGAATCTCCACAATTACGGGCGGAGCTTGCGTACATGTCTCCAATCAACATATAAGGCCTGCCCCAATTGGGGTTAAGGGCAGCCGCTTCTAATGCAGTTTTCCTGGCATTTCCTAATTGATCCAGCCTTCGGAATTCTATAGAAGCTTTAGAAAAAAGATAGCTTGATTTTCTCTCAGAGTCCGTTTCTTTTGCAATGGCTTCACGATATTTTTCAATGGCTCCCTGGAAATTCCCTTCATCGTATAACCTTTTGGCTACAATTTGAGGATTTCGCTCTTCGAATTCTGCCTGCAAACGGGCATTTTCTTCTTCAGCATATTTCTTCCATTTTTCTGCCAATTCATCATGAAGTGGATCTCCATCTGTACACCCCTGTGCTTTCAGATTTGACAAAATATCTTTTATCACTTCAGGGTTGTCAGCATCCATTTCATACGCTGGGCGAAGTTTTTTCTCAAAAAAATCACAATCAAAAATTTGTCTCTCTATATAGACAAAAGTACCGTTCATCGCCGATTTAGCCTGGTCATAATAGGCTTTAAATCTTTGGTTGTTGGCTATATTAAAATCTGCTATAGCATTGAGTTCATCATAAATTTTCCTGGCTTCTTCTTTTGACATCAATTCATTAGTATACATATAAACCACTACTTCGGCATAGGGAACAAATATGATATATTCAGCGTCATTTCCTGATAATTCAACGGATCTTTTCAAAGCCTCTGCAATATCGCGATATGGTGACCTGAACGTATAAAACATATCAAAAGCTTTCCTTCCCAACAAATAACCCACTCTTTTTTCCACACAATCCGAACCAGGGCACTTTACTTCAATGGCACCACTTTCAAGGCAACCTATGGCTTTTTCAATCAATGCATTGGCCATATCTGCATATTCCATTTTTTTTGAATCATCTGATGTAGTTTCAAATTTTTGTTTGTAAAGTAAGGCGCCGTCAGTGAAATGATAGTCTCTCTTACCATCAGCTGCGGGAGCAACTTGATAAGCCTGCTTCCAATTTTCAAAAGCTACTGTATAATCTTCAATTTTAATTGCCTGCCTATAAATAGAGTGTGCATTCAAGGCATCATCTTTTCTGGATGAACCTTCCCAGGTTTCGCATTGGGCTGTCAAGGTAACTGCAAATAATAAAAAAAGTGAACCAGTAAAAGTTGTGATTAAGGTTGAAACTAATTTTTCCATCGTAAATTAATATTGTTTGTTTAAAAACATAATCAGCAAATTTAAGTCATTCATTCCTTAATTGGTATACATTAACATTTGTTTATGATGAAATTATTTAATTTTTACCCTTGCTAATCAAATCTTCTCTTCAAAAACCATTCATTATCGTTAAAAGTAAAACCAATATTGACCCGCAAATAGTCCTCTTGGATTGGCCCATTTCTTCCTCTTGTACCCAACTCAAATCCTATGCTCAAATGGGAAATTTTTCGCTGATGGATAAACGGCATGCCCAATCCAAAAGTAATTCCACGAGATTCCAAAGACGCACTATTTTCAAGGCTGGGGTCTTTACTGTAGAAAAGACCATACCTGTAATAAATCCGTTTCCAAAAATGCGTAGGAGAAGTCCAGTCCGGCCGGTAGTATCCACCCACTGACCACTTATATGCATCAGTCAATGCGTCTGGATTTAATTCATTTTTATAATTTGACCAGAATGTTTTTTCGTAGTTAATACCGATTAACCATTTTTCACCAGCCTGGTACCCAACACCTGCTCCCCATTGTCCGGGCAACGTTCCAGAACCCTGTAACCCAAATGCAGCAAATAATGTATCAACATTAACCTGTCTTCCAAATTGTTGAACACCGAGCTCAGTAATATTGGCACGGGTAGAAAATGAAGTATTTGAGCCTCCGTAAATACCTATATGTATACGCCTTGCCCCGGCACCATCCTGTGTAGCCGCTTTTCTTAATACCGGACTAAATTGCAACCCTCCCGTCCAGTCAAAACCTTTGATATTATAGCGGGTAGAAAATACATTATTATAAGCGTAGAATTCCGGATCAAAGATTAAATTTCGTTCATATTCGATATTCCCAAATACATAACCAAGATTGATGCCGGCTGAAAACGTCTTATATCGAATAGAATTTCCCCACATGAACCGGTAAGTGCCTCCGGTTCCCAGAAATACTCTTTCAATATCTCCGTTGATTTCATTTTTTTCCAAAGTGGAAATATTATATCCAACCCGGGTATATGGCACAATAGCAAATGCCATCGATAGTGAATAATTTCGCTCTTCTCTTTCCAGAATTTCATTGACAACATTACTCAAAGGAAATGCTATCGATAAATAATCCAGGTTGCCGCTTTCTACGACCTGGGAAGTATTACCATCGGATATTCTGGTTGAACTTCCAAACATTCCCATATCAAATGCTACTGTTCTTAACCAGGAATATGAAGCCGGATTAGATATATTTATATGATATAAATCATGGTATATTGCATTAATATTGCCCATGTTCCTCATATGGCTAACACTATTAGGAACGGGATCTCCCAACCCAAACCGGCTATAAATTGAATGATCCCCTGACTGTGATGGACCGTGCTGCCAGATCAACATTAAAAAATTCAATATGATAAAAATTCTATTCTGTATCAATTGCAATATTATATTTTATGATAGCAAATAGTCCCTCCAATACCAAATGAGGTCGCAAAATTACATAAGTATCCAAATTTCTACTAATTATTTCTGCATCGCCTCCTGTTAATACCACTGTTATGCTCCGGTACACTTTTCTCATTCTTACAATAAACGACCGAACTTCCATTATTGTACCCCAATAGGCACCGTTTTGAAGGGCTTCAGTTGTACTTTTTCCAATAAGCGTTTTGCTTTCAGCCATATGGACTTCAGGAAGCATTCCTGTAAAATGGTGCATTGCCTGAAGACGCATAGTTAATCCGGGTGATATATTACCCCCTTCGAAAACGCCTGCCCGGCTGATAAAATCATAGGTAATGCATGTGCCGGCATCTATTACTAATACATTTTGTCCTGGCCACAGCGTATGGGCTCCTGATACCGCTGCCAGTCGATCTTTTCCTAAAGTCTGAGGTGTATTGTAATTATTACCTACAGGTACCGGCGTTTTATTGTCGAAAACAAGCCAATGTATACCAGCGTTTCTTTCCTGAAATGTTGAAATATTTATATTGCGGGTGGAAGAAATTATTCCATAATTCAAATCTTCATTGTTAAACAAAGTATCCAAACGAATATTTTCAAGTTTATCCCTGACGGAAAATTCAAGGAGTTTTCCTTCCTTGTTAAATAAACCTAATTTAACATCGGTATTTCCGATATCTATGCATATGACCAATGGGAAGAACTTTTATAATTAATGTTTGAAATGTCTGTAGGATGTAAAAACCATTGCCATGCCATGTTCATTACAAAAATCTATACTCAACTGATCTTTCAATGAACCTCCAGGTTGAATGACTGCAGAGATTCCAGCTTTATACCCCAATTCAACACAATCAGGAAATGGAAAGAAAGCATCTGAGGCCATAACAGCCCCACGTGAATCAAATTCAAAACGATGAGCCTTATCAATTGCGAGTTTGCAAGCGTCTACCCTTGACGTTTGACCACACCCAATTCCAATCATTTGTTTATTTTTTACTATAGCAATAGCATTTGACTTTAAGTGCTTTACGCAAATATTGGCTAAAGCCAAGTCTTCCCATTCAGTACCTTTAGGGGATGCTATGGTGGTTGTAAACATCTGTTTTCTCTGAATCAGTTTGGAATCTTCCTCCTGAACAATCACCCCATTCAACAAACTTTTAAAATGATAAACAGAATTTAACCTCGCTTTTACCTTTAAAATAATTCTATTCTTTTGAGCCTTAAGTAAAGTAAGTGCTTCTTCATCATAGTCAGGGGCAATTAATACTTCATAAAATACATTCTTTATGGCTCCTGCAGTTTCTAAATCCAGCCGGGCATTAGTAATAAAAATTCCTCCAAAGGATGAAACAGGATCACATGCAAAGGCTTTGTTCCAGGCTTCATGCACGGTTTTACCTATAGCCAAACCGCATGGATTGGTATGCTTGATAATGGCGAATACTGGCTCATCGTCATCAAATTCCTGAATGAGGGATAGAGCAGCATCAATATCTACTAGATTATTGTACGATAAATCCTTCCCTCCGTATTTTTCAAAAACACTTTCAAGATTGCCGTAAAAGCAAGCTTTTTGATGAGGATTCTCCCCATATCGCAAAGGTTTATACTTTTGCTTTGACATTTTAAAATTATCTGACAGAAGTATATCCTGGTTGAAATATTGATAAATACTCACATCATAATGAGAAGTTACCATAAAAGCCCTGCGAGCCAACTCTTTTCTTTCATCCAAATAAGTTACCCCCTGCTTGCGATTTAAAATTATCATCAATTTACCGTAATCCTCCCTTGATGCAATGGTCACTATGTCGATGAAATTCTTAGCTCCCGCCCGAATCAGGGATACGCCACCTATATCAATTTTCTCAATGATTTCATTTGGATCATTGGTCACTTGCAAAGTTTCTTCAAAAGGATAGAGATCAACAACCACAAGATCAATTCTGGGTATTTTAAATTCTTCCAGTTGCTCCAGATGTGTGTCTTCTCCTCTGGCTAAAATACCTCCAAATATTTTAGGATGCAATGTTTTTACTCTCCCATCCAGTATTGAGGGATATCCCGTCAGATCTTCTACTGATTCTACAGGTATCCCCATCTTCTCAATAAATTGATAGGTACCTCCGGTTGAGTAAATCTTTATTTGGAGATTTTGTAATTCTTTAATGATGGGGGCCAATCCTTCTTTATTATACACTGAAATGAGAGCAGTGGATATTTTAATTTCAGACATCTGAAAATGCTTTTCTGGTTAGTAAATCTACATAAATTATCGATCTGTATTCTTTATGAATCTGAAGCAAGCTTTAACTTCTTGGCATACTATTAAAAATCACTAAATGAGTAATTAAAATTTTCATGACCATGGGTACTGAAGCATCCAAATCATCTTCTATGATCCAGCTTCGTGGATCTCCATCATATTCAACATACATGTACAATTTACCCCATTTTCGGTCATTGATGAACCATTCATCTGCCTGATGTCCAAAACGAGTACTTAAATTGACACGAATATCCTCTGAAGTAATTTGCCACTGCGACATATCATTAGGCCATAGGGCTCTTGCAGTCACAACCCTACCCTGAGCTCTTGCTTCCCAATACCCCGGGTTGGTCTTTTGTCTCATGATAATATCACCTCTGACTCCTGCGAATGAAAACTCCCATTCTGTCCAGTCATTTCTCAATTGCCACAGTACTCTGAGGATTCCATCATCTTCTTCCTCTTCTCCTAAAACGACCCATTCATCTACCCTGTGATCCTGGACAACATGTACACCCGCCAGGTATTGCGCATGGACACTCCAGCATAAAGTCAACAATAACAGAGTATATAACGCCTTCATGAATTTAAAAAGGCAAATCATCAAAATCCCTTTCCCCTGCCATATTTTTAGGTTCCTCAGAAGGAAAATCAGAAGAATCACTGAAAGGTGTTTGATGGGTTTCACTTTCTTGTGAAAGTGCTTCTTCATTTATTCTTTCAATTTTCCATGCATTCAGATTGGTAAAATATTTTCCATTCCACTCGCGACCTCTCAAATCAAAGAAAACTTTGATTCTATCATCCTCCTTACAAGAATCCATCAAGTCGCATCGGTCCTGTACCAATTGAAATTTTACAAATTGAGGATAATTTTCTTCCGTCCTGATCACAAACTCCCTGGCTCGAAAAGAATCGGTTTTATTCTCTGTATCATAAATTTTCTGAACAATTCCTGAAATTTCAAATGACATATGATGATCTTTTTATTAAATGGATAAATAAAAATAAATTGATTTAGTAAGCTTTTGCAAAAACTACTCGTTGTTTTGATGGTTTTCCACTATAAACGCATTTCCCTTCTTCCTGAATTGCATTCAATGGTATACATCGAATGGTAGCTTTGGTCTCCTCCTTAATGGCATTTTCAGTTTCCGCGCTTCCATCCCAATGCGCATAAATGAAACCGCCTTTTTCTTCCAAAACTTTTTTGAATTCTGTAAAATTTTCGACATAATCCGTATGATTCTCTCTGAAAGTCCTGGCTTTTTTAAGTAAATTCTGTTGAATTTCCTCCAATAAATCAACAATAAATGTTGCCGAATGATCCAAAGCTATGGTATACTTCTCGCCGGTATCCCGTCTGGCTATTTCCACCACTCCTTTTTCCAAATCTCGCTTGCCAATACCTACCCGGACAGGTACTCCTTTCATTTCATATTCTGCAAATTTAAACCCTGGTCTTTTCCTCTCATCTTCGTCAATATTCACTTTTACATTTGAACCTTCCAATTCAAATTTTATCTTTTCAGCAACTTCCATTATTTGAGCGTCAGGTTTTGGAATAGGGATAATCACTACATGAACAGGAGCAAGCCTGGGAGGGATGACCAAACCTGAATCATCAGAGTGGGTCATAATTAACCCCCCTACCAAACGGGTTGAAACACCCCATGAAGTTGCCCAAACAAATTCCTCGGAATTCTGATCGGTCAGAAACTTCACTTCAAAAGCTTTGGCAAAATTTTGACCTAAAAAATGGGAGGTGCCTGACTGCAATGCCCTGCCATCCTGCATCAAAGCTTCAATGGTATAGGTTTCTTCTGCCCCTGCAAAACGTTCATTTTCAGTCTTTATACCTTTGATAACAGGCATAGCCATATATTCTTCTGCAAATGATGCGTAAATATCATGGATCAACTCAGCTTCTTTAATCGCCTCCTCTCTTGTTGCGTGAGCTGTATGTCCTTCCTGCCATAAAAATTCAGCAGTTCTTAAAAAAGGCCGGGTTCTTAATTCCCACCGTACCACATTGGCCCATTGATTGATGAGCAAAGGCAAGTCTCTGTAAGATTGTATCCAGTCTCTGTATGTATTCCAAATAATGGTTTCTGATGTAGGGCGAACTATTAGTTCTTCTTCCAGTTTCGCGTCCGGATCCACCATTAATCCGCTTCCATCCGGATTATTTTTAAGCCTGTGATGAGTTACAATAGCACATTCTTTTGCAAATCCCTCTACATGTTGAGCCTCCTTACTTAAAAAACTCTTTGGTATAAATATGGGAAAATAAGCATTACTATGCCCGGTCTCTTTGAATTTTTTATCCAAAATTTCTTTCATATTCTCCCAGATTGCAAACCCATAGGGCTTGATGACCATACACCCCCTTACAGCAGAATGGTCTGCCAATCCTGCCTTTTGAACTATGTCCAAATACCATTGGGAATAATTTTCTTTTCTCTCTGTAATTTCTCTCGCCATAAAATGTGTTTAATGTTTAGTTAAAACCTCCAAACTCGGTAACATTATGTTTTTTTCAAACGTATTATATATAAGACAAAGATGTAGAAATTGAAATAAAAGTATTTTTTAACCGGACTTTTTACACTTTAATATAGTCTTAACTAAAAAATTGTCGCAAAAGTAATAAATTGCGCTTCAGAAACAAGAAAGTTATAAAACATGTATAAAAGTCTACTAAAATTTAAAACGATGAAAAATATAATGAGAAACAGCTTGCTATCAGCTCTGCTTACTTTGGTGGCCGGTATGGTATGGGCACAGTTTGATGACTTGTATTATACCCCTGCCCCGGAGAAGAAAGTTCGATTCAGCGATTATAATGCTGGCAATGACTATGATTTCATCAGTACAGAACAAACTTATGGAACTCAAGTAAATCATAGCGGAGATGACTATGATTTCGATGATGAGTACTCCTATGCTACTAGAATTAACCGCTTTAGAAGAGGCGGCGGATTCGATTACTATTCACCCATGCATTGTATGAGTAGCTTTGCTATGATGGGTGGAAGTCCCTGGGGCTGGAACACCGGTTGGGGATGGGGCGGAAGTTTTATGATGTACAATAGCTTTATGGATCCATTTTGGTTTGATGCTATGAGTTGGAACCGCTGGAATCGTTGGAACCGCTGGAATCGTTGGAACAGTTGGGGATGGGGATGGAATGATACATTCTTTGCCATGGGAAATCCCTGGATGTTTGGCCCCGGCATGAACATTGGAATCTATAACTTTGGCTACATGGGTTATGCAGGAGGCTTTGGAGGCTGGAATCCTATGTGGGGACATACCCATCCAATGATGATGGGTGGGGGTATTCTTCCAGGCAGATTTACAACCAATCCCAATGGAGCAGTATACGGATCAAGAAATACAACCGGAGGAATTGCATCCACTGCCGGCAGGAACGCAAGCCCAAGAGAAATAGGGAATCGCTTCGACGGTAACACCGGTGGACAAGCTTCAACCCCAAGGGTTATGAGTCCACGCACACAAGAAGGTAACCGAACAGGTGGTAACAGAGGTGATATCTCAACCAGAGGCACAGAGGGATCAAGTATTCGTGGCGGAAGCATCAATGAAGGAAAAGCGACAAGCATAAGCAATCGTTCAGTAGTGAATACTTCACCTAGAAATACAAACGCTATTGCTTCCCGATCTACAACAGGAACTAATACTGTGAGAGGAGATGTTCAGCGCCCTGGAACTACCAGAACTATGGGTACCAGTCCTGTTACCAGAGATCGATCCGCCAGTCCTGCAACAACCAATAGGATTGCACCAAGAAGTTCCACAACGAGATCCAATGAAAGATTTGGAACAAGTAGTGGGTCATCAATGAACAGGAGTGGATATTCTCCCGCCGGAAGATCAAATAATATGGGTTCAAGCAGGCCTAGTATGGGCTCAACCCCCAGATCATCAGGAAGTTCAATGGGCTCCGGATCATCATCACCCAGAAGCAGCGGAGCTTCTTCCAGAGGTGGAGGACGAAGAGGTGGATAAATAAAAAAACTAAAACCTTACTAAAAACAAATAAGGGGATTGATAGGTACTACTTTTCAATCCCCTCTTTTTTTGAAAACCATTAATGAAATTCCAATATGCTAAGACATTTTCTTTTTTTCATCATTCTGGTAGTGGGCTACTCCACAATAAATGGTCAGGGCCTGTCGGATGCTCTTCGACTTTCATCTTCTTTACCAGGTGGCACAGCGAGAACCATAGGAGCAGGAGGTGCTTTTGGGGCATTAGGGGGTGATTTTGGATCCATTTCCATCAACCCCGCAGGGTTAGGTGTATATAGATCATCAGAGTTTGTTATTTCCCCGGGCCTTCTTTCCACATCTGTCTCTTCAATTATGGAAGGCAACAATTTTTCAACCGATCGAAGTCGGTCTTATATGGGGCTTGAAAATTTAGGTATCGTACTTCACCATAAACCAGCCTCCGGATTGTATGCAAGTAATCTGGCAATTGGTCTGAATAAAGTAGCCAACTTTAACCGGGATTTTGCTTTCGGAGGTCAAACCATCGGATCTATTACTGATCGCTTTCTGGAATTGGCCAATGGTCGTACATTGGACGAACTGGATGACTTTGAGGCATGGCCGGCTTATGTGGTAGGAGCAATTTATGATTTTGAAGGAGATCTGAATTATGAATCAGATTTTCTTCTCGCACCTAACCAGGCTGTTCCTAAATCACAGGTTTCTCAACAAACCGGTTCTATTAATGAATTGTCAATAACTTATGCGGGAAATCTCGATAACAAATTTAATTTTGGTGTGGGACTTGGAATCCCTTTTGTGCGTTTTAGAGAAATCAAAACCTACAGAGAGGCCGACCCTGAAGGAAATATTCCATTTTTCAATGAGCTCGCATACACCGAAAATCTTACTACCTCAGGAACAGGCTTTAATCTCAAAGCCGGCTTTCTTTATACCCCTGTAAGAGCACTGAGAATTGGTCTCGCCCTTCATACACCCACCTGGTATATTCTTACTGATGATTTTATTACAAGCATGAGCTATAGTTTTACAGACAATACTGGATCATATAATTTCACAGAAACATCTCCTGATGGAAATTTCAGGTATCGATTCAATGCACCTTGGAAGGCGATCATCAGCCTGGGCTCTTTATATGAAGTGGGAGATGTCAAAGGGTTTATTAGTGCAGACCTGGAATTCAGAGACTACAGGTCAGCCCGCTTTAATTTGGGAGCATACAGTAACAGCATTGGCGATATCCTATTTTCGCAGGAATTAAATCAGGAAATAGATGCAACATTAAATTCTTCCGCGATAATTAGGTTAGGTACAGAATTAGTCTTCGATAAGCTACGTCTCAGAGGGGGAGTTCAAATGATACAATCTCCATTTGCTGAGGATAGTAAAACCTTTAACAGAAATTATACTTTGGGTTTGGGTTTTAGAGAAGAGAAATTTTTTATAGATGCAGCTATGGTATTTTCAAAATTTGATGAAGGATATTTTCCTTATTTTACCAGTGATCAAACGCGATCACCTTTTATTATCAATGAAATGAACAATCGCAATATGGTGGTTACAGTAGGCTTTAAATTTTAAAGCGATACAATAACAATTTAAAGGTCATTTAAATCGATGAAGGTAATATTAGGAATGTATTGTAAATTGAACATTTATAATGGTTTCAATTGTTTTGATACGACTGCTCTAATCGTTTGACAATCTGAAAAGCCGCAGGACAAATTTTAATGTTCTTTAAATTTAGTTCTGGTCTTGAAGTAAATAAAGGGTCGTCAGTATGTGGGTAATTTCGGCAGGCTTCAGGACGGATATTATAAATTTGGCAGGCATTGTTTTCCATCAAAAACGGACAAGGAACTGTGATACCGGTTAAATCTCCATTAATATCCGAAATGGTATATTTTCTTTTAAACATCGATGGACTCATATTCATACTTTTTGAAATTCGCTTTATGTCAGCTAAAGTATAGAGCGGAGGCGTGGTTTTACAGCAACCTGCGCATTGCATGCAATCGAAAGCAGAAAATACTTCATGATGAATCCTTTGTAGAGCTTCATGAGACTCATTCATGTATTTGTCTTTTTTCAACCTAATCAGAAAAGTCTTTAAATTGGAAATAGTGGTTGCTGATTCATCCTTCCACTCTTTCATTACCTTTAAAGTAAAAGATATTGATTTCATTTTTCAGAATAGTTATGATTAAAAATAAACGAACAAATGTTCGTTAGTTTTTTTTATCATTGTGAATCTAATTTTATGAGCATGAAATTACAAAGTTTTGTAGCAGGAAGATGGCAGGAAGGAAAGGGAACTGAAAAAATATTGGTGGATGCCAGTACAGGTGAAAAAATAACTGTAGCCTCTGCAGATGGAATAGATATTGAAAGCGCTTATCATTATGCCCGTACTAAAGGCAATCCTTCTTTGAGGAAACTCACTTTTCGCGAACGTGGGATTTTACTCAAAAAACTGGCAATGCATCTGCTAAGCCTTAAGGATAAATTTTATACAGTCTCTTTTAAAACCGGAGCAACTAAATCCGACAGTTGGATAGACATTGAAGGGGGGATAGGAAACTTGTTTTCCTATGCAAGCCTAAGGAGGCAATTTCAGGATTTGCCTTATTATGTTGAAGGAGAAAGTATTGATCTCAGTAGAGGAGGCCCCTTCATGGGTCATCACATAATGGTGCCAAAAGAAGGGGTTGCAGTACACATCAATGCTTTCAACTTTCCGGTATGGGGTATGCTTGAAAAATGTGCAGTCAATTGGCTTGCTGGAGTTCCTGCCATTATCAAACCTGCAACTTTAACCAGCTACTTAACGGAAGCTGTAGTGAGGGAAATCATATATAGCAAAATATTGCCTGAGGGTAGCATTCAGTTAATTTGCGGAAATGCAAGAAATATCCTTGATTATGCCAACTACCAGGATGTTATTACATTTACCGGGTCAGCCTCCACCGGATTCAATTTGCGGTCTCATCCAAATATTATTAAAGAATCGATCCCTTTTAACATGGAAGCAGATTCATTAAACTGCATTATTCTGGGTGAAGATGTAGAAGTTGGGAGTGATGAATTTCATACCTTTATTAAAGAAGTAAGACGGGAAATAACAGCTAAATGTGGCCAAAAATGTACAGCTATAAGAAGAATTTTTGTTCCGGAAAATCTGATGGACGATGTACAACTGACACTGAGTCAATCATTGTCTGCTACTACAATAGGAGATCCCAGAGTAGAAGGAGTCAAAATGGGTGCATTGGCTGGTATTGAACAAGTAGAAGAAGTAAAACAAAAAATAAAAGAACTTCTCAGATCTTCGCAAATGGTGTATGGCAATCTGGAAGATTTCAACCTCTTGGGCGGAAACAAAGAAAAAGGCGCTTTCCTTCCTCCTGTATTACTCAGAAACGATCGTCCCTTCGATGCCACAGAAGTTCACAATGTAGAAGCATTTGGTCCTGTGTCTACTCTCATGCCTTACCGTGATGTTGAGGAGGCCATCGCATTGTCAAAATTAGGAAAAGGTTCTCTTTGTTCTACTATTGTGACAGGAAATGACAAAATAGCTAAATCTTATGTTCTAGGTGCTGCAACCCATCATGGAAGAATTTTAATATTAAATAAAGAGTCAGCGGGTAGCAGTACAGGTCATGGCTCCCCCTTGCCTATGCTGGTACATGGTGGACCGGGTCGTGCCGGAGGAGGAGAAGAAATGGGTGGTGTCAGAGGTGTAAAGCATTATTTACAACGTTGCGCCATACAAGGATCGCCCTCGACAT
>DAOLDB010000015.1:0-72930 GCA_035327565.1 Saprospiraceae bacterium
CACACCAGTCAAAAAGTACAAGAATCCAAAAAGCACATAACAAACAACCGCAAAGTGTCCTAACACACGGGAATCGAATTCAAAATTTAGCAGATTATTTACAGCAGCTATACCCAGAAACAAAGAAACGAACAGAAAAGTAGAATATAGGAAGGAGTCGAAGAGCCTTATCCATAACTGACGATGAAATGATGAAAAAAGAGCATTGTTTTTCACATTATAGAAGGGTATAAGAGAATGGAGAATAAAACCCAAAAGAAAGATAGAAATGATTAGAGTAATATGACACACATTTATTCCCCAGGCGTTAAGGCCGGTTAGTATTACTGAATGAAACCAAAATGACAGAGCTGCTACCCCCACAAAAAATAAACCTACATAAATGGGCCTGAAATAATAATATTGCCGGGTGAAATGAAGCGTCAGAAAATAAGGGTATACAGAAAGGGCGATTAATCCCGCCACTAACCAAGATTTACCTGACTCTTCTCCGGTCTCAATAGCTATTACAAAGAATAGGGATGCCAGCATGGAGGATAAAACAGCCAGGGGGTATTTCTGAACACAAAATGCCAGGCCTTTGCCGATTTGGGTCAACTTTATAGTTTTCATACTGGGTATTAATTTAAGTAGTAAGGGTTTAACAAATAACAATTGCCTAAAGATAGGTAATTTAGCATTAATATGTTTTATCGAATAAAGGTTTAATGCAAAAGTATTCCTTTAGGGTGGCTAAAGGGAGAAAGGAAGAAAAACCAGGTTTAGGAGGTATAATCAATTTTAACTAAGCGAAGATTGTAGTTTTTTTCACTGGGCACTAAAAGTACTTGATTTGAAATTTGTTTGGCTGAAGTAAACCGTAATCGTAGATTTTGGTAAAAAGTACTCAACAAACTGTTTCTTTCAAACTTGCCAATAGGATTGATAATATATTGACTGACGGTATTATTGTTTTTGATTTCATCATTATATATGATTTTTAACCGGGAGGGTGTTTTAAAAACGAAAAATGATGAATATATACCCTGATCATCCTGAGAAAACTGCTTTTTATATAGCACTTTTCTCCAATGTTCAGTTTGATTGCCACGAACAGCAAATACGGCAATGTCTTCATTGTAATGATCGGTCCATCCCCTCATACCATCCATAATGGTAGGACGTATTATCGGGGCGTTAGTGAAAGCCGACCGGCGGGAAAACTCACGATTCATTTCTGTAATTAAAATGAAACCACCATCCTGTCGGGGCACGATATCCCGGATCTCATAATCTTCCAGGGCTTGCTTTTTCTTTTTTAACTTTCCATAAATCTCGGTGATAAACTCGGCTCCTATACTAATTTCTGTGGGTTTTTCAAATTCATTAAAAGCACCTATGGTTTTATTCACAAAGAAATATTCAGTGGCTTCATTAGCGCTTTTATTACTGGATAAACCTACGATAATAATATGACCGGTCATATTATTGAAGGCCATGTCCATATCATTAGTTACTCTTGTCGTCAGATCAATATTGGATTGTAAAACAACGGTTTGCTGATATAAGCCAATAAGATTAGCAAAATGCCTGTCACGAGCTCCCCTGACATTTTCCTTTTCAAAGAGCAAAAAAACCACGCCCTCATTACTGAGTACAATTTTTCTGAACTGGTTGTCCATGTCAACATCAACCAGATCATATTTTGACCTCCATAGAAGTCTGTTCATCCGGTTTTCGATCACTATTACGTGAAGAAAACCATCTCTTGACACATTGAAAAGCACGGTTTTTGTCATGTCTTCCGAAATAGTATACCTGAAAAACCGAGGATAATTTTGGTCTTCCGTTTTTTCCAACAAAACAGTATCTTTGATGAAGCAGCTTTCATCATAGACATTTACCATAAGATAGGAAGTGTCTCTTTCTCTGAAATTATATATAACATTAAATGTTGAATCCCGGGGAATAATTGAGGCAATTCTTACCCGTTTACTGGGAAAACGCAATTCACTTTCCCTGATGAACCGCAAATTGGAATCGTATATATTGATGTAATAATTGATTCCCTTATCTCTGAATAAAAGAATATTTTTACCTACCTGGCCCAAAATATCATAAGCATAATCATTTCTAACATTAATTTCATCCGCTACTGTGACACGTTGTGTGTAGACGACAACTGGGAGAAATAAGCTGATTATCAGAAAGCGTAACACAAAAAAACGGGTTTGAAAAATTTAAAATTTACTTCTTACGATAATAACAACATAACAAAACTTAATTTTATTCCCAAAACCTTAAAACAAATTCATTATACTTAATTAAATTAATAAGGGAATGATAGGCCAGGAACATATCGAAAACATTATCGAGCAGCTTAGCGACCCCATGAAGTTTATGCAAGCCTCACGGGACTTCATCGAAAGGCAACCCGCCTTCATCGCCTATTTGAACAGCGAAGGGTTTAGCCTCCTTACAGAAGAAGAAAAAGACCTGCTTTGGTATTGCACCATTGTGATTTACGAATGTATGAAGCAGGACAGGAATATTCGGGAAATATCCATAGAGGCTATAGAGGAGGCAGAAGAAATCAATTATAGTATTTTGGGAGAAAAAGAACTCAAATTCGAGGAGATCGTCGACCGGCTTTTTAATGCATATGGTCAAGAGGATCTATTGGCATTTGCTGAGGATGCTACCATGATGGATGAAGAAGACTTTTTAAGCCCAGTGGGAAGAAAGATTATTTTTATTTCATTGAAAACCATAATAGACGTGATTGACCATATCAAAAGTGACATTGTAATTAAAAATCGTGGATGACCAGGATCAAATAAAAGAGAGACTCTAAAAGGATACTTTGGGAAAACAAAGTAATACCATAGCGCATTATCAATTAAAATATCCATTTTGCACAACAGGATCACATTGGAATTTTTATGGTGGATAGCAACAGGAATGTTGATGTTGCTTATATTGCTTCCCATCTATTCCTCACTCAACGATTCTTATCCCTTTTATGTACCCAACATCTTGTTTATAGTAGTGTTTATTACATTAACGCGGTATATTTTTCTTTTAAAACACACATGGTTTGCATATAAAGAATGGGTAAAAGTGATTTTTGTTTTTTTACCCATTCCCTTGCTGATTTATTCAACGGATGCCCTTTATGATTTTCAAAGATTTTTAGATGAAGATGGAACGGCGGCTATTTTGGGTGAGCTGACTGCTGAAGGACAATATAAAATGGCTAAGTATATCAGATATCAGAAGTTGTTTTTTGGTACAGGCGCTATTTTAGTAGAAATTTTGTTTCCATTCAGAATGCTGGTATCGCTTTGGAGACGTCGCAATAGAGGAACAGTATAATAAAAAATAAAAAATAATGAACCAGGTCAAAGATTTCAATGAGTACAGAGAAAAAATGAATGAGCGAATAATGCAGCAGGACAATAAAGTGTTAAAACGGTTTTTCAGTCTGGACCATCAAACGTATACCGATGGTGCTCTTCCTGTAAAAACCAAAGAGCTTTTGGGTTTGGTTGCATCTATGGTGCTCCGTTGTGATGATTGCATCAAGTATCATTTAGGAACATGTGCGGATTTGGGCATCAGTACGGAGGAAATTTATGAAGTTTTTTCTATTGCCAATCTTGTAGGTGGGTCCATCTGCATTCCCCACACTAGAAGAGCAGCAGAATATTGGGACGAATTGAATACCAGAAACGAATCTTAAACCCATGAGCAGAACCATTGCCGGAGTAATGAAATGGGGCCAGTGGGGGGCCATAATGGATAAAAACACTATGAGCCGACAGATCACAGATTGTCTGGAAATCGGAATTACTACATTTGATCATGCCGATATTTATGGAGGATATACTACCGAAACCGAATGGGGGCATGCCTGGAATGAACTCTCTTTTGCAAGGGATACCATTGAGATTATTTCTAAGTGCGGGATATGTTACCCTTGTGAAAGTCGCCCCCAATATAAAATAAAATATTACGACCATAGCTTCGATCACATTGTGGCCAGTGTCCTTCAATCGATTATGAATTTACAGTGTGAATATCTGGATTTACTATTGATTCACAGACCCGGACCACTCATGAACCCACACGAAATGGCAAAGGCTTTTGACTGGCTTCAAACCCGAGGAATGGTTAGGAAGTTTGGGGTATCCAATTTCAATACACATCAAATGGAGTTACTCAGAAATGTATATCCTATTGCTGCGAATCAAATTGAGTTTTCAATACTTCACATGGATGCCATGTATGATGGCACCCTGGATTTTTGTATGAATCATAAGATGGAGGTACAGGCATGGTCACCTTTGGGAGGAGGGAGACTCTTTTCAGAATCAGCGGATTTTGATTTTGTACTTATGAGAGAAAGATTGAGGGAAGTGGGAATTCAATACCAATTAACCCTTGAAGAAATGGCATATCTATTTATTTTAAAACATCCTGTATCAATTCGACCGGTTACAGGATCAACACAGTTGAATAGAATTCACATCGCAAAAATATGTGAAAATAAAAGCATAGACATAGAGTGGTGGTATAGTATTTGGACAGCGGTTCAGGGACGAAAAGTTCCATAAGCAGTTTAATCATCAAAAAGCAGAGCTCCTTTGAAAACAAAGAACTGGTGGAAAGAATCCATTATGTATCAGATTTATCCCAGAAGTTTTAAGGATAGCAACGGGGATGGAATAGGTGACCTGAAAGGCATCATAGAAAAGCTGGAATACATAGCTTCCCTGGGTATAGATGTGATTTGGTTGGGTCCGGTGTACAAAACACCTAATGATGATAATGGATATGATATTTCAGATTATTATTCCATTGATCCTGAGTTTGGAACGATGGAGGACTTTGATGATCTTTTACAGGGATTATACAAAAGAGGCATAAAGCTCATTATGGATCTGGTGGTTAATCACACTTCAGATGAGCACGATTGGTTTATTCAATCTAAAAAGTCGACAGAGAATCCCTACCGCGATTATTATTACTGGATACCGGGAGAAAAGAATAAACTTCCCACCCGCTGGAGTGCTTTTTTTGGAGGGAGTGCATGGGAATTTGACGAACATACGTCTTCTTACTACCTGCATTTGTTTACAAAGAAACAACCAGACCTTAACTGGGAAAATCCATACGTTCGCCAGGAGATTTATAGAATGATGAAATTTTGGCTGGACAAAGGGATTGATGGGTTTAGGATGGATGTTATTTCATTAATTTCAAAAAGGCTTCCTTTCAGAGATTACCATTACGATAATTTCATGGAAATGGTATACAATGTCCATGCAAATGGTCCAAGAGTTCATGAGTTTTTGCAAGAAATGCACCGCGAAGTTTTGTACCATTACGATATCATGACAGTGGGGGAAGGCCCGGGAATATCCAAAGAAATAGCAAAAGACTATATCGGTCATGACCGGAACGAACTCAATATGATATTCCAGCTGGACCTAATGTTCATGGATCATGGCCCCGGAGGAAAGTTTGATATTAAGCCAATTTCTTTCAAAGATTTCAAAAACTTATTCAGAGAATGGGATAAAACTGTCAGTGAAACAGGATGGAACAATATTTTTCTTGACAATCATGATTTTCCGCGCATGGTTTCGCGTTTTGGAAACGACCACATTTACAGAGAGAAGTCAACCATGCTTTTATTAACGTTTTTGATGACGATGAGGGGCACACCTTGCATATATATGGGTAGTGAAATAGGAATGACTAACGTGGCATTTGAAGACCCTGGAGATTACAGAGATATAGAAACGTTGAATTATCTGCAGGAAATCCAGAAAGAAGGGGGCAGCATGAAAGATGCATTAAAAAATGTTCATATACAGGGGAGAGACAACGCAAGGGTGCCTATGCAATGGAATGACAAAGAACATGCAGGGTTTACTACTGGTACACCCTGGATAAAGGTAAATCCGGAGTACAAAAACGTCCAAGTGGAAAAAGCCGAGTCAGATAAAGATTCCATTTTGAATTTTTTCAGAAGATTGACCAAGCTTAGAAAATCCGGAAATTTTCCCGTATTGGGTGATTTTAAAGAATGGATACCTGAACATTCAAATTTGTTTATGTTTACGCGGGTTGACGGAATAAAACGTGTATTTATATGTCTTAATTTTTCAGACCACACTATTGACATGCCATCCATTCCTTTTCGCTTTGAATATTGGCTGGGAAACTATGGGAATTTTACAGAAACCAAGATGCGACCCTGGGAGTCCTTAATTTGTAAAATTACATCAGGGTAATTTCGCGATACTGAAAAGGCAGGGGAAAGTCCGTGTTATAGTGAAGTCCCCGGCTTTCTTTACGCATTGTGGCGGATGTAGTAACAAGGTAACCGATCGTGATTAGGTTTCTTAATTCGCACAGCTGCGGAGACACAATGGTGGTTTTATACAAATCTTCGGTTTCAGTATATAGCAACCACATGCGGTCGAGAGCTCTTTTAAGCCTTATATTATTTCTTACAATGCCAACATAAGTAGACATGATTTCTTTCAGTTCGCGCAGGCTTTGGGTAATTAATACCATTTCTTTGGGCTGTGTAGTACCCAGGGCATGCCAATCAGGAATGCTTTCTTCTAGTCCCAAAGAGTCAATTTCATTGTGGATAGAATGGTATACATTGTTACCATATACAAGACCTTCCAGCAATGAATTGGAAGCCAGACGATTGGCGCCATGGAGGCCGGTATATGTACATTCTCCCGCAGCATATAAATTCTTGATGGAGGTTTTTCCCTGATGATTGACAGAAATTCCACCACATACATAATGACATGCAGGAAGAACAGGAATATTATCATTGGAAGGATCTATACCTAGAGATTTGCATTTTTCAAAAATATTGGGAAAGTGTTTTATGAATTCCTTTTTATTCATTTGGGTGCAATTCAGGTACACAAAATCATCTCCTCTGATTTTCATGACATGATCGATGGCCCGGGCTACTATGTCTCTTGGGGCAAGAGAGCCCCTGGGATCATATTCATGCATAAACTCCTGACCATCCGAATTCAACAATACTGCGCCTTCTCCCCTCACCGCTTCAGAGATTAAGAAAGAAGGATTTTCACCGGCAGGATTATACAATGATGTGGGGTGAAACTGTATAAACTCCATATTGCTGATTCTTCCTTTTGCCCTGTAGACCATAGCAATTCCATCGCCTGTTGCAATGGTGGGATTGGTAGTATTTTTATATACCTGTCCGGCTCCACCGGTGGCGAGAACAGTAACCCTGGAAAGAAAGGTTTCTATTTCTCCTGTTTCTTTATTCAGGGCATAACAACCGTAACATTCTATGTTGGGGGTAAGCCGGGTTACGTTTCTTCCTTTATGATGTTGGGTTATGATGTCAATAGCAAAAAAATGCTCTAAAATCTGAATGTTTTTATAAGACGCCACCTTTTCGCTTAATGACCTTTGAATTTCCCATCCTGTAATGTCTTTATAATGGAGAATTCTTTTTTCCGAATGTCCTCCTTCACGTGTCAGGGAATACTTTCCGGGGATAGTTTGATCAAAACGGGTACCCCATAAAATAATTTCCCTTATCCTTTCAGGGCCTTGTTCTACAACCAATTTTACTATTTCAGGGTCGCATAAACCAGCACCGGCATTTAGGGTGTCTTCTACATGTTTGGAGTAATGATCGGACTCAAGATCCCATACTGCAGCCACTCCACCTTGAGCATATTGAGTATTGGATTCAGTGCGGTTTTCTTTTGTTATCATAACAATTTTAAGATCGGGTCTTTTTTCTGCCAGATAAATTGCCGTTGCGTTTCCGGCAACTCCTGCTCCGATAATTAAAACATCAGCATGGATCAATGTATTGAAAATTTATAGCGTGACAACCAAAAATTTTGAGAGTTCAAGGACTCGTTAAAGCACAAATTAATAAAAGTAAATTCCAAAATTTGTCAGGATCATTTTGATTTTTTTCTGTTAATGTGAATTGTATTTCTAAGATACCTTTGGAATAATCTGTTGAAGACTATAATTCGCATAAAATCACATGAGTTCCTGTAGATTTTGATATGTACTTTGATAGACCTCTGAAATGCAGGATATATTAAAAAAATGTTGAGGAAGTGAATATAAGTCAACTTTGCAATCTTTTAATTAATTTGAAGCCATTAAATAAGACAGGATGAAAAAGTTTTGGATTTTAATCGTATTAGGTGTACTGACCGGATGTTCATTGACCAGTCAGGATTTGCGTTCGGGTGGAGCTTTAAAGCCGGAACAAGCCCACATGAATGTATTATTTTACAGGATAGTTTTGGATGTTGATTTTATCAACAAAACGATCAAGGGTCATACAACAGTTACTTTTGATTTTGAAGAAACCACGGAAGGAGTACTCTTGGATTTATGGCATGGATTACAGGTTGAAAAAGTTGAGGTAAATCATTTGGAAGTTTCCTTTGAACATACAAAAGAAGATTTATTAAAAATCGGATATGATATAACCTTTCCCACCGGAAAATATGAAGTAAAAGTGCATTATGGGGGAAAGCCGGCCATAGCAGAAAACCCGCCCTGGAAAGGCGGATTCCAATGGGAAAAAGACAACCGTGGCTATCCCTGGATGGCAATTACTTGTCAGGGGGAAGGAGGAAAAATCTATTTTCCTTGCAAGGACCATCCCTCAGATAAGCCGGATATGGGAGCGGAATTAATAATAACTGTTCCGGAAGACCTTGTTGTAGCAGGCCCGGGAATGATAGAAAGTCATACTTTTGAAAATGGAAAAGCTACCTGGCATTGGAAGACTAATTATCCCATCAGTAATTATAGTATAGTCTTTAATGTGGGCAAATATGTACTGGCAGAGCGGGATTATAAAACGATAAATGGAAACATAGTTCCAATGCATTTTTACATTTTGGAAGAAAACATTCAAAAAGCGGACAAACACCTCACCCTGTTGGAAAGGTCTCTGAGCGTTTTGGAAAAATATTTTGGAGAGTATCCATTTTCTTATGAAAAAGTAGGCATCGTTGAGACCCCTCATTTAGGAATGGAACATCAAACCATGAATGCATACGGTAACAAGTTCAGGTACCAAACCATAGGGGAAGTGGATTTCGATTGGCTCATGCATCATGAATTGGGCCATGAATGGTGGGGTAACAAAGTATTTAACCGGGATTGGGCTCATATGTGGATTCAGGAAGGCATATGCAGCTTTGGAGATGCATTGTTTACGCTTGAGTATGCCGGACAAGAGGCTTACAACCGGCACATGCGAATGACGGCGAGAAATGTAAAAAACCAGAAACCTATTATTCCTGGAGAAGTTGCTGATAGCGACGAGGTATATCAGCCGGACATCTATGGAAAAGGAGCTTTTTTTATGCATACTCTGAAATATATTCTGGGAGATGAACTCTTCTTCAGAATTTTACTCGATTTTATTCAGGAGCCCTCATATACTTATATCCATCCGGTGGATACGGAAGATGTAGAACAGTATTTTAGTCTGAGATCAGGCCAAAACCTCAAGCCGATATTTGATTTTTATTTGAAGACTACAAAATGGCTGGAAATTGAAATAAGACAAAATTCAAAAGGTGAATATGAAGCCAGGCTTACCAATTATGATGGCATTCTTCCCATTGAATTTGAAACCGACAAAGGAGTGATAAAAAAATTATTGGGACAGGATTGGCAGACAATCCATTCAACCGAATTTCCCATAGCGGATCCGGAAGGATATTACTTGAAAATAGTAAAATGAGTAAAGCCCATGAAAAAAGCCAATAAGAAGAATACTTCTTACCGGCTTTTTTATTTCTTGGTTGGTCTTTGAAATAGGACAGAAAGTGTAAATCTGCTATTTTCCCAGAAAATTTCTTACAGCCTTATTGGCTCGTTCGATGATTTCATAGTTGATGTGGTAATGAATAAACTTACCCTCCTTCTGAGAATGCACCACTCCGGCCATTTTTAATATTTTAAGATGCTGAGAAGTTATAGATTGCTCCAGATTAAGGGCTTTGTAAATCTTGTTGACATTAATTTTTTCATGCCTGTCGATATATTCCAGTATCTTTAATCTGAGCGGATGTGCTAACGCCCGCATCAATTCACAGGAATAATCCAACTTCTCGCTGTTAAAAACAACTTTGGTTTTTTTCATACGTTTTCCTATTTTGTAGTTTGACCTTAAGACAAATATGAGTAAAATATTTATATTTCAAAAGAAATATTATAAATTTTTTTAATTTGTAAAAGGTTTTTTAAAAACAGGAAACAAAATCTCTTGGTATTTTAATTCAATAATTTAGCTGTGCTTGTATAAATTACTTATAATCAATTAGTTTTATTGATATGTAAATTATGAACTTGCGAGCTCTTCAACCAACTTACCAATTTGAGCCAACCGATCTTTATCCAGAGAATAATAAATAAATTTACCCTGACGATCAGTATCTACTACTCCGGCCCTTCGAAGAATGGCGAGATGTTGTGAAGCAACAGACTGCTCCAAACGGAGTTTTATGTAAATATCTGTGACGGTCATAGTATCAT
The DNA here is from genome assembly GCA_035327565.1 of Saprospiraceae bacterium. Taxonomy (GTDB): domain Bacteria; phylum Bacteroidota; class Bacteroidia; order Chitinophagales; family Saprospiraceae; genus JABDLO01. The sequence continues at coordinate 10,579 of DAOLDB010000015.1, forward strand.
TCTCCTCTAAAAGATCAATGATCCTCTGTCTTAATTTGTGGTTTACTGCACGCAATACGAGCACAGCTTTACGTAGATCGGCGTAATCTAGATGTAAATCTTTACCGCCTTTCTTAAGAGTAACAGTTTCGTTTTTCTTACTTCTCATATGAAATATTTTGCTTGTTCACGGAATACTTTAAGAGTTATTCAATAACAATGCCAAAATCAAAAACAATGAGTAAAAAAGAAGACAGGTGATTGAAATGCAGCCAAAAGTGTACCCATGGAATAACCCAATAAAAGCAGGTGAACGAAGTTATATTATCATATCAATCATATGTAACAAACAGTATTACACGATAAAACGTTCAAGAATTATAATTTCTGATTTTTAGGCCTGGTTATATTGGGTGATTTGAAGTAGTTGGGTTCAAAATATGCAAGATCTAAAAATTCTTTTCTTTTAAACCTGGCTTCACATTCTCGAAAATGATGAATTGCGCTGCATTGTGATTCAAAAACTTGAATTCTCTCAGAATTTTTTATATTCCGGATTTTCCATGCTCCATTTCCACAGACCCATATTTTGCCCTTTGAGAAATACTTGTCCAGACAATCATCAGTAACAATCATATTTGAAATGGGAAGCAATGAGTGGATATTATGATCAAATATTGAATAATATACTTCCATTCTTCTTGCATCAAGCATGGGAATTATGATATCATTTTCCAACGCTGCACTCCGGCAGGTTTCAGCAATGCCTTGTAAAGTATTGAGTTCAATCAAAGGAATTCCTGCACCCAGAGCCAACCCTTTAGCAGCGGAAGTTCCCACTCTCAGGCCAGTATAAGAACCAGGCCCTATACTGATTCCTATAGCTTGGATCTGGTGCAATTGAAGACCGGCCCTTTCAAGACAGGATTTTACCTGAAGTGTAATGCATTCTGTGTGGCTGTTCTTGATGTGGTTGTCTTCTACAAATATTTGTTCATCGGATCGCTTAATGGCCACTGAACAAACTTCAGTAGCGGTCTCTATACACAGAAAGTGGCTCATTTTACCCCCCTTATCCGATGGTAAATATCTTTATTTAACAATACTTCCATGGCCACTAAAACATCGGGATCTTTGGAAAGCGAAAATTTAATCCTCCCGCTTTGTAAGAAAAAGCGACTAATGATTTCTTTTTCGATTTCTTCGATGATGCTTTCTTTTTCCTTGGAAAGAGCCGCGTTCTTTTCTTTTTCTACAGCCTCCTTCAAAGGAAAGCATAAGGCTTCAAGTCCGGTATCGGGAAATTCTTCAGAAATCACATCAGCTATATCAGAAAGTAATATTTCCGTTTCAGTTGTAAATTCAAAACCATGGGTTTTGAGATAATTTTCAAAGCGATGAAAATCTTTGAAAGTGTAGTAATCGGTATTTTTTAATGAGTCCATTTCTGTTATGTATTCATTGACAAACTTGAATATCATATGATCTTTTTTAAGCGCATACATGAGAGGTGACTCTGAGGGGACTTCCATGACAATGTCCGGAGCCACACCTCCTCCATCGAGAACATCTCTTCCATTTCTGGTTTTAAATATTGCACGACGTTCATCCGGGATGTTTACGGGAAGCCCATTGGCATATTCTGCGCTTTGTATACAGCGACCGCTGGGAATGTAATATTTAGAAATAGTGATCTTTAAACGGTTGTTATAAGCGATGTTTTCAACATTTTGTACCAAACCCTTTCCAAAGCTCCGTTGTCCTACCAGGATTCCCCTGTCTAAATCCTGAATGACGCCGGCCACAATCTCAGATGCAGATGCAGACCGGTCATTGATTAGCACTGCGAGAGGAATATCCAGATCTAAAGGAGTATTGCTTGTCCGGTAAACTTTATCATCTTCGATAGACTTTCCTTTAGTGGTCACTACTAATTCTCCGTTTTCTATAAAAAGATTCGATACAAATATCGCTTCACGCAATAGTCCGCCACCATTGTCTCTTAAATCCAGGATCATTCCCTTCAGTGGGCCGTGTACCTTTTTAAGATCTCTAATAGCGGACTCTATATTTTTAGCGCTGTTATTGGTAAAAGTCGTTAGAATTACATATCCCACCCCATCTTTAACCATCCCATAGTAGGGAACATTATCCCTGTTGGTTTCTGAACGAACGATAGTGATGGGAAATAAGGTGTTTTCTGCAGGTCTTTGAATGACTAATTTAACGCCTGTACCAGGCACACCCCGAATAACCCGGTCAAGATCTTCCAGTGATTTTCCTTCAGTTGACAAACCGTTTACCATAATGATTTGGTCACCGGCTTTTAACCCTGCATTCAATGCCGGAGATCCATCATATGGAGCCAATATGGTTAATATTCCGTCAACCAAGTCAATTTCTGCACCAATACCTTTATATGTTTCATCTTCCTGAAGCCTGTAGCTTTCAACTTCCGCTTCAGAAATATAATTGGTATAGGGGTCCAGGGAACTCACCATGGCATCAATCCCGGTTCGCATCAATTCTGATGGATCCAGATTATCGACGTATTTTGTATTGAGCTCTTTGTATACTTTGACAAATATTTCAATATTCTTTGAAATTTCGAAAAGCTTGTCGCTGAAAACATATCCTGAGGAGACAAGGATGGACAAGAGGAAAACGCCCCCTATAATGAGATTCTTAAAGCTCAATCGTGATTTTCTGTTATTTTTTTTCATTTTGAAAACTCTTCTTTAACCAATTAAAACCAACTATTTAACCAACGTAACAATTAGGATTTTTTTTATAAATCATACACTTATTTGGAGGATAAAAACCGGCGTACTTCGGACAATAGCAGGCCGGGTTGATCTGAATGAACCCAGTGACCTGAGTCCTTGATAGTGACCAACTGCATTTTCGAAAATATCTTTCTCAATTCACTTTCCTTTTCCAATGGAATATAACCGGAATTTTCTCCCCGAATAAATAGTGTAGGATGGTCAATTCTGTCTAAATTAAGACTTTTTAAAATTTCTGGGTAGGATTCATGCAGGACGGGTAAATTCATTTTCCATTGAAAGCCCCCCGTCTTCAATCTTTTGAGATTCTTCATCAGAAATGATACAACTGCAGGATCGTTAATGTTATGCAGCAAGTTTTCTTCAATCAATTTCCGGCTGTCAGTGGATTCTATGTTTACAGAAATAAGTGAATCCAAAATGTTTTCATGACCACCTGGATATTTAAATGGGGTTATATCTACGACGATAAGATGATCGATAGAGTCGGGTTCCATCTCTGCCAGCTTCATAGCTACTTTTCCACCCATAGAATGGCCCAGAATATGGGCATGATGGATCCAATGTTCTTCCATGAATTGCTTTACATCTTCAGCAGCCTTTTCATAAGTAAATCGACTAACATGAAATGAACGACCATGATTTTGCAAATCCAATAAAATAACCATTTGATTTTTCGCCATCTCTTTTGCAAAGCTCATCCAGTTATCCGAAGAGCCCAAAAAGCCATGTAATATAATAATGGGCTCCCCTTCTCCTATAATTTTATAAAATAAACGATGGTGGTTTTGGTTCATATTTGCGAAAAGAATAAAAATGGAATAAAAAATCCCGGCAATTTGTTCAAATTATGACTAAGACGAACCGGATCAAAAAAATATCCCGGTACGGTAGTACCGGGACAGTAAGAAAAACGAAACTGGACAAAATATTTATCTTCCTGGAATTTCTGTGTTTGACGAGTATTCCCGGGAACTTATCAATAAACACACTCAACACATTATCGCAAAATTAAATATGTTTTTACAACAATGCTAATTAATTATAAAAAAATTTACAATTTATACGCAATCACTTCATCCAATAGGGAATCAGATATTTGCTCGAATATTGCAAAGCTTAAAATAGAGGGATTCCGCCTATGTATAAAGAATGAGGTAAAAAGAATTTGCTTTAATTCAGAATCATAAAACCCTGCATTCAAATAGTATTACAATAATCAAGTCAAGTGATAATCAAACAAATCTGTTGTCAATATTTTATAATCTTTCCATTAAAAATCTCTCTATTCATCTCGACTTTGTAAAGATACATACCTGAAGGAAGCGCCTGGACGGAAATGTTTTCTGTAGTTTTGCCGTGTTGAACCAGTAAATCTCTTCGCATATATAAGCGTCCATCAGTTCCAAAAAGCCATAAAGTAGCCCATCCTTCTTGATTGTTATTGATGATTTCTACCTGGAAGTTTTCTACTACTGGGTTTGGAAACAATCTAACACGGTTTTCGTCTATTCGAAAATATCTTTCAAGATTATTGCGCAAATCATTTAAATTGTAAGTTAAAACATGGCCTGCATCTACTTCCGAACTTCTGGTTTGGATATCCCTTTGCAAATCCTGATGATCAGAATATACTTTCCCAAGATACACCAGGTAGAAATTGATATCAGAAAGATCTTCGTCCCAATGATCCACCATATAAGGGAGATTATATGCCCCGGGGTCAGACATGTTTTCTTTCTCACCGGCATGATCTTTATAAAATTTGTGGTTCATACCGCCGGAAAATGTTTGTCTTTCACCGGCTATCCATTCTATCATTTCAAGGACATCATTCATATCAATGATACCGTCATTATTCACATCAGCAGCAATAAGTTGATAAGGGTGCTCCATTTTTTTAATACCGGCAACATGTTCCAGTACTGTCTGAACATCCACCATAGTTATATTTTGTCGGATATGTACCGGCTCAATGCCCTGGATCAGGAAACCCGGGCTTTCCAAATCAGAAGTCATAAATTGATAAAGGCCTTCTTCAGATGTTTGCAGAGTATCTTTTATATAATACCGTGCGGTATCTCTTACGACTTTTGTTACTTCTTTGGGAATCATCATATAGAGAAGAACTCCCATCCGATTAATCCGTGGGATCATATCATATTCGATAATAGTAACTTCTTGAGAATCTATTACAACATGTTCATGCATGTTTTTTATTTCAATCTTCACTCCGGACACTGAACTTCCGTAAGGATCTTGCACTTTGCCCGAGATTATCATTCTTTCCCCGTCTTCATTATCTTCTTCCCCATCGTTGTTATCTTCCTCCTCTTCTTCCTCCTCTTCTTCTTCATCGTCTTCTTCATCGTCCTCTTCCTCACCGTTCTCTTCACCCCCCGGTTCTCCATCTTCGGGATCTTCTGCCTCACAACTTGGAATTCCGGCTGCATTATTTTGAACACTGATTTGAACTACGCAAAAATCCTGTTTTCCAAAAGCGTTGGTTACCCAAACCTGAACATTATTGATCCCTACATTATCACATGTAAAAATTTTTGTATCATCGTGAGGGTTGGAGCTAAAGGAAAACTTAAGAGGCCCGCTATTACAGTGAGCGATACTCCCCTGGTCAAGACTTTTAGCCTTAATTTCCACCATGCCGGCATCATTAAAGCCATCCCCGTTGGTATCAATACCCATTAATGCTACACTGGTATTGTTGATGCAATACGGGGTTGGAGCTTTATCGCTTTTTACTTCGACCCACACTTCGCATTTTGTTTTCTGGCCGCAGCCAAAAGAAATAGTATAGGTTACTTTCGTCTTTCCAACAGGGTATATTCCGGAAATGTCAGCACCTTTTTTCTTCGCATAAGGTGAATTGTGGTCTATTTGGGCAGTTCCTGAACAATGCAGGTTTCCTATGGTCAATGGCGGTATTTTTACATCAGCACTGGTACAATTTGTTGAAAAAGCAACGACATCTCCGGGGCAATGAATATCGGGTGATTCCTCAAACATAATTTTTATTACCTGATTCCTCTTCCATATTCCCTGATGGGGGTTATAGGTGGGATGATATACACACCAGTCAATCACAGTCCATGTACGTATAATTTTTGAACAGGTTCCCTGGTGATTGAACCACATGTCTTTAAATGAATGTAAAACTTCACTACAGGGTTTTATATGCCATGTAGGAAAACTTTTCAAAGCATGCGGGGATATATCGGCCGTACATCCGCTTACTACAATGTCTTGGGGCCAGGTGATGTGGCTGCTGTTAAATGAACCGCCTCCCGTCACCGTAATGGTTTGTGAACATGTATAAACACGCCAGTAAGGGTCCATGTATTTCCAAGTCCTTGTAATGGTGCCGGTATTGCACTTTCCAAGATTGAACTTTACCGTGGGATTGCCTACACTTCGCTTCCCCCAGTTATCAATAAAAAATGCCTGTCCAAATTTATCCAGATTATGAAAACTTTCAAGGCACGAAACCGTAGTATCATTGGGACAGACCAAACCCCAAAATGAGTTATTCCCCAAGGCAGAAAGTCCACCATGAAGTACACAAATGAATAACGGTAATATGATATAATCCTTAGTAAATGGTTTTTTCATGTTTTCAAAAATATAGAGTTAAAAAAATTGGCTCACTCAGTCTAATCAAATATACATAAGGAATCAATATCGTGTGAAGCATCAAGAAAAAAATTTTTAAAAAACATTGATTTCCAAAGGAAAATAACCCAATGTTTTATTTTTTACATGAAGTCAAATTTAGATTTGTAGACGAAAACTACTACAAAAGATAAGGAAAATTATTTTTATAATTATGACAATACCTGCTGCGCTGAGCTACCCAACTGTATTTTCTGAAGGACAGTTTGAGTTTCTAATCGTGGACAGGTATATTCTGATAATGGATGAATCCAGCCAGATGAACCAGACCTCAATCCAGCCGGCTTCACATACAGATCATTATAAAAATTAAGCAATCTAACATTAAAAGTCGCCTATTGATAAGTTGCGGACACAGGCAGAATATTCCGGATTTATCCGAAAATGTCATTTCATTGGAATGTCATTTTAATAAATAAAGTGAATCTGTATACTTTCCTCAAAAGCCTGACTTACCAGCCGGGGATTATGTTCAAGCCAAATGAGGGACGGCCGTTTTGGTGAAGAGGCCAGGCATAATAGGGTTCCAGAATCATGGCTCCAAATAAATTGATACGCAATGCAACACCAGCACTGGTAGCCAGGAATGGTTTTAAAAACTGCTCTTCCAGAACAGGTTGTCCTCCGGGCCCGATAATGATATTGCCATCCTCATCTCTTCGGGGTACTAACATCGGCATACCATCTCTCAAATGATTGAATTCGTTGAATGCCACGCCTGCATCAAAAAAGAATGCAAGGTCAGAGAAGAGAAAGCCGGTGCTGATCAATGATAAATTTCTGGGCCCGGTAAAAGGAATTCGGATTTCAAAATTAGTCAATGCCATTTTTGTACCTATCAACTGACCAAAATTTATCCCTTGTTCCTCAACACCTCGCGTGTTAAAAATGGAACCATAGCCTCTAACAAATCCCATATCTCCCACGTAAATAGGCCATACGGAATTTTCCGTCTGTTCAAAACGCAAATAACTCATTCCCCTCCAAGCAAATGAAAAAGGCTTTTTCCATATGTATCTTCTGAAATCCATAATAGCCCCATAGTATTGATCGGTTCCGGTGACATATTCCAGTCCAATCCTGAAACGTTGACCAGCCAAAGGAGAGGTTAAACCAAAATATGAATTGTCACCAACCAAAGCCAGATTACCATTAAAACCAAATCCTTTTCGAAGGGTATAGAAAGGATTTAGCATGATTTCATCTCCGATTTCTTGTTTATTTCTGTCCTGGGCGGTGAGCCTGTAAGTAAAAGAGGAAGGGTCGAAAAAGTAAAAATCATCGTATATATCATAGCGAAAACTTCGATATCTCGGTCCTAAATTTCCTTCCAGTCGCAATGTGGTGGAAAAGGGATAATGAGCAAAAATGTCGAGAGCATCGTCAAAAATTCTCAGAATGTGGAAAGATTGTTTTAATGTGGTGATCGGACGTCCATCAATAACAACAGAAGAATTATCTTCAGCAAAAGTGACAAATCCGGTTCTCAAAGGTACGTGAGAAAGTCCCAGCCCCCAGGCCAACCGGTTTTTCCGGTTAAGGTAGGCAAATTGCCCACCTACGTCGAGGATTTCTCCATTCATTGCAATGACAGTAAAGATCTGATTATCGCCCAGAATATCAGAGAATAAAAACTGAGCCCCTCCCTGTAGTCCGGTGTAGTTCCTGAAAACATTCCCGGTTGACACACCGATACCTCCGCCTCCGCCAATATAATCCAACTTAAATTGCGGTCTGTAGGGGACGTTACTGAACATAAAAGGATCAACCAAAGCCACATTATCAATGTTGTTGAGGTTTGCATTGACGATGTCTGTAACTTCAGGATTATTAAAGGGCAAGGTTCCGGCATCAAAGGATACTGACTTGGGGTCTATCCTTCGGTTCAGCAATTGCTCAGAGGACGCCTGATAAATACTGTAAGAACCACCATAGTAATGGGTGTACATCACCCGGTCTCTACGTGTGGATACAGCGATAGCCGGTGAATATCGGGTGATCCCACTGATTCCGGTAAGCAGATCGGTCATTTGTAAGACTTCACCAGAAAAAGGAATATATTTATATAAGTTTCTGAAGCCGTCCCGGTCGGAATAAAAATAAATATTGTCCTCATGATCAAACATGGGATTGAGGTTATCAGCTCCATGAAATACATCCAGGATAGTGATCCGATTACTTACTAAATCCATAATAGCCAGATCCATCGTATATTTCCCAAAAGTCCTGCCCTGATCAAAACTTCTTTTATCATAGGAAAAAACCAGCTTAGAACCATCGGATGAATGGGAGGCATGGATGGCTGAATATTTATCATTGGTCAATTGAGTGACAAGCTTTGTTCGCAAATCAAACTGAAACAGGTCAGATTGTCCATCTACCAGACCGGTCACGACAATATGCCTTCCGTCGGGAGCCCACGAAGGTCCGGAAAAAGCAGGCACTCCCGGAATGGTCAGAGTTTCGGTTGTTTTTCCTGATTCAGCATCTTTAATAACCAACACGTTTTCTCCTCTTCTGAAAGCAACAAATGCAAATTCGCGGCCATTGGGAGAAAAAGTACCTGCTGATTCCAGATAATTGAAATTATCCAGATCGCTGTCATTAACTAAACTGGCAACTTTACGTATGATCTCGCCGGTTTGAGCATCAGCCAGAAACAAATCGGTAGAAAAAAGATCCCTCTCAGATAAAAATATTACATAGCGCCCATTGGGACTCATAGCCGGAGAAACATTAATCCTCCCGGAGTTCTCAGCCGATAATAATTTTCTTCCCTGAGGCATTTCCACCTTTCCTTCCAACCAGGGCTTGTAGTGGTTTCGAAGGCCAGATTCCCAAATTTCACTCAGGTTTTCCATACTCATTCCCAGCATGTTTTCAATAGTGTATTGAACACCGAACAATGCCGTATTTCTGAATAATGGCTTGATCACACCATCACCATAGAGTCCGGCAAGAAAGGAAATCATGGCCTGCCCGTATCGGTATGGAAAATAACGCGGATGAGCCAGCCTTCTCACATTAGGGATGTCATCATTTAAAATGGCATCACGCATCCACATTGCTGTGTAGGGATCCACCCGACCAATGGACATATATTCAGCCATCCCTTCTACTAACCATAAAGGCAAATTGGCAAGAGATTGCAGATTGGTTGAATCGCTGTTAAGTATAGAATTAAACTGGAAAGCATGAACTATCTCATGTCCCAGCACCTGTTTCGTTTGTTGATTGGTAAAGGTGACAGGCATGATGACCCGGTTTTTAAAAGCTTCAGTAACCCCTCCAGTACCCACACCAATTCCGCCGGAAATGGTATTGGTCATTTGAAATTCTGCGTGGTTAGCATAGAAGATCATAGGATTTTTCTTGACAAGGTCTTCCTGCAAAACCGCTTTATGAAAGTCATACCAGAGCTCAGACAATTGTCCCAGGTGTTCAACTACTTCCTGATTCTTAAAATAGTGATAGATCTGATAATGCTCTGTCTCTTTCACTTTGAAATCAAAGCTTCTGTAGCGGGGTTTGTTCCTACCAAAATATTGAGCCTCCAGCACTGTAGAGGAAAGAATTCCAATGATGAGAAATAATATAAACCGATTCATCACAAACATTTTAATTATTACCCATAAAATCCCGGGTACGATAAAAGTGCTTTGTCACTTTAACAAATATACCCTTATGGGAAGTTCTGAAAAGAAACAAAGAGTTGTTTTTTTATTTTAGTCTTCAAAGATTACAAGTTGTAAACTCTGTTTCTGCCAGTGTATGTTCTTTAAACATAATTTACGCAAAATGTTATATAGTGGGTTGGGACACCACGCGTTAATTTATTCTTAAACATCTGAAAGGATGATTATATAGTAAGAGTAAAGGAAGAATCAGGTTTTTATTTACTTTGAGTTTTGTGTTTTAGCCGGCATTACACATAATTTATCGGATAATTGTAATGTCTCCCTTAATGATCTTAATATTATTAGGATTCTGAGAGGGAGAAAACTTAAAAAGCCAAACTAATACTTGAGGTTGAAGCAGCTTTCCTTTAAACATCCCATCAAAAGTTGATGATTTATTGTTTTTGTCAAAAAAAACCAAATTTCCCCATCGATCATAGATATATAGCTCTCCTTCAAATTCAACATCAGAATCATAATAGAAAACAGCTGATGAATTATTTCCGCCGGGTGTAGGATTAAAAATATTTGGAGCATATACTGACACCTGACAATGGGTTTCTCTAACCTCAAAATACATTGTTATTCCTCCACAAAGGCTGTCAATTGAAGCATAATATTGACCGGGAGAATGAATTTCAATGGATTGTCCAGTAATTCCATTATTCCATGATCCAGGCACAGGCAGATGGGTTTCTAAAGTGAGTTTTTGGCCCGGACATATGCTGGTATCAATGTGAAGGTCATCTTTAAATAACCCTATAATTTGAACAGTATCCTTCAAGTAACACGAGCCTGCATCGGCAAGGATAACATAGGTCCCCGGCTCATCAATCGACCTTCTTCCACCAAACACATTATCTTCCCATATCAAATCCAGGTTATAAAATTCAATATCAAAATGAATAACCGAGTCTTTGCACAAATAAAGAACATCGGGCAACACATCAAATGGATCTACAATGATATCGTCTACAAAAAAGTAACTAAAATGTAAGCTGGACGAAGTTATACAGTCGGCAATGGTTTCTTCATCGGTTTTTAGGTTTCCTATCTGAATACGGATTTCATTTCCTTCTCCGGTATAGCAAGACTGTAGCAATGTCCAGGTGGAAATATCATCAATGATTTCTTCCGGCTCAATAGCCATAATTGCTTCAGAACGGTTGGTGATAAAATTCAATCCAATCCCATTGGTAAAACAAAAAGTACTTTCGATATCAGAGGGACATCTTCCCCAGGGACGAACATGCATGGCTACATAATAATCTATCCCCTTTTTCATGGGACTAAGGAAATGTGTTGAAAATAATTCTCTGCTGGAATGTCCATATGTAGCGATACCGGCAAAAGCGTTGCCCGAATTAGGATTAACGGTAGTACAAGGTAAGATCAAAGGGGGTCTTAAAAATCCCAATGTCGCTTCAGTGTGGAACAAGTCCGGAGTTTGATTATCGATGCGCCAGGGCACAGCCAGTTCAAGCAATCCTGATATAGTAACCTGCCCTGTTAAAGTCTCGAATCCGGGATTAGGAACAATATTTTGACAGGGAAGAAAATGTAAAAACTGAAACTGAACAAAAAAAAACAAGAATAATCGCAATGAACAATACTTTATTTTCCACAAAATATAATAATATTTAACATAATAACTATGATCAAGGGATAATCACAAAATAAGATTATTCAACAAGCTAAGGTGCAAATGCAAGGCCATGTTACAGATCAAACTGAATGCCCTGGGCTAACGGAATTTCAGTACTGTAATTGATGGTGTTGGTCTGCCTTCGCATATAAATCTTCCAGGAATCAGAACCTGATTCGCGTCCACCACCGGTTTCTTTCTCTCCACCGAAGGCACCACCAATTTCTGCACCACTGGTTCCGATATTAATATTGGCAATGCCACAATCCGAGCCAGCAGCACTTAAGAACAATTCGGATTCCCTGATATCACGGGTCATGATGGCAGAAGAGAGACCCTGTGGCACATCGTTTTGTATAGCAATGGCTTCCTCCACAGAACCTGAATATTTAATGAGGTACAAAATGGGGGCAAAAGTCTCATGTTGGACAATGGGTAAATGATTAGTAACTTCAGCAATACAGGGTCTTACATAGCAGCCGCTATTATATTCCGCCCCATCAAGGATTCCCCCTTCGACTATAAAATGACCTCCCTGGTCTTTTACAGACTGAATAGTAAGAAGGTATTGCTTAACAGAATCTTTGTCGATCAAAGGACCAGTGTGGTTAGATTCATCAAGAGGGTTGCCAATCTTCAATTGAGCATAGGCATGAATAAGTCGGTCACGCACTTCATTATAAACGGACTTATGAACAATCAACCGACGGGTGGTGGTACACCTTTGTCCACAGGTGCCAACTGCGCCAAAAACAGCCCCTGCAATCACTAGCTTAATGTCTGCAGTAGGAGTGATGATTATGGCGTTATTTCCGCCTAGCTCCAGAAGAGTTTTTCCTAGCCTTCGAGCCACTGCCTCTGCAACCTGTCTTCCCATCCGGGTACTTCCGGTTGCCGAAATAAGGGGAAGACGAGAATCGTTACTCAACCACTCACCCACTTTATAGTCACCATTTATTATGCAACTAACACCTTCCGGAACATTATTTCTTGTAAGAACCTTGTGGAAAAGCTTTTGACAGGCCACAGAGCATAATGGTGTTTTTTCACTGCCTTTCCAAACTACACAATCTCCGCAGACCAAAGCAATCATAGCATTCCAGGACCAAACGGCCACTGGAAAATTGAACGCCGAAATTATGCCGACAACTCCCAAGGGATGCCATTGTTCGTACATTCTGTGAAAGGGTCTTTCCGAATGCATTGTCAGACCGTATAACTGGCGGGAGAGTCCTACGGCAAAATCACATATGTCGATCATTTCTTGTACTTCTCCCAGGCCTTCCTGTACGGATTTTCCCATTTCATAAGATACGAGACGACCCAGAGCAACTTTGTGTTTTCTTAGTTCATCACCATATTGTCTCACAATTTCTCCTCTTCTGGGTGCAGGCACTAGCCTCCACTCCCTAAAAGCGATGACAGCGGATTTGACAACATGTTCATATTCTTCCCGGGAGGTTTTGCTTACTTTGCCAATCAATTTTCCATCAACCGGGGAAAAAGATTCTAAATATTGACTGGAGTTGGAGGAATGTACACCAGTCCAGGACCCGTTATTTGTTGATTGAAGACCTAAATCCTTGAGAAATGTTAAATCCATATGAATGTGATTTTAAAAAACCGGATTCAACATTGAAAACCGGCAAATGGTTGATTTGTTGGAGCGCAAAAGTAATAATTAGTATGGGTAGTTCCATCCAAATGCACTCTTATTTGAAAGATATCAACAGGAATGATTTTTATCAACTGCGATTATTTCCATCTGAAATGATTAATTTTGAATAATTAAGTCTTTATTAATTAAGGGACTGATCTTAGTTTTATTTTAATGTAATGGGTATGAACACAGGAGGTGTGTTCCATCCAAATGAACTTTTGTAAAATGGAAAACAATCCAACCGGAATATATTTTGAATTACTCGCAGCAAAAAGGGAGGGACGAAAAAAACTTGCTGTTTTAATCGATCCTGACAAGTTGAGACTGGGAAAAATCAACCAGGTCATAGAATTAGCCTCCAGACATGGGGTAGATTATTTTTTTATCGGAGGCAGTCTCGTTGTCAATGATATGCTGGATAATGTTCTCCAGGAAATCAAACAGAAGTGCAGTATTCCGATGATATTATTTCCGGGAAATTCTTTTCAATTGAGTTATAAAGCAGACGCGTTGTTATTCCTTTCTTTGATTTCGGGGAGAAATGCCGAACTCCTGATCGGTAAACATGTAGTAACAGCGCCTTTTTTAAAGTTGAGCCCATTGGAGATATTGTCTACTGGATATATATTGATCGATGGTGGGGTTCCGACGACAGTAAGTTATATGAGCAATACCCAGCCCATACCTTCCAACAAAGACGATATAGCCTTGTGTACGGCAATGGCTGGAGAAATGTTAGGAATGAAGCTTGTATTTTTGGATGCAGGCAGTGGGGCGGCACACCCAGTGCCGGAATCCATGATCAATCTGGTAGCATCGGGCATTCAAATACCGGTGATCGTGGGAGGAGGGATTATTACACCGGAGAAAGCACTAAGGAATGTCAAAGCAGGTGCGGACGTAATTGTGGTGGGCAATGCCATAGAAAAGAATCCTGAATTAATTCCTGAACTGACTTCCGCCATTCATTCATACCGGATTGCTGACCGGTTAGTGGAAGGGTAATGATTATACATTTGTTCATTTTTAAATAAGAAAACTTGAGAAGAGGTATCGTTGTAAAGTCAACCGGAAGTTGGTACAATGTAAAGCTGGAAAACGGAGAAGTACTGGCATGTCGAATCCGGGGAAAATTTAAACTGGGAGAACTCAAGTTGACCAATCCGGTAGCAGTCGGGGATGTTGTAGATATTGAAATGGAAAGCGATCTTAATGGAATGATTGTACAGATTTTGCCCAGAAGAAATTATGTGGTAAGGCAATCTCCCAGGAAAAAACATGATGTGCATCTCTTAGCCAGCAATATTGATCAGGCTTTATTAATTGCTACAATTGTTCAACCCAATTTGAAGCAGGGGTTCATAGACCGGTTTTTGCTTATGACAGAACCCTACAATATTCCTGTTCATATTGCTTTTAATAAAAGCGATGTGTATGGCGAGGAAGAGCGGGCAATGTACAAATACATAAAGGAGGTGTATGAAAACATTGGGTACAGGGTGTTCTTGGTTTCCGCACTCGATAAAACAGGAATAGAGGAATTAAAAATGCTTTTAAAAGATCGATACACTCTGTTGAGCGGGCAGTCAGGTGTTGGTAAATCAACGTTAATCAATGCCATTGATCCCTCATTTAGCTTGAAAACAGGAGAGCTGTCAGAATATTCAGGTAAAGGTCAGCATACAACGACATTTGCAGAAATGTTTCATTTGCAATTAGGTGGCGCAATCATCGATACCCCGGGTATAAAGACTTTGTCGTTTAATCATTTGGAAGTGCTGGACATCGCACATAATTTTCGTGAATTTTTTGCCGCTTCAGGACAATGTAAATTTTCAAATTGTACTCACCGAAATGAGCCAGGGTGTGCTGTGAAGCGGCTGGTGGAAAGCGGACAGATTTCGGAGCTCAGGTATATCAATTATGTGACCATTCTGGAAGAGGTAGAGGATCAGAATTATTGGGAAAGGCACAGGGATATATAAAACCAGAATGTTGAACTATATTTTTCAACTTTAAGGAAGCAAACAGAATATAACTTAGTAGTCGTTTTCAATATATGTGGCAACTAATGACCAGGAATAAAAATGATTTATGAGGAACATGAAATTTGTATTGATCTTGGTATATGGAGTCTTTGGACTTTCATGTACCAAGCGAATAGAACAATCCAGCTCAAGCCCGGAACTTTTTCATTTATCGTCAGTTGACCTATTGCAAAGTCCATTTAAACATGCCAGCGAGTTGAATGTTGGATACGTGATGGCACACGACCCCAACCGTCTTTTAGCGCCTTTTCTTATGGATGCCGGCCTGAATCCCAAAGGCCTTCGTTATGGCAACTGGGAAAATTCAGGCCTTGATGGTCATATAGCCGGACATTACCTTTCCTCGTTAGCGATGATGGTTGCATCGCAGAACAATGAAGAAGCTCGTGAGCGACTCGAGTATATGATCAAAGAATTGGAAAGGTGCCAACGGGCCAATGGAAATGGGTATGTAGGCGGGATTCCCGGGGGCAATGTAATGTGGAAGGAAATAGCCAAGGGAAATATCCTTGCGGGAGGTTTTTCTCTTAATGGAAAATGGGTACCTCTTTACAACATCCATAAATTGTTTGCAGGTCTTTATGATGCATATGTTTTTGCGGACAATGACAAAGCCCTGGAAATACTGATAGGGTTAAGTGATTTTTTTGTAGAAATATGCAGCCGACTAAACGATGAGCAATTGCAGCAAATGCTGATTTCAGAACATGGAGGCATGAACGAAGCTCTTGCAGATGTATTTGATATTACAGGCAATGAAAGTTACCTCAACCTGGCCAAAAGATTTTCACACAAAGCCATTTTAGATCCTTTGCTTTCTAACGAAGACCAACTTACCGGTTTACATGCTAACACACAGATACCTAAAGTAGTTGGCTTCATGCGCATTGCTGAACTGACCCGGAATTCAGACTGGAAAGATGCAGCAGCTTTCTTTTGGAAGACTGTAGTCAAACACCGAAGCATTGCCATAGGGGGCAACTCAACACATGAGCACTTTCATCCTTCCAACGATTTTTCATCTATGATTGAATCCCGTGAAGGTCCTGAAACCTGCAACACATATAACATGATGAAACTGTCGAAAATGCTGTATAAAAACAGCGGCGACCTTAAATATATTGACTATTATGAGCGCGCTCTTTACAACCACATTTTGGCTTCACAGCATCCAGGTCATGGAGGTTTGGTGTATTTCACTCCTGTACGGCCCCAACACTACAGGGTATATTCCAATCCTGAGCATACTTTCTGGTGCTGTGTTGGATCAGGCATTGAGAACCACGCTAAATATGGAGAATTGATTTATGCACATGATTCATCGAATCTGTATGTAAACCTATTTATCCCTTCTGTTTTAGCCTGGAAAGAAAAAGGATTGACTGTGGAGCAACAAACCCATTATCCTGAAAAAGCGAGAACCTCTCTGAGTATAAACCTGTCTTCACCTTCTATTTTCACCATCTTTGTCCGTCATCCAAAATGGAATGATAAATCTCCATTAAAGGTGAAAGTGAATGGGCGTTTAGTAAATGGTAAGAGTCTGCCAGGAGGATATTTTGGAATTCACCGAAAATGGAATAATGGAGATCTCATAGAAGTAGGATTCAACATGTACACTTATGGAGAGAAATTTCCTGACGGGTCCCCGTATTTGGCTATATTACATGGGCCAGTAGTTTTGGCCGCAGCGACCGGAACAGATAATCTCGATGGAATCATTGCCGATGATACCAGAATGGGACATGTTGCACACGGCAAACTGATCTCGCGGGAAGATTCACCTTTACTCATTATGGAGGATGTGCAATGGACTCAAAATATCATTCCTGTACCGGATGAACCGCTTACCTTTACCTTCAACGGCAATTTATATCCGGCTGAAGCAAATGAATTGAAACTGATTCCATTTTATCGATTGCATGATGCACGGTATATCATGTATTGGCAGATAATTACATCCGGTGACAGGTTTCAAATTATCGAAGATTTGAGAAATAAAGAGGAGGAAACCATGTTATTGGAGGAAAACACGATAGACAAAGTGGATATCGGGCAACAACAGCCAGAATCTGACCATAACGTTAAATTCCACGATTCTGAGACAGGCATTTACATGGATCGGCATTGGCGATATGCGAGAGGGTGGTTTTCTTATGAACTCAATGATCCGGACAAGGAAGCTAAAACTTTGCGTATTACCTATAACGGTAATGATAAAGAACGAAATTTTGATATATTCATCAACCAACAGTTGTTGACCACGGTGAATCATAACAGTACTTATGGCGATAGTTTAATAGAAATAGATTACAAGATACCTCCAGAAATCGTTGAGAAAAGCACTCGAGGTAAAATGGAAATAATGTTCAAAGCTCATGAAGGGTCAATAACAGGCGAGGTGTTCTATATCCGGTTGTTGAGGGAGTAATTTTTAAAAAAAGTAAATGGTATGTTTTTTTGATATGAGTTGTAAGCAACTATTTTATAGCACTAACCTGAAAAATTCTTGGTAAAGCGATCAGAGTATGGGCTGAATCAGTGAATGCTTTCAATTCCGAACGTATGGAATCAAATTTTTCCTTAGTAGTAATTTTATGGATAAGTAGAGCATTTTCAATTCTTTCCAGGGTAATGAGACCGATTTGTTTGGCTAAATTATTATAACCGGCAGGTTGAACAATACTTACATCATGCAACTCAAATCCGGCTAAGCAAATGATTTCATGTAATCGTGAACCCAACTCCGCATCACCTCCTCTAAGGTCAACGACGGTTTTATACCATTCCTGATAAATTTTAAATGCATCATGATCGGGATAAGAAAAATGCCCGGAAAATTGAATATCTTCAATTAAAATCATCCCTCCCGGCTTTAATGCTGTATACATGATTCTAAGCGTTTCCTGTGGGTCTTTGAGATGAGACAATAAAAACCTTGAATAAATCACATCAAAAAGTTGATGGTCAGACAAGTCAGAAATATTTCCTTGAATAAACTGAATATGGGTTTTACCAAAGCTTTGGGCCAGTTTTTGATTTTCTTCAATCAATACCGGATCAAGATCTAACCCGATAACCATTCCTCTTTCCTTCACCATTTCTGCAATCTCAAAAGTCATACTTCCATTACCACATCCGGCATCCAAACAATGCATTCCAGGCTGAATATCCAGGTTTTGTAATCGCTGGATAGAATATGGATTCATCACCCTGCTCAACACATCTAACCGTACTCGTCCAGCTAAACCTCCTTCGATTGCATAGGCCTTGTTGAGGTATGATGATTCCTTTTGCTCCATCTTCACATCTTTAATGTTATATCAGAAGGTAAAAGTAACTTCAATTCTTAAATAAATCTTCCTGAATTCATTTTTTCAAGCGGTTGCCATGCTTAAGGAATTCAAATCCGAATTCCTCATTATGCCAAGTAATTCCAACACTTAGCTTCTATTATAAATGAATGGAAAGGAGTAAATTTATTTAACAAAGATGAAAAGGTACTCATCAAAAAGGCTGCACTTTTCTTGACAGATGATATTGAAAAAGTTTCTGGCAAAAGACCGACTCTTTCATCCTCTTTCAATTTGCGAAAAATTATGGATAGATAACTAATTCAATACAACCAATTTTTACACCAGACATGCCGGTAATTTCACAATATTATATTCATCATTTGTAAAAACAATGGTCATCAGACTAAATATTGAGAGATGTGTTACATTAAGTTCATCTACAAAATTTCACTGGATCATTTAAAACAATTCGCTGTATCATGAGTTAATATTGCATAAAAATTGATAATAGAAAAAAATTTGCAACACCATGAGTGAAAAAAAAATTATAGCAGTATTCGGCGCCACTGGTGCCCAGGGCGGAGGCTTAGCTCATGCTATTCTTAATGATACAAACAGCAAATTTGCAGTGCGTGCGGTAACCAGAGACCCCCAATCAGACAAAGCCCGAGAACTTGCAAGAATGGGTGCGGAAGTAGTAGCTGCCGATGTGGATAATCCCGAAAGCATCAAGAAGGCTGTTGAAGGCGCCTGGGGTGCATTTTTTATTACCTTTTTCTGGCATCACTTCTCCCCGGCTAAAGAGTATGCGCAGGCAAAAAGTATGGCGGAAGCGGCCAAAGCATTCCACCTGAAACATGTCATCTGGTCTACTCTGGAAGACACACGAAAATTTGTTCCTCTGAACGATGATCGAATGCCCACACTTCAGGACAAATATAAAGTTCCGCATTTCGACGCCAAGGGGGAGGCAGACGCCTATTTTACCCAATTGGGTGTGCCCACAACTTTCCTTCTGACCACTTTTTATTGGGATAATTTCATTTTTTTTGGAAGTGGTCCGCAAAAAGGGCAGGATGGAAAACTCTATTTAACTTTTCCATTAGGGGATAAAAAACTTGCAGGAATTGCAGCAGAAGATATTGGCAAATGTGCCTATGGAATATTTAAACAAGGCAATCCGATGATTGGAAAAAAAGTTGGGATTGCCGGAGAGCTACTTACAGTGCCACAAATGGCAGCCGCCCTTACAAAAGCTCTCGGAACAGAGGTTCATTACAACAGTGTCAGCCCTGATACGTATCGGGGATTTGGTTTTCCTGGAGCGGACGACCTGGGCAATATGTTTCAATTTTACCGGGATTTTGAAGACCATTTTAAAACATCCAGAGATGTTGAATTCGCAAAACAACTCAATCCTGAAATGAAAAACTTCAATGCCTGGTTAGTTGATAATGCCTCACGTATTCCGCTTGAATGACCCAATGAGTGCAAACGCTCATGAAAGGTTCTGAAATTCAAACTTTCCAATGGCCTCGGGCATATTAATGTGCCGGGGTTTTTTTCTATCGTTTTTTTTCAAAGCTTTGTCAAGTCATGGGAATTCAGGCAATTGAAACCAAACTAAAAATTATTCTAAAAGTATAAGGACTATTACAATTACGGTTATTCTATTGCAAAGAAGCTTTACAGAAAGTAAAATAAAGATTGATTTCCATCAACAAAATAGTATTGAACCAAGCCCACACTGTTCGATCCGACAGATAAACTATACTCTGAGATGCCCAGGGGAAAACAAAAGACTTATGGCTTTTTCTCAACAAGTAATAATCCCTGTAGATTCTTAAGCTAATTTTATTCCCTTAAGCGCAAAAACTCCGCAAGCAGATCTGCATCAAACCGGTTGACTATAAGCCAACCCAATGACTCAATTCTCAGCTAATTTGTCCAATCACTGATTCTTACCCTGAAACCATCCTGGCCTAACTTTTGAGCGGTCAAAGGAATAGTGAGGGGTTGGCCTTTCAATGTTTTGAAAGTAATCAATTGGTTTTGACCCTGATCAAGCTGAAAAAGCGAAGGAGTAATGTTTTCTACATTTATTTGCATCGGGAAATCATCAGGAGAAAAATCTCCAGGTGACTGAATACTGACTGTTAGATTTCCACGTCCTTTGGCTTTTAAAACCGGTGTACCATGACTCATGATTTTATCCACATATGTGACATGTTCATTGGGCAAAATTTAGGTAATAAGACAAAAGAATGGGATAAATTTTTTATATTGGATTGACAAATAGAGATATAATCAATATTGCCGGATTTATGTAATAAATTTTAAACAGTGGCAGGAAATGACTTTTAAAACAGATGGCATAAAAGAAATATAAACCCTGTCTTTTACAATAATAATTTCAAGATTCAAAGAAAGTAAGACCCAATTGTAGAATAGGCTTTCTACGGGAGAAATGCTTTCAATCCATAAAGTAATCACCATCATGTATTTCAGTTACAAATAGTAGATGCTTACATTAGGGAATAACAGGAACAAACTTTTGATTTTTTTATTAAATTTCGCCGCAAATGGATGGGTATAAATATGACTTGTAGTATGCTATAAATATAAAGAAAAGCGGACAGGAATTCAGGTAATAAAGGAGATAAATTAAAAGTGGAAATATTTTAAAACCATGTATTCTTGTATATTATGATTGATAAAGCATATGATATATTCTATAGATTCATTATATTTTCAATCATACTATTTAGCAGCTGTTCCATCCAGGCCAATAAGCCCTTTCAACCTAAAGCGGAAAACGGGGTAATGGATTTACGGGAATGGAATCCATCATCGGGTCCGGTAACACTGCATGGGGAATGGCATTTTTATTGGCAGAAGACTCCGGAAGAATTAAACGGCATAAATCCTATTCTTATAAATGTACCTGGAGCCTGGAATAAAATAGCAGGGGAAAATGGTGTGTTAGGTGCCAAAGGATATGGGGTTTACCGGCTGCGCATTCTCTTCCCTGAAAATTCACCTGCGTTAGCTATAGAAGCAGGAAGTTTAAATTCAGCCGGCCAAATACTTATAGCAGGGGAAAATGATGTCATTTTCAATTTTGGAATGCCGGGCAGAAAGCAATCCGACACAAAACCGGGAGACTTTGTGCAGGTAATATCTTTTCAACCGTCAGAAGAGACAACTATAGATATATATGTCTCCAATTATAATCATCGTTTAGGGGGGATTATGGGAGCTCCTAAAATTGGAAAGGAATTGACTTTGCGGTCGGAATTTGAGCGCAGAATATTGATGGGCGTAATTATTTTTGGCTCATTTTTGATTCTTAGTGTTTACTATTTTTTATTTTACTTTTTAAGAAGAGAACAGTCTAATTTGTATTTCGCTATTTTTTGTTTGATTATGGCGTTAAGAACTTTGTTTGTTGGAGATTCTATTGGTTATACGCTATTCCCTAAAGTTTCTTATGAATTCGAGTTGAGGTTGGAATATCTTTGTTTATACCTGGGTGTACCTCTGTTCTTGCTTATGGTTCGTTCAATTTTTCCTGAGGACTTCCCTAAAGGGATCGTAAACACATATATTGTCCTTAGTTCATTATTCGGATTGGCTGTCTTGTTTTTGCCGACCTACATATTTACACAAACTTTGCAGACTTACCAGGTTTTGACATTGGTTGCAATAATAATCTGTATAACCATCGCAATTATCGCTGTGATCAGGAGTCGTATCGGATCTATGGTATTTTTAATTGGTTTTATTGGATTTGGGTTTGGGATAACATCAGATATAATCATCCATAATGTTTATAATGTAGCAACATCTTATGGAATGTTTTCTTTTCTATTTTTTGTGATGGCTCAGGCAATGGTATTGTCATGGCGCTTTGCCTATGCTTTCAATTCGGTTGAGAGACTGACAGAAGAGCAGCAGCGCATCAATGAATCAATTCGACGATTTGTGCCTGTAGAATTTCTTCATTATCTCAAACGAAAAAGCATTACCGACGTAGTTCTTGGAGATCAGATTGAAAGAGAAATGACGGTAATGTTTACTGATATCAGAGATTTTACAAGATTATCCGAAGAAGTTTCTCCTCAGGAGACTTTTGATTTTTTAAACAATACTTTGAAGTACATAGCCCCTTCCATCCGTCAATACAATGGATTTATTGATAAATATATAGGTGATGCAATCATGGCACTTTTCCCCCATGGGGCTGATAATGCATTACAGGCAGGGATTCGATTAGACCAAAGATGGTCGGCATACAATCGATTGCGTTCTCGTAATCTTTTGCCAGCGATCGGTAGAGGCACCGGACTACATACCGGCAAATTGATCCTTGGTACCATAGGAGAGCCGGAGAGAATGGAAACTACAGTTATTTCCGATGCAGTAAATGTCGCCTCTCGTCTGGAAGGATTATGTAAAACCCTGGGAGCAACAATTATATTTAGTGAAGCCACTTTAAAAGCATTGAACGATCCGGATCGGTATTCTTATCGCTTATTGGATCGTGTACAATTGCGGGGCAAGTCCTCAATCATTGATATTTATGAAGCATTTGATGGAAAAATTTTGCCTTTATATGAAATGAAGAAAAAGAATAGCAAAAATTTTTCAGAAGCAATAAATGCATATTATGCAGGGGAGATAAAAGATGCCCGAGTTATTCTGGAATCCATTCTTTCCCGTTTTCCAGGGGATATTCCAGTTCAGCGTTTTCTTGAAAAGGTTCTAAAACAAACAGATAACAAATAAACAATATTAGTATTCGATATTTTGAAATTTTATAAATATTAAAAGATTTGTTGAAATTTGGAGCAATATGACGATTGGTCAGGCAAAAACCTTAAGCAAACCTGTGAAAATCCAAACCATATTTGACAATTTATTGAATTTCTGTATTTATCCTCAAAACGAGTAAATAAGTATTTCTTGCACAATCACTGACAATTTAACTTTTGAACAGGTTTTCGAATGGTTGGATCATAAAAAATTATTGTAGTAAATGCTATTCAAAATAAGGATAGCATAAAAAGTGAAGGAATCAAATTATTGAAGAAACATGGATGCGCGCCGATTGGTTACTTCGTACCGCAGATTAGCTGGACAAAGAACTACAATTTCCGCCCACATCATTACAATACAAAGGATCAGATTTACTCTGTAAAATCCTATAAAAATAAACACGGGTTGCCACTTATAAAAAAATATAACCCATGGAAGATTTAATGGAAATAATCAGACAAGGAATCAATGAAAGGTTGGAGCTAAAACTTAAAGAAAACCCTTCTATTGCAACCATGAAAACAGATAAAGGGGTTTCTCTTTTACAATACGCTGCATATTGCAGAAATCAAGAAGCGGTTCGACTGCTAAAAAAGTACAAACAAAATATTGACATTTACGAAGCCGTAATAATAGGCGATATTGAATCAGTAAAAAGCCAAATGGAAAACCAACCTGAATATTTAAATTCATTTTCTTCAGATGGATTTACCTTATTAGGATTTGCTTCATTTTTTGGGCATTTACCCATTGTAAATCTGCTCCTGAAACTTGGAGCAAATCCCAATATTGCATCAAAAAATCCATTAAAAGTAGCGCCTATCCATTCTGCCTGTGCGATTTCAGATATTGATATAGCGAAACTCCTGATTGAATTTGGCGCCGATGTTAATACAAAGCAAATTCAAGGTGTAACTCCATTGCATTCTGCTGCTCACAATGGACATACAAATCTTACCATTCTTCTTTTGGAAAATGGCGCCGATGTCAATGCAAAGATGGATGATGGGAAAACCCCTTTGATGATGGCCAATGAGAAAAACTTTAATGAAACTGCTGAAATTTTACGTAAGTATGGAAGCCTGTAAATAGATCAAGAATGACCAAGAAAAATAAAATGAAAGCTCCCCAACTTCAGTAAGATGTATAGGTAACAAAGAGGAATTTGATGAACACAATCACACACATTTAGCCCGAATCATCTACTTTTTCTTTCAAAATAAAAAGAAAGCCGGAATTTGTTCCGGGAGTATTAATTTTGAATTCATTTTCAGAAATTAAATGGGACAATTA
Organism: Saprospiraceae bacterium; assembly: GCA_035327565.1. Lineage (GTDB taxonomy): Bacteria > Bacteroidota > Bacteroidia > Chitinophagales > Saprospiraceae > JABDLO01. Next base: position 35,468 of record DAOLDB010000015.1, read on the forward strand.
TTAAAATACATAGGTCATGATTTTATGTAACTAATATGAAAACACAAAGCACTTGTAAGAAAAATATAATATGTAAAAAGCTAATATATAACTATATGAAATTTAATTTAGTTTTCTATCTCCTTTTTCTTTTAATTCATCCCACACCTGTATTTACACAAATAACGGACATCCACATAGATTCAATGATGGAGTATGCGTTAGCAAAGTTTAAAGTTGCAGGTGCATCCATTTCCGTTGTAAAAGATGGTAAGGTCATCTTTCAAAAAGGCTATGGAGTTTCTTCTGATTTAACCCAAAATCCTGTGAATGAAACCACCAATTTTCAAATTGCATCCAACACCAAAGCATTCACGGCTACAGCTCTTTCCATATTAGCGGATGAAAACAAAATTAAATGGACGGACAGTGTCAAAAAGTTTATTCCTGAATTTAAAATGTATGATGATTATGTTACAGAACATTTTAATATCCTGGACTTATTGACTCACAGAAGCGGACTGGAAACAGGTACGGGAAATTTAATGTTTTTTCCCGATGGATCAGACTTTACCATAAAAGATGCAATTTTAAGTCTTCAATATTTCAATCCCACATCTCCCTTTCGCACACAGTTTGGATATATTGATCTGCTTTATGCGGTGGCAGGCGAGGTCATAGCAAGAGTAAGCGGAATGAGTTATGAATCATTTGTACAAAAACGTATCATTGAGCCCTTACAAATGAATAGAACATTTGTAGGGTTTTTGTTGAAAGATAAAAGCAATTTGGCAAGCCCGCATATTTTTCATTTGCATGAGTTGAAAACGATTGACCATTTTAATATTGGAATGGGGAGTGCAGCAGGAGGGATATATTCAAATGCTGAGGATATGGGAAAATGGATGTTGTTGTGGATGAACCAGGGGAAACATGGTGAGGAATTAAAACAAAGACTCATTTCTGAAAATAATTATTATGAAACCCTGAGATTGCATACGGTTTTCAAAAATAATCCAAACCCCCGGTATAATACCCACTTTAGTGGATATGGATTGGGATGGGTACTCTCTGATGAAAAAGGGTATTTAAAAGTATCACATAATGGAGGAACTCCGGGAATGATGTCAACCATAACGATGTATCCGGATCTAAACCTTGGCATAACCGTATTAACGAATACCCAAAATAATGGAATTGCCCTGGCAACAGCGATGACCAATACCATAGCCGACAGCTATTTGGGATTAGAAGATATTAATTGGAGTGATATTATGACCAATTGGTTAGTGCAAAGCGCTGAAATGGAACTAGAGGAGATTCAGAAATTTTGGTCCGAAATATCTCATGCCAACCAGGAAAACATTAACAATTTAAGAATTACAGGTTTATATATTGATGATTGGTTTGGACTAGTGGAAATTTTTGAAAAAGACAATGAACTATGGTTTAAGTCTTCCCGGTCTCCTCAACTCATTGGAAGAATGCATTATTATGATGAAAATACTTTTGCAATTAAATGGGAATACAAAATCTTGAATTGTGATGCTTTTGCTACGTTTTCATTTGATAAAGAGGGAAAAGCTCAATCCATTCAGATGAAAAGTATTTTGCACAATCCCGATTTTGATTTTCATCATTTGAATTTGAAGAGATTGAAAAATTAAATAGTAATAGAATCAGCTCGTCAATCATTTATGTTTAGATTTTTTCGAATTCTTTCCATACTGTTGTTGTTGTTCACGGGGATTAATGCGTTCATCGCGGGGTTTCTTCTTATGGTATATCCGGATGGTAGTAGATTGGGTATGACATTGGAATATTTACGATTTTCACCTTTTACAACCTACATGATTCCCGGTATAATCTTATTTGCAGTGAATGGGGTGTTGAATTTATTAGTTGCTATATATGGTATGAAAAGAAAAAAATATTACTCACAATGGGTTATCCTTCAGGGAACATTATTGACAGGGTGGATTGGTATTCAAATGGTGATGGTGAAAGATATAAATTTTTTACACATTCTTATGATTTTTATTGGCATTACACTAATCGTATGCGGATGGGCGATGATTAAAAATAACCGGATCAATGAAATCAAAGTATAATTTACCTGGGTGGACTCCAAATCTGAGAATTGATTTATGATATGAAATATTTGTCGAAACAGGAAGACTAATATTAAGAGAAATACTCGCAACAGACCCGGAGGTGAGGGTATGTTTACACTTGATTCTGATCCTGAAGTGCACAAATATTTAGGTAATCAGCCTCTAACAAGCAAGTATATAATTGCAGATACAATTCAATATATCCGGCAATAGTATGTTGATTATGGCGTTGGACGCTGGGCGGATATAGACAAACATACCAATGAGTTTATGGGATGGTCGGGTTTAAAATGTGTAACCGAGCGTTCAAATAACCACCAAGATTACTATGACCTGGGTTACAGGCGTATTCCAAAATTTTGGGGCAAAGGCATTGCTACAGAAACCGCAGTGGCCTCGCTGGCATTTGCCTTCTATCAATTAAAAGCAGACAGTGTATACGCTGTTGCGAGTGGTGCCAATGCAGGTTCAAATCAGGTTCTCAGAAAGGCAGGAATGCAATTCGTTGAAACTTTTTATTATGAAGACATCTTGTGCAACGGGTACAAACCGGAAAGAGCGGAATACAATAGGCAAATCAAAGGAAAAGAGTAATTCCGGATTATCACTACAATCAGAATGGATAACTTGTTTTTATGGAAGGGAAGTAAGCCAATGACCTGAATAATAGAGGAACAAAAGGCATAAAAGATGCTTAAAATCGTTTCTGTTTGAGGAGATATTATATTTAGGAAAAAAGGGAGTTTTAGAGGGAATAGGCGAATAAAGACCCATTACTTTGCTTTGAAAGATTTTTTGCAATCTTCAACCGACACTTCATACATAATATTAATTGAAGTGTAACACTATATCCCGGATATAGTAATATACTAATGCCGTAAGGAAAAAAGATTCTATCCCCAATTAGAGAATAATTCAAACTTCCCCTCCCCCCATTACTTTAAATTTCACCCTCCCCCTGTGATTTTTTACTAACGGCTGCGAATAATCAGTAAAAATTAATTTACCCTATAAAAAATTCGCTGTATGAAAACAACCAATGGGAGAATCATAGCAGTTTTCCTAATTTCAATTTCCAGCATTTATGGCCAAAATTTTCTGAATGAATATTTTGGAGGAAATATCGACAGCCTTAGGACAGAAGCATTCAGGCTGATCCATATGGCGGAAGCCACCTTTCACTCTTTCGAAACAACAAAGATGGACCCGAAAACAATAAATGATTTGGGTTACGATCAGATCTATCCTGCCCAGGATTACTATTTCACTGTAAGGGATAGCCAAGAAATTTTTTCAAAAAGATTTCCAGCGCCTTCTAACCACACCATTGTATTGATCCCTGGCGTAGCCAGTTCAGCATTTTTATTTAATAGAACTGCGGAAATGTTCAGGAAAGCTACTCAAGCAGAAGTTTTTGCAATCGACCTGAGAGGCCATGGAAAATCGTACCAAAACAGAGGAGATGTTGATTATATTCACCAGTATGCCGATGACCTAGCTGATGTGATCCAGATCATCCGCGAGCAAAAATCAGGGGAAAAAGTGATCATTGAAGGGCGTTCTATGGGGGCAGGAGCAGCTTTGAATTATGCCATGTTGCAGGAAAAGTTTACAATCGATGTGTATTTATTTTTTGCACTACTCATGGATCACAACTCACCTGCCATTCCTCAGGTAACGCCATATGAATCTCTTGAAATGGAACCTATGGTGAAAATTCGCTTTGCCAGGATCATTGGAATAAAAATGCTCAATGAAACTGACAATCACGATTACTATGATTTGCCTGTATTATTTTTTAACTTTCCGGGAAATATGCCCGCAATACGATACTCTTTCAGGGCAAATATGAGTATGGCACCACAAGATTTCAAAATTGGGCTTGAGGGGGTTCATGCATTTTTGCTCGTATTCATAGGCAGTAAAGATGAAGCCTTTGATGCGGAAATTTTACACGAGACAGTCTTTGAACAAAGCGTTGGCCAGATACATATCTTTGATGGAGTGACCTATAACGGCATCAGACATCATCCGCAAGCTTATGAAAACATCAGAAAATGGTTTTCCACTCTATGAAGGAAGAGAAAGCATTAAATATCAGGTTTCAGGAGATCATCGGCCAACATAAAGGGATTTTGCTGAAGGTTGCCCGGACTTATTGCCGGAATGAGGAGGACCGTCAAGACCTGATACAGGAAATGATGATCCAAATATGGAAATCCCTGCCTCGATATAATGATGACTTTGCCATTACCACTTGGTTGTATCGAATAGGGTTGAATGTAGCCATTTCATTCTACAGAAAAAATAAGCAAATACATAACCACAGGATTCCTTTGGAGTTTGGCCATCGGCCGGCAGAGGAAGAAATGAACATCGAAAAGCAGAATCAATTCATCCTGTTAGAACAGTTTATATCAGAACTCAACGAGTTTGACAAAGCACTGATATTGTTATATTTAGAAGACAAAAGCCATGCAGAAACCGCAGCGGTTTTAGGTCTTTCAGTTAGTAATGTTGGAACAAAACTGGGGCGTATAAAAGAAAAATTAAGAAACAAATTCTCACAATTTAAAAAGTATAATTATGAATGATAAAGATTTAAAATTCCTTTGGCAAACCACTCATGACCAATGGGAGAAAAGCCTGATTATTAACAAAAAAAATATGGAGGAGATTACCCGGCTAAAGGCTCGGAATTTCCTCTCTTCTATGAAACCGGTCAAAATTTTTACACTCATCTCAGGTATTCTTTGGGTCGGAATACTCGGAATTATAATATTTCATTTGTTTATAAATGCATACGACAGGATAAGTCTTTTCTTTTTGTATTCCGCTTCCTTTCAGGTTTTGCTCACTTCCATCGCTGTGGTGATGTATATGGTGCAATTGGATCTTATTTATACAACAGACTTTAGTGGTTCTGTTCTTGATATTCAAAAAAAGCTATTAAAACTTCAATCATCAAGCCTGAATGTTGCGCGTATTCTCTTTCTCCAGCTACCTGCCTGGACGACCTTTTATTGGAATGACACAATGCTTGCCAGCGGGAATATATTCTTTTGGATACTTCAGGGATTAATTACCCTTTCAGCTATCTATGGGGCTTTTTGGTTGTTTTCGAACATCAAATACGAGAATAGAAACAAAAAGTGGTTTCAGTGGATTTTCAGCGGTAATGAATGGCTACCGATTATCCAGGCATTGGAGCACATAAAACAAATTGAAGAATACCAAAAAGAAGAACCCAAAAGTATATTATAAAACAAATTTTTCTGCTCATACTTACTACGTCTTACTTTTCTCTTTCAGCATTGGAAGACTGGTTTTTCTTGGGAGATATAACTATTCCGTAAAATGGAAATGTTCACTTACATTTCGAAAACACGCTTTCCTATCACTCCATTTTAAAGACCGGAAAAGTCAAAGCCATTCGTTTAAGTGCGTGGTAAGCCAAATGTAAATCGCTGCACGGGCAGTCTGGCAATATTTTGAAATTTGTTGATGAATAATTTTCCTAAAACATGGAATAAAAATCAACCATCGCAAAACCGGTCAGGGGCTGATCAAATGTCTTTGGGATGAAATATAATTTTCTTCCCAGTCAATTATGCGTTGCCGGATTTCGCTGGTAATGGAGCCGGGTTTTCCATTTCCGATCATATCATTGTCAATGCGTGTGACGCCAATGGCTCTTTTGGTGGTGCCGGTACAGAAGACTTCATCGGCTTCCTTTAATTCTTTTAGTGTGATGTCTTTTTGTATCACCTCGAATGGCATGGTGTCTATGACAATTTGCCGGTTGATTCCTTTCAGCATATTTTCTGCTGGAGTTACCAATTTGCCATTGATTACAGCAAAAACATTGGCGCGTGCCGTTTCGGTTACTGATTTTTCGGTATAGTACAAGGGCTCAAGCGCTCCGGCTTCTTTTAATTCCCTTTGAAGATATACATTCAACAGGTAATTGGTACTTTTCACATGAGGCAATTCTCGTTGGTAGCGGTATGAAAGCAATGCGATTCCATTGTCTTCAAGATGGGTGCTGGGTTTCATATAATCTAGTACCAAAATTGCTACATTTGGTATGCCGGGCATAAATCCATCGGGACTGACTCCTCCGGTAGCTAATAATTTAATGCCGGCATCCTGGAGATGATTTTTTTCAATTAAAGAGTTTATTCCTTGTATTATGTCTTCTTTTGAAAAAGGAATGGAAAGCCGTAATCCTTCAGCAGATTGAAAAAAGCGATCAATGTGATGTTCCATGTGAAAAGGTACGCCTTTCCTCATCTGGAAATAATCAAATACACCATAACCCCGGCCCACTGAAATGTCGCTGACAGGAATCATCATCCCGGACTGTGGCAAGATCTGGCCATTGAGGAAATGTAGTTTTGTCATAGTTGCTGATTTGTCTGAAAATCATTGTAATAAATAAAGAATTGCAAAGCTATGTATTTGCTGAAAATATGAATAATGAAGCACAGGAAAACATTGCAGAAATGGTAAAAGACGCATTAGAAAAAAATGAAATTGACTAGAATACAGAGTGAAACAGTAGCGTGGAATGGCCGAAATGTAGTAAGAGAAAAGGGTACCACTTTTTACTCAGTAGTACAGAGATCAAAGAATATTCACTTTTCAGTCTCCGAGGGTTATAACCGGATGCGGTCTTTAATGGTCTGAATAAGATCAGGGGAAACAGAAGTGCGCCTTACACCATTTTTGATAAAGTCCCTGAAGGATTTTTCTTTATTAAACATTTCAAAGCATCCCGGGTCGCTTTTCACTTTACTCAACAGATCCTTTTGTTCGTGCTCGGTAAGCGCATTGTCGAAATAAAGTTCAATTTTGTGTCTCAATTCATGTGTCTGTTCACGTTCTTCCATCGTATGAAAGTTTTTCAAATATTTAATCACTGTATTTACAAGAGATAATGTCACGTTGACATCATTTTTCAACTATTCTTCCTCATCCTTTTCATGACTTAATCTGGAGCCTCTTTTATCTTGATAGCCCAGCTTTTCTGCATAATCTTTCAATTTTTCTTTTAGCATGTTTCTGGCCCTGAACAATCTTGACCTGACCGTACCGATAGGCACATCGATGATTTTTGAAATTTCTTCGTATGTAAATCCTTCAATATCACAAAGAAGAATCACCGTCCTGAAATCAATGGGCAATGAATTGATGGCTATGGTTACTTCATCACCCATGATGTTTTGAAAAATCTCTTCCCGTAGATCCATATAACCGGAAACACGGTCATTGTCACTATCGTGATAACTCACGATATCTTCAAAATCAACTTTTGAGGGTCTTTTACTTTTTTTGCGATATTCGTTAATATACGCGTTTTTCAGAATTTTAAACAACCACGCTTTTGCGTTAGTTCCTTCAATATACTTATCAATAAATCGATGCGCCTTTAAATAGGTTTCCTGTACCAGATCATTAGCATCTTCTTCATTATAAGAAAGGTGAAAAGCAAAGGTTTTTAATGCATGAATATGAGGAAAAAATTCATCCTCAAAAATTTTCTGGCTTCGGCTCTTGTTTTCTTTTTTCGTCACCGGGGCTGATTTTTTGGATATTATTTTTAGTAATGAGATCATGGTTTACTCTTTTATTTCTTCTTTAAAGACTCACTTTGATCGGACATTACATAAAAGAACGCGAGTGAATTTCCCAATAAACTGCGAAGTTAAAGTTCTTTCAAATAAAATCAGCACCATCAATCATTTTTCTGATTTGGATCAGATGATTGAATATTGGAAATGTCCAGGAGTGATTTATTTCATTTCAATAATCTGGTCAGCTGCAATAACATAAACTTTATCCTTTTTCAAAGGGGCAATCATAGAAATTCCAGTGAAGGCACCAAAGGCCGGGAGTATTCCGGTGTGATCTCCAAAATAAAAACAGGGCAAAACCAGCTTTTGTTTGGCCTGACCCTCTATCCGAACTCCAGGGTGAAGATGACCGCATAGGTTATACAAACCTTGAATATGATCTGATGGCTCATGCGTTAAAAGAAATGGCTCCATAGCAAAGGAATTACCTAACAATACCAAAGGGGATTTGTAGTATTCTTCCAGGGGCAGTATATCATGGTTCCCAAGAATAAGAAAAAAACGAATATTCATCCATCTTTCCATCCAGTCTTTGAAGGTGTACCAAACATTATTTTTTTTTGAATGAAACAGATCACCCAGAAAAAAAACAGAAGTGGCTTGGGTCGAAGATAGTATGTGATCCAACCTTATAAGATTATCGTACTCAGCTTTTACAGGAACCCCAATTCCCGCATTTCTAAAATGTGTTGACTTCCCCAGATGAAGATCAGCCATAATCAATGCTTTCTTTTGCGGCCACCATATGGATTTTTCCGGAAGCAAAATAAGCTCCTGATTTCTGATATTTATAGTAAACGGCATAGCTTTGCAGTGAAAATAATCAGTTGATTTAAAACGAAGGGGTAAAAATTCTGTTTCCGAAAAAATAGCAGATTTGTAAATCCAAATTCAAGTGCAAAGAAAATATTAAGTTGTGAATATACATTGCTTTACTTTTAATGACTTTTCAGAAAACACTTATATCCTTTGGGATGAAACCGGAGAATGTATCATTGTAGATCCGGGTTGTCACAATACATATGAAAGGGAGGAATTCATTGACTTTATTGATGTAATGAAATTGAATCCAGTGATTTTAGTCAATACGCATTGTCATATTGATCATGTTCTGGGAAACCGGTTTGTGAGCGAAAAATATCAATTAAATCTTCAAGCGCACCGGTTGGAAGAGGCGGTATTAAAGTCATGCCTTCAGATATCTCATATGTATGGAATTCCTTATGACCCCTCACCCTCTATCGGAGTATATCTCCGCGAGAATGATGTGATCTCATTTGGAAAATCAAACCTTTCCATTTTATTTACTCCCGGGCATTCACCTGGTAGTATCTGTCTGCATCATTCAGAAAAGCATATGTTGATTGGTGGAGATGTATTATTTTACAACAGTATTGGCAGGACAGATTTGCCCGGAGGGGATTATAATACACTGATGGCTTCGATCAGAGATAAAATTTTTACACTGAAAGATCATACCGTTGTTTATCCCGGACATGGGCCCAAAACTACTGTAGGGTATGAAAAAGCATATAATCCATTTTTTCATTAACTTAAGGGAAGTGTATTTTGAAGAAATAGACTAAAATCCTTTAATTTTACATATTGACTATATTCAGCGATAGCTTAAGGGTTTACACATACAAGATGGAAGAGAAAAACCATTTTATTATTATCATGGCCGGAGGAATAGGTTCCAGATTTTGGCCCGCCAGCACAAAGGAAAAACCCAAGCAATTTCTTGACATACTGGATACAGGAAAATCTTTGATCCAAATGACGTATGAAAGATGTGTCAAATGGATACCTAAAGAAAACATCCTCATATGTACACACATCCATTATTTGAATTTGGTAAAGGAGCATTTACCGGACTTACCGGAAGAAAATATCTTATGTGAACCCAGCCTGAATAATACGGCTCCTTGTATTGCCTATGCTGCTTTGAAGATACAGGCAAAAGCAGGTAACGCAGTACTTGCTGTTATTCCCTCTGATCATATCATCCTCGATGAAGAACAATTTCAGAGAACTTTAAGACAGGCATTTTATTTTGCGAGACAAGAAAAAGCCATTGTTACTCTGGGTATCAAGCCCCTGCGACCAGATACTGGATATGGCTACATCGAAATACAATGCGAATGTGCAGGTACTTCAGATGAAAAATTGGATGACCCCAGTGTAGGCATATGCAAAGTCAAATCATTCAAAGAAAAACCTGATCAAGAAACGGCAGAAAAATATATTCAGTCCGGTCAACATCTCTGGAATGCTGGAATGTTTGTGTGGCAAGCAGAAACCATATTGGAAGCTTTTCGGCAGCATGCATCCGATATTCTGAATATTCTCCTTACAGAGCCAGGGAGAATTGGAAGTGAAGAGGAAAAAGAATATTTGAGTCGTGTATATCCCTTTACCAGAAAGGTATCTATTGATTATGCCATTCTGGAAAAAGCAGATAATGTTTATACACTCCCTGCCGATATGGGCTGGAGTGATCTCGGCACCTGGGCGAGTCTCTACGCCTATGTTTCAACTCAGAATACAGAAAACGTGGTGCGATCAGGTCGACGAGTCATCGAAGAATCGAGTGGAAATATTATAAGAATACCAGACAATAAATCATTGATATTAAGAGGATTAAGAAATTTTATCGTAGTGGACGAGGGCAATGCTTTATTGATTTATCCAATAGAGAAAGAACAGGAAATAAAAGAATCATTAAAAAAACTGGAAAATTAAAAGTAGTGTAATTGCATTATAAAATCATGAATGCACTAATTGTAATTCAAACAATATTTACATTGCATGACTAGAAACCAAGCAACTGCATGCAGAAAAAGGTTAAAACGATCGTTATTGTAGCCAATTGTACCTGGAACATTTTTCAGTTTAGATTAAATATCATAGACAGACTGATCAGAGATGGATACAAAGTAATCGTTATAGCACCTATTGATGAATATATCGTTTACAGGGAAAATTTTCCTGAAGTGAGACATATCGGGCTGAGAACTTTCAGCCGAAGTGGGGTGAATCCGGTCAGGGACCTAATGCTCATTCTTGAATTGATCAGGAAGTACAAAAAGCTAAAACCAGACCTCGTTCTACATTATACAGCAAAACCCAATATATATGGGGGATCGGCAGCATATGTTTTGGGTATTCCTTCCATAGCAGTGATTACCGGGCTGGGATACGCTTTTATCAATAAAGGGGTGATCAATAAAGTAACCCGTATTTTGTATAAGTGGACTTCAGGTTTTCATCAGAAAATGATTTTTGAGAACGCTGATGACCTGGGCCTATTTATTGATCTAAACATAGCCCGACCAGGTATTTCAATGGCGGTCAAAGGGTGTGGGGTGGATCTGGATTATTACAGACCTGTAGCTTTCAAAGCACATCCCAATGTGGTGTTTACTTTTATAGGACGAATTTTGTACGATAAAGGAATTCGTGAATTTGTAGAAGCTGCCAAAATCATACAAAGTAAAATGCCCGGCAAGGCAGCATTTTGGGTGGTTGGCGAAATGGACAAAGAGAATCCTTCGAAAATAAATCGGGAAGAATTTAATCAATGGATTCACGATGGGATTATTGAATACCTGGGTTTTTCTCTTGACATCAAATCTATCATTAAAAAATCTCATTGTGTAGTACTGCCCTCTTACAGGGAAGGAATGCCCCGTACTATACTGGAAGCTATGGCAATGGGAAGGCCGGTAATAACTACCCAAACAGCAGGATGCAGGGAAACGGTAGATGAAGAATTGACAGGGTATTTGGTTGAAGCACGCAACACGATAGCATTGGTAAGTGCTTTGGAAAAATTTCTTTCTTTACCGGCAGAGGCAATGATTGAAATGGGAAGATTGGCTAGAATAAAAGCGGAGAATGAATTCGATGATGAAATTATCGCTCAGCAATACAGCCATTTAATCAGCAACATTCTTAACAAGGGGGCTTAAAAAAAGCCAATCGAAGATTCCTAATCAAGATTCAATGAGCACACTTTGAATATTTACTGAGAATAATGTTCTCTAGGAATAATCGGCGGATTCCGTAGAAGGATAAACAGAGTAATTGAGGTCTTGATGCTATGAAAGGGCTCTTTCCCGTTCGGGACTTTATATAGGTAGAAATTCAGGTCCATAGGCTTTTCTGCATAATTTTTATCCGCACATGCCGAACGTGAAGTCATAGAGACAAGATGGGGGTGGCCATTTGAATGCTCTTGTTTATTGTATAAAAGCATTAATATTTATTCAACAATGATTTATTGGACCACTTCTAAAACACGTTTCATTTGTTCTTTCCATGACAACAGGAGACTTGCCTCTTTTCTTATTTTAACTGGCAGATTCTCCTCATACTCCAAAATCAGATGTTCCCACCATAAAACAACTGCATGAATATCGATGGGATCTTCAGAAGCCGCAACCTTTAGAGCATAGAAGGAATGTTCAAATGATGCATCATAGTCAGCATAAATGAAAGGAATGCCACGGGCGCTAAATTCACGGTGTTTTAAAGCGCTTACTTTGCTAAGATTTTTTCTATATGCAGCGAGCGAACCAATGGCTACGTCTGCACGATTAAATAGTTCGTTTAATTCAGCATCCGATTGAGGGCCATGGAATCGGATAAATGCTTCCAAACCATGATGAGTTACTAAACTTCTTAAAACAGAATATTCCGCGCCAGACCCCACGATGTCAAGAGTGACCTGAAGAGATCCTGAAGCGTTTCCGGTATAAGCAAAGTGCATACCTTTGATCAACCGATCCAAGCCATACCATCTCCACAAGCTACCGCATGCGATCATTCGCATTGATCCCTTTTTTATGCTTGAACTTTTTACTTCATAAGAACCAACTTCTATTCCATTATCAAGGCATATATAAGGCATGGTGTCTGTGAATGCCTTGCCAGCAATCACTACTAAAAGATCAAAGAATGTGACTGACCGATGGCAAAACCAGCGCTCTAACCGCATAAGAACGGATGAATGAATTCCAGATACTTCCAAAGCATAAGGATAGGTCGGAAATTCAAGGATCATTTTGACATCTGTATTCGCTCTTTTTATTTCCTTCCACAACTTCCAGGTAAATGGGCTGGAAAAAAAATATCTAGCATATATCATATCAAAAACATGAAGCCTGTTTATCAGGAAAATAGAATGACAAAATTGAATATGATGCACTATAAAAGAGGGAATCAGAAAGGCAAAAGGAAGGCTTTTCACTTTGATTCTGATATCGTTCAGAAAAAATCCTGTTTGGCAGAAATATAAAAGCCAAACCTGATGACCTAATGATTCAAGGGCTGCTTTTTGATGCAGAGTTTTTAGCCATACTCCTTTGTGTTCTGGAATATCTGGGGAGGTTTTGCTGATCAGTAAAATCCTGGCCATTCGTTATACAATTGGATCACTCTTTCTTTAAATGATATGCCTCGCATTTCTGCCTCATCGTGAAAGGAATTATGAAAATTACAAACTATCCGTGTGTATTCCTTATTTTTTCTAAAAAAGCGATCAAAAATATCTTCAAACCTTTCTTGACTATCCAAAGATTCATGTAAACAAGCACTGTCCATAAATACCAAAGGAGATTCTATTAATTCACATTCTTTTTCCATTGTAAAATTATATAAAGGATAATCAAAACCGGTGCCGCATCGGAAGCCCACCCTGCGCGCAAATCCAAGACTAGAGTCTTTTTTAATGCCTGATTTTAGTAATAAAATTGGGGTAACTCTGATGTCAAAGTTTAGAAAGTGCTGACGACTGATGTTTATATTCATACCTGTAACATCTTCTAATAATTGCTTTTCTGCGATGATCATGGAGAGTTGATTCCAGGAATCGAATGAGGGGTGAATACCCACAGAGTAATGAGTATTTTTTGTCCATTGAATTAAATCCAAAAATAGTGGATGATCCAGAGATAAGGGTGTATCCCAACGGTGATTCCCTCCCACAAGCAGGTACAATTCTTTTGGAATCCCGGGGTTGTTGTTTAATAACCATGAAAAAGTGTTGTAAGGATCAACACCTTTTTTAAGGTAAGTTATAAACTGTTTTGTGAGTAAGGAATAACCTTGCAGGGATTGGCGGTGGAGGAGGTGCCCCCCTAATTTGCGAAAAAGAGTAAATGGTGAAGTCCACTTGGTCAATATATCAATATCATGTGTTATGGATAGTGTAGTAGGCCTTATTACTTTTTTGCCAGTGAACCATTCTGCCAAAAATGCAATCAGATGATCGACAACAGGTGTTTTACTTGTTCCTGACCGGACGGTTAGTAATTGATTTTCAAAATCATGTATGGATTTAGCATCGTTGGGTCTGATAATTTCTAGTTCTTCGAATCGCGACAAATGAAAAAAAACTACTTCAAATATATCAAAAGGCAAATGGCGATTACTGATTTCCAAAGGGGTTGTTGATGCGGAATAGGAAAGTGCAAATAAAGGCAATCGCCAACCTACTATATTTCGATGCACCCAACCGGATATATTATCAGGAATTTTGTACCTGAAGAAGAAATTTTGTCTTTCAATAGTAATAGATTCACAAGAGGGAAAACCTTCCTTATATTGGATAGTCTTATCGGCACCTTCCGGTTGATTGAGCTTGATAATAATGTCCCTAGGAAATAAAGCATGATTATTTATACGCGCAACAGTATATAAAAAACGACTTGGGAATACAATTGACTGAAGGTCCGTTTCAATATTTACTATCATCTTCCCAAAGCCGTTCTTGCCAGTGTGATTAATCTGTTTTTGTCTTTCCAAATTTTATAATAGGGTGTCCGAAAACCCCCAAAATGTCGAAAGACAGGCTCAATATTAGGAAGCATGCTTCCTTCAAAATTATAGGTAGAAACAAACGCAGAAGTTATATTGATAGAATGCCAGATCAGCCATTGTATTGCACCATGCATTTCCATCCTGTCGTCCATTCCCATGATCAAATTATAAGCGCAATCCTGATCCCAAACAACAAGTATTCCAGCGCACATTTTATTTTCTGCATTTAATGCAAAAATCATTTGACCACAGTTTCTCGTTTTTATCGCATCCACTAATGCATTTAACAACTCCTGAGAGTAGGGAATATTTAAGTTTTGACGGTCAAAAGTCCTTTTTTGTAACTCATACAGCTTGTTTGCATCCCATAAACTTACAATATTGCCCTGTTTACTAGCCCTGGTTATATCAGTTCTTACTGTGTTTTTCATGCCGGCCCACAAATTTTCTTTATTGGCTATATCATAAAGAATGTATGTATATGCTGTGGTTTGAGAATAATTTGCTAAATAAAAAGGATACCAGTTGGTGAAGGTGGGAAGGCATTTACACCCCAGATAATTAAATGCCGGAAGCTGACCGATTAAATCCTTTAATATTCGGTTTTCTCTGGAATACACAGCAAAATTTAGTGTTTTATGACTGGCGCTGATCCATGGGCCAAGATATGGAGTAAGGGGGGGCATCCTACTGATATTCATCCCCCATTTTCTTTCGACCGCCATTGGCAACACCCCAATGATTTCATCATTTTTATCAAAACTCAATACCACATCCCAACTTCCGGCTGTGACTATATCCAGCCACCAAGGCTGGTGAAACAAAGGAGCTTTGAGGTTTTCTCCTGTCCTTGTTATATATAATTCTTTAGCGGTCATAGTATGAAATGAGTGTAGGACAATGTCTTCATGTATACATCATTTTTCTAATGTTTTAAATGAAATGTAGAAAGATATTCATTTGCGGCCAATTCCTTATTAAAAATTATGGTATGGCTGGATTCAGTGGTTTTTATTTGGTTGTAAGTTTTGTTTCTCATCCATTTATTAATCAGCGTGGTTAATTCCATTTCATTGGAATAAGGTATCAATGTATTTTCTAATCCCTCAGGAATGATATAGGAATAAGAGATTAAAGCGGGAATGGCAAACCGGACAGCATCCAGTACGGTTCCTGACAATGCCGATGCACCAAACCATTCCTTTATTGGACCGTATCGCTTCCATTTTTTAAGGGGAATTATCAGAAAATCAGATTGCAATAGATGTTCATTATATTCTTTTTGGGGAATAAATTCAGCAAAAGTGGTAATGTTTATGTTATTATGCTTATTCAGGATTTCATTCATGCGATTTTTCCACTTTTTTGGAATTTGTTTACCTGCTTTTCCAAGGAATACAATTTCTATATCTTCATTGAATTGTACGTTAAACAAAGCATTGAACAATGTGTCATAATCCCGCCCTTTGTCTGAAAAAGTGCCTGGAATAGTTATTTTAATGGGAGTTGAATGTTTTGTTGCATAGGGCTTTTCGTAAACCAATATTTGAAAAACCAATGGCTTTACGGGGGAGTAATATTTCTTATGAAGAAAATAATGCATTACTTCATTGGATGGAAGTAGAATCCGATTAAAACCAGAAATCCGTTTATGTGACTTTAATTCTATTAGAGCAGGCAGGAATTTTATAATTCTGAGAATGTTTTCCACAGTACTCAAATCCAAATTCCCAATGGGGTCAAAAACCGTGTGAAGATTATGGATCAATACAGATTGAGGGCAAGGAATTTCAGGAATATTAATTCTTTTTGCTAAGAAAGGGTATGAAGTCCAAATCACATCTGCACAGCATTTGAATTGAGGAAGGTGATTTTCAATGCAATTATAAATTTCACCCGGAGTCCTGCAAATAAACCATTCTATGTTTTGATAATCATATAAATCATATAGTGAATTAGATACGACAGAAGAAGTAAATACTTTTAACTTTATGTGCTGACAATGAAGAGAAAGTATGAAAGAACGAAGCACTTCTGCATGAAGTTCCGGTTCAATTAAAGCAATAATCACTGAGCTGTCCTTTACTTCCATAATCAAAAATATAAAATGTCAAAAAGTGAACCATACTTTTCTATTATTATTCCGGCCTATAACCGGCCTCATTTGCTAAGAGAATGCCTCCAAAGTATTGTACATCAATCTTTTGATGACTGGGAAGCTTTGGTGGTGGATGATGGGTCGGAAGAAAGCTTATATCCTGTCATAGAGGAAATCAATGACTCCAGGATAAAATACATAAGACAGGAACATCTGGAAAGAAGTATTGCGCGAAATAAAGGAATTGAAGAGTCCAAAGGGCGGTTTTTGTGCTTCATGGATGACGATGATCTATTGTTGCCTCATTATCTACAGGTATTTGAAAAGGAAATATCTAAAAGTTTGGAGCCACGTATTCTACGTGCTGGATTTTTGCGATTAGAGAACGGAAAAACCCGGAAAATGCCATTATATCAGTCATCAAAACACAAACATCCTGCACGTTTTATGGTACAAAATATGGCACAGGTGATGACAATGTGCTTCAAGAGGGAGTTTCTGGAGGAAGACCGCTTTCCTGATGAATTTCCTCACTGGCAGGATACCCATCTCTTTTTAAGGCTGGTAAGTAAGTATCCGTTCATTCAATTGAATGAATATACCAGTATATACAGAATCCACGACCAAAGACAATCGATCATAGCCCTCAGGCCTGAAAATATAATGGAGAGAGCGAAACTCAATACGGCGGCTATTCATGATTTTTTTACAAAATACAAAGGGATTATTCAATTCATTTTACCTGAAAACACCTGCCGGTACCTGATCGCAGAAAAGTATTTGCAGTATGCCCTTAATGATATGGTGGTCAACGGGGGGGGTCATGAAAATGAATTTATCAGGAATTCATTAAAAGCGCATATTTCTTTTCGTTTTATTAAATACTATATGCAGATTTTATGGCAAAAAATCCGCATATTTATTAAAAAAATTTAGTATCTTTTATCTGATAATGACCATTTTTCCAAATCCTTTATTAAAAAATCGATCAAGATCAGAAGGAGATCGGCCAACCCTGAAATGATCGAAATCTATTCCGGATTCATCTTTCATCACTATTCTGTATAAATAAACACCATTAGCCAACCGGTCACCGTATTCATCTGTGCCATCCCACCAATACTGTGTACGGTTGACGCCCATTTGAAGTGGACCAAGCTCCTCTTTCAGGATTTCTCTTACCACCTTACCGGAAATGGTCATGATTTGGATTTTCATATGCTCAGGAACGGATCCTGTCAAAGTAAAAACAAATTGTGTTGCGGTAGAAAAGGGATTGGGATAATTAAATATATGGGAAACACTATTGTTTTCTATAACCCGGAATGAAATGCGGTAATCGTTATCACCACTGAAATTATTGGACTTATCCTTCCCTTGAACGAAAAGAGTATAGCTGCCTTCTTTCAATTGGGGGTGAAATATGATTTTTGCTTGATTTTTTCCGGTGGTTGCCGGAAAAAATTCAACATCCTGACCGTCCAAAGGAATGGTCAGGAGTGCGTTGATATTTCCTGTGTCGAGTTTCATTTCAAAGAGTGCAGGATCGTCAAGGAGAAAGAATGGATTTTCATCCGTGAGTGTCACTATGATTTCCGGTTGAGGAGATACGATATCTCCATTCATGATTCTAATACCATCGAAAGTAACATCCAATAGAGGATTTTGGCGGTCTGAAAACACAAAAAATTCCTTTATTCCAAAATTATTAAAAGAAAATACTTCAGGAATTTGACCTCCTGCATTTACCTCAAGTGAAAACTGATGCTTTCCGGAAAAATCTTTTGTGTCTTTTTCAAAAGAGATTTCGGTCATACCAGTCGTTTGATCCAGGGCATAAGACTTCACAGTAGATTCTGATCTGTTTTGAGCATCAATGATCGTAAATTCAACCTTGACACTGTCTACGATAGGTATAGTACCGATGGATAAAAGCGCTGTTGCAAAGTGTAAGATATCACCTTGCTGTATTGTGTCGGCATGAAAATCAAGTTTTTCCTTTTGATTCATTACCCATTCTGTGGCACTGGTAAACTTCACTTTCCAGGATTGAAGTTGAGGTATTAATTTTTCACTTTCGTTGATGGCAAATAATTCGATTTTAATAAAAGGATAATTTTTTGCATCGATGTTGCTTAAATCAATGATCTCCATCCATTGGCTTTCCAATATAATGGTTTCAATCCCTTGTTGACTAATGCCTTTTATGGTTATATTCAAAATGTCGCTTGCTTTAATCCCATTGAAATGCATTTGTAGTTCATTCCATTCAAGCGCAGGACCAATAGCAGGAGAAGATAATTTTCCATTTCCCCTTAATATGGGCACAAAAGCAGCACCATTGGCTTCTCCACTAATATCTGTAGCCATTACCTCATCTAACACTCCCTGCCCTTTCCGATACATAAAAACATAGGGCACATTAAAATTTTCTTCCATACTTTCAATGAAAGCAGAGCCTTGTCTCAGGAGCACATCAAACAAATGAGTGCCAATAATACCTTCATCCTCCCGCCAATTTCGTGCTCCAGTGTCTGAGTTTAAGTTTCTAATGACAGAAAACAAAAAGACATAATGACCATCAGGAATAATATTTTCCAAAAGATTGATCAAATCCCTCCTTTGCTGTGGATTAGCAGTATCATAGCCGAAACACCGGAAGGAACCAAAATTATTGGTGTTTATACTTCCAAAATCACCACCCGAATTTTCCCAGCCGGCTCCGGTAATAGGATCCATGACAAAAACTGCCATGCCCTGTGTCATAAAATTCCACGGCCTTACGGAAGCTGCAGATCCTTCGAGATTAAAGATAAAATTAGGGGGTACATCAGCATTAAATAACTTGTTATTGATGTTGATAAAAAATCCACTGGTATCAAATTGAAATCTTCGGTCATCGGTGAGAATGATCCCGTCCATTGCATTTTCCAGAAACTGGAAATAGTGACCTTGGCGCCATGCTGGGTTTTCATTAGGGATATATGTAAAAGACGACGAAGACCAGATTCTACCTAATACCGGATTTTCTTCTTCCGGTGAAATCCGCCAATAGTACACAAGACCCGGGATAAAGTTGCTGGACGGGGTCCATTCAATTAAACCTCCGCCAGAAAAAATCAGGTTTCTTTCGAGGGGATGGTCAAAATGAGCAGAAGTGTCGATTTCAACTATATAGTTTTGAGGAGTAGTAAACACATTGGATGTCGAAGCTTTTAAAACCGGTCTGTTTTGACTTGCAATGGAAAAAGGTAAAGGATATACAGGCCTTGCAGCATTGTCAGCGACTACAAAAAAAAACTGATCTCCTCCCTGACCATCATCGATCTGGTTGTTGTTAAAAGCAATATCAGGAGGATGCTCATCGATTGAGCGTGAGAAATTGACCTCCGCCATTATACTATTTCTCCCGATAAGTAGTATGCCTTTATTTTCAAAGTCAAAATAAATCCTTTTTCTTGCGCCTGGAGCTTTAATGGTTTTAAATAGTGTGTCTATCAGAATTGCTTCGGGTGAAGTATGTTTGACCATGACCACTATGGAATCTGCTACTCCGGATCCTATATTTACGATATCCATACCGAGTTGGAAATTGCGGTCAGAAGTGGAAATTATAGTGGGTGTAGTTTGAATGCTTTCAAAATCTATCAGATAATCCGGTCCTTTATGGGTAATGAAACCATAAGCGGGATCTCCATGTAGTACATACTGTTGTAATAATGTAACAAAACCTATCGCCTGACTTGTACTCAATGTAATCAGTGTATTTCTTAATAACTCACCCACAGACTGCCCATATCCGTCTCCGGAAAGCTCTTCGTATAAATTAATGCCCATTTGGCCTTGTGTCGAAATATAAGCGGTTCCCGATGCTGCAGCAAAAGTAATAGCCCCCGATTCCGGTTGGAGCACAAAGGCCTCACTCAATCCTTTTATCCTGCCAGGTACAAATATATTCCCAGAGTAACATCCCAGTGATATGATCATGGGAAGGCGGTTTCCATTGCTGTATTTTGAAGGATCTTCCAGGCTAAAATCAAAAGTGCCAACAGCAGAATGACCAAAAAATGTCAATAAAGAGACTCCGTCATTGATCAATCTGATAATTCGGTCCGATGTGGCGGTTTGAAGTGGATCCGCGCTGGTTTTTTCAAAGGTGGCCACATCGGCACCAAACCGGCCGGCTTCACTGATGTCCTTCATTCGCCGTAAGAATGAACGAATGACGGATTGCTCGCTGGCATTAGCACCACCACTAAGATGTATAAATCTTTTTGTCCAATATTTATCCTGTATCGTTTGAGGAAGGCGATTATTGGATTCCTGATTTTTAATTTTTGTCAGATATATGCCGGTTTCAAAGGGAGCAATCACTGATAACCGGCCCACAGGTTTAACAGGATAATTTTTACCTCTTTCGGCAAACAGAAGATTATCAGAACCTGGATTACCCCAAACAGGGACAAAAAAAGGAGCTGTTTGCGGGTTTTGCTGCTGAGCTGTAGTTCTGTATTCCTGATATTCAATTCCTTTTCCGATTACAAAAAAGAATTTTAATGAAGGCCAATTTCTTTCCGCAAAGAGAGCAAAGTTGTTGATGGCGAAAAAATGTCTGTCTATACCATAACCGTAAAGATTATACAGATCTTCAACGACTATAATGGCGGTCTCAAAACCTCCGCCTTCCGGCGTGGATCTGTAATCCGCATACGCTTCAATCCAATCCATGCCTCCATTATCAGAGTCATGCTTTAAACGACGGCTGGTTATGATTACATATTCCGCATCTTTATTGTGGTGGTTGGGCATTACCACCTTATCAAGTTTTTCGACCCATTGGAAACCCTGTCCCGCCCTTTCATTGAATAAAACAAAGTCATGTTCCAGACTTCTCTCTTTTATTTGGATCAGCATTTTATTATTGGTAGGGCTCACCCGCATTCTTGTTTGATTTTTGAGATCAAGGAGCACATTAGTTTCTGAAAAAGAAAACTGGCCGATGTCAAGGAGTCTTGCTGAAGAATGTAGAGATAGCTTAAAGCGGTTCATCGGTGTATTATCAAACTGAAACTCCCGGGGATAGATGATCTCTACCTGCGAAAGCAATAATCTGTCGGTTGATCCTAAGGTTCCTTCTAATATCAATTGATTATTGGTGCGAAGTTCTGCCAGAGGAAAATCAAAAACATCATTAAAAACATGGTATTCAAAGGACAAGTCATATTCTTTTAGTCGTTTTCCATTCCAGGTAAGATGGATAAGATGTTCTACCTTATTAATGCCAAACCGAACTCTGAGTTTGGCCTGTTGCCCTTCTTGAACAATGCGGGATGCCGGGATATTAATGGTTTGGCGATGGGTGATGGGAAGTGAATATCCTTCTGCTGTAACCAGATTGGAATATTTGATGAGATCCTGTCCCTGTTCGGTAGGTTTGTAGAACCGTTCAGTAAAAGACAGTAGTTGAGAGTGAAAGTAAAATTTTTCTGGTTGGGGCAATTGCCCTGAAAGATCATTTTCAATGTCCTGAAATCTTAACCCTTTTGATCCCTGTTTCCAGGTTAGAAAGTATGTATTGGTGTCAGTAATCATTGAATAATCCGGATTCAATTGTGCGTCCATAGAAGGATAGTGGTAACTGTCCATTTCTCCACGATTCCACTGTCCAAAAAATTCAATGTAATCATCTGAAGTTAAATTGGAAGATGATGTAACATAAATGGGTATTTCTTTGCCTAAATGAAACATTTGAAATTCCTGACCCGAGACAGAAGAAAAATCAATACCTGCATCAATCAATTGCGAATATCGAATACGGTAAACTCCATCCTGATGAACCTTTATTTTATAATACTCCTGGTCGAGCTCTATCCATTCATGTCCTAATTTCGGTACTCCATTCACCATCATTTGGCCTGCTGCAATGCTGAAAGCCATCAATAAAATTGAACTGGATAAAATGGTGCGAAGTATTTTCAAACCTGCATTATTTGTTTCTGAATTGAATAACGAATTAAGAATATAACAACTTATCCGGAAAATGGACTTTGATTATAACTTTTCTCAAAGCTCTGCTTCTGCCTCCATTTCAACAAGATAACCTTCTCCAACCAATTTTGCTTCCACTAATGTATTGACAGGCTGAATATTATAAAATCTTCTGCCGTGGGCTCTAGCTACTGCTTCCCAATCTTCTACATTATGTACAAAAATGCGAGTTCGGATTATATTTTCCAAAGAGCCTCCTAAAGATTTGATTACACCTTCAATTTTGTCTATAATGAAATGCATCTGAGCGGCCGGGTCTATACCTCCAACCAGGTGGTTATGGTGGGTGGCAGTGGTACCAGACACTAAAATTCGATTACCTCTTTTAAGCGCCCTGCAATATCCGGCCGTATCTTCCCAGGATGTCCCACTAAAAACTTTGGTTGTTTGATTCGTTGATGACTCCGTTTGATAAGCTGGAGGCATAGCATCGAAGTGATGACTTAAATCTCCTGAAGCGGTCAAAAATGGAGGTTTTCTGTATTCATCGCCACAATCGCCTGGTATTGGAATCAATCCACGATGTATGTTTTTCAATAGCAGCATATCTTCGTCTGAGATTTTCAAAGCAAACAACCGAAGGGTATCAGAAATGTGTTCGCTTTGACCTAAATGAGCACCGATGATAATGGCAGCTACACATTCCAACTCAAGAATATATTTGCAAACAATATTGGCGATGCTTACCTGGTATTTATTCGCTATTTTATTCAATTCTTTCAACAGTTCCTGAAAACATTTCCAGCCACCCATACTATCAATAAAGCGCTTATATTTCATTTGTGACCAGGTGAATCTATCGTTGTCAATGGGTTCAGGCTTGTCCAGCCAACGCTCTGTTAAGAAACCTCCGGCCAGGCATCCATAGGCCAATAAATGAACACCAAATTGTCTGCAAACCTGAGTCATTTCTCCACCGGCTCTTTGATCAATCATCGAATAACTAACCTGATTGGTCAAAACAGGTATACCTGAAGCACACACGATGCGGAGATGGTCGGCATCAAAATTGGTCAATCCTAAATTTTGTATATAGCCTTCATTTTTCAATTCCGAAAGCCAGTTTAACTGATCCAGCCATATGAGATCAGAATAACTCCATGCATGAAATTGCAAAAGGTCAATGCAGTCTGTATTCAATTGCTTCAAAGCACTGACAATGGCAGCTTTTGCTTCTGCCTTACTGCTTCTGCCTGGAGCGGGAACCCATTTGGTTAAGCACTGTATGCTTTTACCTAATGGTCTCAATTGTCGAAACGTGCCCGCAATCTTCTCGGCAGAACCGTAATGATCAGCCATATCAAAGGTAGTGAATCCCGCCCTTACATAAGGTTCCATTGCCGATGAAGTTGAAATCGGATCAAGCACTTGTCCGTCTTTTTCCATATCAGCCACTTGCCATAACCCGGTAACGACTCTCGAAATTTTCAGGTCATTGCTTAGATTTATATTTTGCGCAATTTTCATTTGAATCCCTTATGGCAAATCATTGAAATGTTTTTTGATGTCAATTCCAGATTTCTTTAATTGAGACATTTTATAGAAGTAAATGACAGTAGCAGCACTCATTACAATCAACCATATAGGTGTTGAGCGAAAAAACCATACCTCTGTATCAGTGGAAAGGTCTTTCCAGCAATGTATAGTTAGAAACAAAAGCAAAACCAAAGTTCCAGCCCAACCTATGAAGTATCTTGTCCCCTTACTTTTACCAATAGTAAATTTATTAGAAAGTTTGGGGTTTATACAGTCAATTGCAATGAGTGTAATACACATCAAAAGGAAGTTTACCATCATGGACATCACCATGATATCAATACCCAAAAAGAAGTTACCCGCAATCTGACAGCCCAAAACGCCTATGCTGGCTATGAAACCACTGATGATAATCGCACGGTAAGGAGTCTGATATTGATGATGTATTTTTGTTATATAACCAGGAAATATTCCATCTTCTGCCCATGCATACATTAGCCTGGAAACGGATAAAAGCATAGCAGGCAAATCATTGATCAGCGCTACAGCAGCTCCGGCAAGGATGATAATGGTAAAACCGGGGGGAAGCATATGGCTAAAAAGCCCGGGGGCTGTTAAATCTTTATTTTGAGCTTCAGATGAAATATAATGCCAGGGGACAGTATGGTATACTGCTGCTGTAAACAACATATAAAAAGATCCTACTATGACAATGGTAAGTATTATGGCAAGAGGTAGGTTTCTTGAAGGATTTTTAGCCTCACCGCCTGCCTGGGCTATGCTGTCGAAGCCTATAAAGCTGGCAAATAAAAGAGAAGAACCAGAAAGAAATACTTTCAAATCAAATGAATGTCCAGGATTAGGAGCTAATATTTTTCCTGTTTTACTCAAAAGTGTTTCAGCAAAGATTTGCTGATCAAAATACCAACCTGCAATAATCACAATACTTCCCAGTAAAAACATTAAAAACATAAGAGGGATTATTGTTTTTTCATACGATTTGAGGCCTCTCACATTAATCCATACAAAAACCCATATCATCGTTAAAGCTAAAAATGTGCGAACGAATCCTTTTTCCAGGCCAATTTCAATAGTGCCCCATTGAAGCAACCCTGCAATATCCCTTAAAAATGGGATAGTAACATAAGCCACTACCCCTATAACCAATGAAAGTCCGAACCACTGTGAAAAACTTGCTATAAAGCCAAGATAAGGCTGAAGACCCCTACTCGCAAAGATATAGCTTCCCCCGGCACGAGGCATAACAGTAGATAGAAAACTGTACGCCAGGGCAGCAAGAAAAGCAGGAAACGCAGCAGCAGCAAATGCATACAGGACATAGGGGCCTATTCCGGGAGCATGGCGCTGTATCATGAAGGGTACAATGTATATGGAGGCACCCAACATAGAACACACTCCGGTAGCGATCAATCCCAATAATCCAAGATGCCGGTTTAGGGAAGGCTTTGACATGCTATTATTATTCTAATTTGCCTTGCTCCTGGAGCGCAATGATCAGATAGGGATTGTTTCTCCGGTCCTGAACATTTGGATTATGGCCAGGATATCCCAGACTCATGGTAATCCGTTGGTTAAAACCGGTATTATCCATGGTGATGGATTCAAGACAAGAGGAGGATGAAAAACCAGGTTTAATAAATCCGGTATATATGAGCCGGTCGTCAACAAACAGGCCAAAAGGAGCATTGTCCGGTTTTGTTTTTATTTTTTCTATTCCGGATACAGAAAGCGTAAAATAGTATTCCTCCGGATGATAAGAAAGAATATCAGAATCTTGTATAATGATTTCACCCGTCATATAATTTTCTTCATCAATTTTACACAATCCAGAGACAAGAGAAATTTCATCGAGAATTTTAAATTCAACCACTGGCAGATTTATATCCTGGGAACAAGAAAATATCAAAAATAATGATAAACTAAATAAAACAACATGATTGTGATTTGTCATATCCTTCAATAATTTTCGAAAACAACAGCTTGCTTTTAAAGCAAATTTTGTTCAATCAGGTTAAAAGGATTTCAAAGTTAAATAAAAATCCTGTGAGATTGGAATCTTTCCTTTTATAGACTTACACTGCATTTAATGAAGTTGAAAAGTTGCTAATCGAAAATCCAGCCATTCCATGTAGAAGTTGTTCTATATAAAACCGTATGTTTATAACATGAACTTCGAACCCATGGGGATAGTCATTCTGTGCGTCTTTCTCGTTTTACATCTCATCTTTTGGTTGGCCTTTTCCATTTTGTTGGTTCCAGATCAACATATGAAAAAAACTTTTACTCCTCCGGTAAGCATTATTGTGGCGGTTAAAAATGAAGAAGCGAATATTGGGCTATTGATTGATTTTTTAAAAAACCAGGACTACCCTGATTATGAAATCATCATAGTAGATGATTATTCCACCGACCGTACGCTGCAATTGCTCAAAGCAATGAATGGTATTCGCATTCTTCAACCTCCAAACGATTTGCCTGGTAAAAAACTGGCTTTGAACACAGGGATTCAAGCTGCTCATTGGGATTATATTGTGCTTACCGATGGAGATTGTTACTCATCCAGTACCAGGTGGCTTGAAAATATGGTTTCACCCATGGATACCTTTGATGTTGTACTGGCCTATGCCCCTCTGCAATCTGATGGACGCTTTGCGGGCAACTTCGCAGAATATGAAACATGGATTACTGGAATGATGTATTTATCTGCAGCACGGGCGGGTTATCCTTATATGGGCGTAGGAAGGAATATTGCATTTACTAAGAAACGCTTTTTTGATGTTGGAGGCTATACTCATCAAATGGAATACCCGTCCGGTGACGATGATTTGTTGGTTCAGGCCATGGCAAATGGAGAAAATACAGCGGGGGTTTTGTCGCCGGAAGTCCATGTTTATTCTTCAGCGCCCTCTGATTGGACTTCTTTTTTCAAACAAAAACGCCGGCACATCTCATCTTCATTCCGGTACAAAACGTCTCATCAGATCATTCTCACTATGTTCAGCGCTAGTCATATTTTGTTTTATACTCTTTTGTTGACCTTTATTCTTCAAGGCAATATTTTTCTACTTGGGTTATGGGTTGTTAAAATTGCGATTCAAGCAGGATGTTCCTGGAAAGTATCCAGATATTGGAATGAAATGAGGAATTGGAGGCGTATAATAATATTCGATATTTTGTTTTATATGTATTATCTGATAATGATATTTAAACTATGGACACGAAAAAGTACCACCTGGAATTAATATATAAATATTTTCCGGAACTGAGCGATAAACAAAAAGAACGATATGAGACGCTTTGGGATTTATACCAGGATTGGAACGTAAAAATCAATGTAATTTCAAGGAAAGATATTGACAACTTATTCCTTCATCATGTCATGCATTCCTTGTCAATTTATCGATTTATGCGGTTTCAACCGGGTTCTCAGATTCTTGATTTGGGAACCGGAGGAGGCTTTCCCGGAATTCCATTGTCGATTGTAATGGAAGATGTCAAATGGGTTTTGATTGATGGAACCAAAAAGAAAATAACAGTAGTTCAGGATGTAGTTGAAAAATTGGAATTAGAGCATGTACATGCTTACCATTTGCGGGCAGAAGAAGTGAAATTGAAATTTGATTATGTAGTGACAAGGGCTGTTGCTGAGCTGGAAGTTCTTTTAAAATGGACACGCTCCTTACTGTCACAAAAGCACAGGAATAGCAGACCGAATGGGTTAATTGCTTTAAAAGGAGGGGTATTTAAATCAGAGTTAAAGAAATTGCACAGATCAGAGTATACTGAGGTGGTTGCTATTCAAAAGTATTTTAATGAACCCTATTTCGATGAAAAGTATATTGTGTATGTGCAAGGATAATTAAATTATTCAGTTTCAAACAATAAAGAGATCGTGAATCCAGTTCATACCATACAGTGAATTCATGACAACTAAATTTTTTAACTAAATTATTTCTATGAAGCAAAGCTACACTGACGAAAAACTTATTCAATTCATTTACGGAGAATGTGACATTCTTGAAAGGCTCGAGATAGAGGATGCCCTGGAAAGTGATTTCTTTCTTAAAGATGCATACCTATCATTGTTTGATGCATACAAAATGCTTCCAAAGGTGAATTATTCTCCGCGAAGCCAATTATTAACAAACATATTGGAGTATAGCGCAAACACTCTTGAAGTATCAGTGTAAATGAAGTATAAGTGCAGAAAATTTTAAAGGGAAACAGGGCCAGGCTTTTGTTTCCCTTTTTTGTTTTCGTGATCCTGGAAGGAAACACATTCACCATATTCTTCGATATTCTTTCAACTAAGATCAAATACGGTCGATTATTTTGATCACTTCATCGATACTGTTCTTTTCTTTTGTATTAGAAATGATTGAATACACTTTTGTTTAAGAGTTTAAATTTTTTATTAAACGATAAATCAATATTTTTGCAAAAGTTGATTCTGAATAGAAGATAATTATTCAGCAAATTCTCACAACAATTAAAAAGAAAATTATGAAAACAATTAAATTATTTTTTTTTGGCGTTTTTATGGTCTTTGGAACTTCGGTATTTGCGCAATCTGCCGATGAAATTATAGCCAATTATTTTGAAATAACGGGAGGGAAAGAAAACTGGGCCAAATTAAAAGGCATTAAAATGAATGCGATTGCAAGTGCGCAGGGAATGGAAATACCAGTAGAAATTGTTCAAACTGCAGATGGGAAGCAGGCCGTTATCATCACTTTTCAAGGACAAACCATTACCCAGTTAGCTTTTGATGGAGAGACCATGTGGTCTACCAATTTCATGACCATGCAAGCGGAAAAAAGTGATAGTGAATCTACAGAAAACATGAAAAAAACTATTGGGGACTTCCCGTCTCCACTTTTTAATTATAAAAATAGAGGATATAGTGCTGAACTTGTAGGGACAGAAACCATTGAAGGTACTGAGACTTTCAAAATTAAATTTACGCAAAAGCCCCTGTTAGTCGACGGGAAAGAAGAGCCAAATATTTCTTACTATTATTTCGATAGTGAGACATATATTATTATTCAGACGGAGACGGAAATCAAACAAGGCCCCATGGCAGGACAAAAGAACATTTCAACCATGAGTGAATATGAAGAAGTCGAGGGGTTGTATTTTCCATTCAGCATGGGAATGATGGGGCAATCCATACAAATCAAATCGATTGAGTTAAATCCAGCGTTGAATGATTCTATTTTTGCTTTTCCTGGAAAATAATTTGTATCCGGGGATGCTGTAAATCTCTATATTAAGGACAATTTATATACCATCGGATAAAAACCTAAATGAAATGGCAAGGATATCTGGCATAATCTATTTTGTATTTTTTTCTTCGCTTTCTTTATTTTGTCAGGAAGCGATATCTCTCAAAGGAGACCAGCTTTTTGGCTCAATGAAGGCAAGACATATTGGTCCGGCAGTGATGAGTGGTCGAATTACCGACATTGAGCTTCACCCGAAAAACAGCAATATTATTTATGCAGGTGCTGCAGGTGGAGGAGTTTGGAAATCGACTGACGGAGGTATTTTCTTTACTTCCATATTTGACAAGCATGCGCAATCTATTGGGTGTATAACAGTAGATCCGGTTGACCCTGACAATGTGATTTGGGTGGGTACAGGAGAAACCTGGGTGAGGAACAGTGTATCTGTGGGCGATGGTATTTACAAAAGCACCGATGGTGGCAATAATTGGAAATCAATGGGCTTGAATAACTCAGAACGTATTGCCGGCATTAGAATTAACCCAAAGAATAATCAGGAAATTTACGTTGGCGTGCTTGGAGCTTTGTGGAGTGACAGTGATGAAAGAGGAGTTTATAAATCCTCAGACGGGGGTGAAAACTGGGAAAAAATTCTTTATATCAATGAAACCACAGGAGTTGCCGACATTGAAATGGATCCATTGAACCCTAACATACTTTATGTATCTATGTGGGAGTTCAGACGAACTCCATGGAGTTTTAATTCCGGGGGTATACATAGTGGATTATATAAAACTACCGATGGAGGAAAAAACTGGGAAAAAATTCACAATGGTTTTCCTTCCGGAAAATTGGGGAGAATCGCTTTAGCCGTAGCTCCTTCTAATCCTAACATTATCTATGTAGTTTTGGAAACGGAAAAAAAGGAAACCAATGGGTTATACCGCTCTGACGATGGGGGAATTTCCTGGAAACATTTGAATAAAGATTTTGAATTGGTTGTTCGGCCATTTTATTTTTCAAGAATAATAGTAGACCCAAAAAATCCGGATAAACTGGTGAAGGGTGGACTTTACGGAGCAATCAGTCGTGACGGTGGTAAAACTTTTAAGAACCTGGGAATGATGCACCCTGACATCCATGATGTTGCATTTCACATTGACAATTCAGATATCATGTATGTAGGGACTGATGGTGGTGTGTACCGCTCGTTCAATGGAGGCAGCACTTTGGAAATAGTTCAGAATTTACCGGTATCTCAGTTTTATCATGTTAGTGTTGATGATGCTGAGCCCTATAATGTTTATGGAGGACTTCAGGATAACGGCTCCTGGTATGGGCCATCCTCAGCACCAGGAGGCGTAAAAGCCAAACACTGGAATCCCGTGGGGTATGGTGATGGATTCAGGGTATTGAAGCACCCCACTAAAAATATCATTTATTCAGAAATGCAAGGCGCTGCCAATGTTTGGAGATATGATGCGGATAGAGGTCACACAAAAACCATCCAGCCATTAGCTGAAAAAGGAGATCCAAAGCTTCGTTTCAATTGGAATGCACCCATGGCATTAAGCAAATTCAATCCGGATCGCATTTATATGGGGAGTCAGTTTTTGCACAAATCTGACGATTTGGGAGATACATGGACAAAAATTTCTCCGGATTTAACAACTAATGATCCTGCTAAACAAGAGCAAAGTAAATCAGGAGGGCTTTCCACTGATAACTCAGGTGCGGAAACACATACTACCATATTTACCATTGCAGAATCCCCACTCGATGAAAAAATTATTTGGGTAGGTACGGATGATGGAAATGTTCAGGTTACACAAGATGGGGGTAAATCCTGGACGAATACAGTTGATAATATATCCGGGTTACCAAAAAACGCTTGGTGCTATAAGGTTTTTGCTAGCAATCACAATAAAGGAACCGCCTATACAGTGTTTGAAAACCATGCCAGAGGAGATTTTACTCCCTACCTTTATAAAACCACTGATTTTGGTAAATCATGGACAAGCCTGATTACAGATGATATCATAGGCTTTGCTAGAAGTATTCAGGAAGACTATATGAATGAAAACTTATTGTTTCTGGGCACTGAATTTGGATTATTCATTACGGTTGACGGCGGTAAAAGCTGGTCTCGCTTCACTAATAATATGCCTGCAGCTACCGTAAAATACCTGGCTTTACAGGAACGAACCAATGATTTGGTTATGGCAACCCACGGAAGAGGGATCATAATCTTAGACGATATTTCCCCATTACGAGAAATCACTCCTGAAGTTTTAAGCAAGGAGGTTCATTTTTTCAAATCCAGGCCCTTTATAATGAAAGAAAAAACTGCGTTTGTTGATAATTTTGGTACGGAAACTCAGTTTGTTGGCCAAAACCCATCCGATCAAGGGCGGATAGTCTATTATTTAAATAAGCGGCATACCTTTGGAAAGATGGAAATGGAAATTCAAGACCTTGAAGGGAACAAATTGGCAACTCTTAACCCGGGAAAAGCAAAAGGCCTGAATATCATTGAGTGGAATTTTACTACCCGGGGACCTAAAATAGCCGAAGGAAAAACTTTCAGCTTTGGTGGATTTGCATTGCCAAGGGTTCAGGCAGGGAAATACAATGTGGTGATGAAGAAAGGCAATGAAGTATTCACCCACCCAATCGAAGTTATAAATGACCCCAATTCTTTAGTGACTGCAGACGACAGAATTGAGCACAAACAAATGGTTCAACTGCTTTTTAACATGAATGAAGAGCTCGCGTACACCGTGTATAAAATGCAAACCATTATTCAAACCGCAGAACAACTTAAAAAGGAGGATGTGAAATCAAAGTCTGTCGTTGAACCTCTTATTACTGATTTAAACAATTTAATGAAAAGAATGGTAATAACTTCCGGTGACAATTATGTGGACAGTGCAGAGCCCGAGCTGAGAGAAAAACTGGCTGATTTGTACAGTGGGGTTGTGAACAATTATGGCAGACCTACAGGCACTCAAATGTCTAATTATGAACTGGTAAAAGAATTATATGATACAAATTTGGGTAAATATCATATCATTGAAAAAAATCATTTACCGAAATTGAATAACTATTTGAAAAAGAAAAATAAATCTCCGGTTGTATTTTTAACCAGGGATGAATTCATAAATCAATAAAATGCTTTGATGAAACCCTATGGTTAAAGGCCTTCTGTTTTCAGAAGGCTTTTCTATTGGATTCCGTTTTATTCTCCTAACAATTGCAGCAGATATTCCCCATATCCACTCTTAAGATATTTATGCCCCAATCGTTCCAGTTGGGAGTCATTGATAAAACCCTGGTTATAGGCTGCTTCTTCGATACATCCAATTTTCAGACCCTGCCTTTCTTCAATGACCTGGATAAACTGTCCGGCTTGCATAAGCGATTCGTGTGTCCCTGTATCCAACCATGCAATACCCCGACCCAAAACCCCAACTTTAAGTCGGTTTCGATTTAAATATTCAACATTGACATCGGTAATTTCATATTCCCCTCTTGCTGAGGGTTTCAGGTTTTTTGCAATTTCCACTACCTCATTATTATAAAAATAAATTCCTGGAACAGCATAGGATGATTTAGGATGAGATGGTTTTTCTTCAATGGATATCGCTTGAAGGTTTTTATCAAATTCAACTACCCCATATCTTTGCGGATCCGCAACTCTATAGGCAAACACTATGCCCCCCTCGGGATTGGTACTGCTTTGCAATAGTTCTTCAAGGCCGTTTCCATAAAAAATATTGTCTCCCAGGATCAATGAAACATTGTCACTACCTATAAAATTCTCACCTATGACAAATGCTTGTGCAAGACCATTGGGGTCCTTTTGTTCAGCATATGTGAAGGAACAACCGATATCTTCACCGTCTTTTAAAAGATATTGAAAGTGGGGAAGGTCTCTGGGCGAAGATATTATGAGTATTTCCTGGATTCCGGCATTAATCAAGGTAGATAAAGGATAATATATCATGGGCTTATCATAAACAGGCATCATCTGCTTGCTCATAGCCAAAGTTAATGGATACAATCGGGTGCCGAGACCTCCGGCTAAGATAATTCCTTTCATTTCGGATAGGTTTTAAGACAAATTCTTCTTAATCCTTCATAAGTATATAAGAATTCCATAAGGCCTAAAGGTAAAGTATTTTTTGTTCGCTTGCGCTAAAAGAGAGTAAAGAACCAATATGATTAAAACACGACTTATTCAGGAGCCAGGCGCACTACAAGCCCATCCAACTTTTCGTATATAGGTATTTGACAGCCCAATCTTGAATTTTTTTGTACATGGAAAGCTTCCGATAACATGGCCTCCTCATCCTGTGAAACCGGCGGAAGTTCATGAGGGGATTCTACATAAATCTGACAAGAGGCACAAAGAGCCATACCACCGCAAATGCCTTCTACTGGCATATCATAAGCCTTGCATAGCTCCATAATGTTCATTTGTATTCCGGTAGGTATTTCCAGGCTATGAGAAATTCCTTCGCGGTCATAGACATCGATACGAATCTGGTTCATGGGTGGGATAACGATTGCAGTAAAGATGGCTGAGGATCAAATCCCTGCACTCCCTGAACGGTGGTATATTTCATGGTATGTTTTTTTCCGGGATGTACAATGTGATAGGCCGATTGCACAGCCATGGTAGCTTCATGAAATCCGCAAAGGATTAACTTAAGCTTTCCAGGGTAGGTATTAACGTCACCTACTGCAAATATGCCCGGGATATTGGTACTATAATCCAATTGATTGTCTACGACAATGGCGTTTTTTTCTATTTCGAGCCCCCAGCCTCCTATAGGACCTAATTTTGGGCTAAGTCCAAATAGAGGCAACCATGCTTCAGTGCTTATGGTTTTGACTATATCCGCCTCTTTATTTCTGATATCCACCGCCTCCAATTTGTGGTCCCCATGGATGCCGGACACTTCAGCATACGTCAATAGTTGTAATCTTCCCTTATGTGCCAGGATATTGACTTTTTCAACAGAATCCCTATGCGCACGGAACTGGTCGCTGCGGTGAACCAAAGCTACTGACTTTGCATCACGTTCAGCAAAGTAAATGGCCCAATCCAGGGCAGAATCCCCTCCTCCTGAAATGACAATATTCTTATCATAAAAAATTGAAGGATCTTTTACCAAATAATAAACTCCATTATTTTCCCATTGCTCAATGCCGGAAATATTGGGTCTTCTTGGTTCAAAACGTCCGAGTCCACCTGCAATAATGATAGCAGGTGCACTGTGGACAGTTCCTTCGTCAGTGGTAACAATAAATTTTCCTTCTCCGGACTTTTCAATGGATACCGCACTTTCTCCCAATGTAAATCCTGGCCTGAAAGGGGCTGCCTGTTCTATCAGATTATTCACAAGGTCACCAGCCAAAATATTGGGCAATCCGGGAATGTCATAAATAGGTTTTTTAGGATAAATTTCAATCAATTGGCCTCCGGGCTGGGGCAGACTGTCAATCAAATGGCACCGCATTTTCATCAGCCCTGCTTCAAAAACCGTAAACAATCCAACCGGACCCGCTCCAATAATGATGATATCTGTCTGAATCATACTTCTTCCATCCATTTTTTAGTCAAAGTATTCAAATGCTCCACTTTTTGTTTAAATTCCATTTTAAGAGACTTTCTATATTTATACAAATGATTAAGCAAATCATGAATGTCGTCTGGAAAAATATCTTCAAGAAGTTGCCTTATTCTTTTAGCCATCGTAGGCGATTTGCCATTGGTTGAAATGCTGATTTTCAGATGTCCTTTACTAACGATACCACCAAGATAGAAATCACATATTTCAGGCGTATCTGCCACATTGATCAACAAATTCAATGAACGGGCATCCCTATATATCTGGCGGTTGAGTTCTTGATTATTGGTAGCCGCCAATACCAGATCCATTCCTTGTAAGAATGAAGGCCGGTAGGTATCATTGATAATTTCCAATGAAAAGGATTGGGCCAGAAAATGGATTTCTGGAAGAATTTCCGGGGCTACCAGAGTGGCTCTGGCATCCGGGCTGGATTTATACAAAAAACCAAGCTTCTCCAGCGCTACCTCCCCACCTCCAATAACCAGAAGTTTTAATTGTGAAACTTTCAAAAATACAGGAAATAAAGTGTTTTGGCTATCCGTCATATTACAAAGGGTTGTTCATAAGCAAATGAAGGAAGTTGGGAAGAATGATTTGAATACAGGCCGGATTGCACTTCCTCTGCCGCCGGGCCCAGAACAATCAGTGCAGGATTGGAAATTCCTTCTTTTACTACGAGCGTCAGGATGTCATTAAGGTTTCCCGACGCAATTTTTTCTAAAGAAGTTGTTGCATTTTGTACGACACAAACCGGAAAAGAGCCGGGCTTATATTTTTTAAAAAGAGCAATGATCTCATGAATTCTGGACATTCCCATATAGATTACTACCGTTGCGGTGGATTGGGCAGCCAAAGCAATATCATCCGATAGTGTATCCCGGCAAGTGGCACCTGTGCATATCCAGACACTTTCATTTACACATCGTCGGGTAACCGGTACCTGATTTGCAGATGCCATACCGGAATAGGCTGAAATGCCCGGAATGATTTCCAAAGGAATACTGTGATTTCTGGCAATTTCTATTTCTTCCCAGGCCCTTCCAAAAATCATGGGATCACCCCCTTTTAATCTTAACACATGTTTGTTTTGTTCAGCATAGCCGATCATCAAATGGTGAATGGAACTTTGGGTAACGCTTTTTACCCCTTTCCTTTTGCCCACAAAAATTTTTATAGCATCTTCATTATAATCAAGCAGCGCCTCATTAACCAATGAATCGTAGAGGATGACATCTGCATTTTTGATGGATCTTAATCCTTTTAATGTAATGAGTTCCGCATCACCGGGACCGGCGCCTGCTAATGTGATTTTACCTCGGGTTAATATATTCATATAGCCTGTGTTTCATTTAGAGGGGAAGGTATATTACTTTCCATTGCCATTGCATTTCTGACTTTCTGAAGGTGTTGCAGAAAGACCTTTGCATTTTCCAGGTACTGATAGGCAAAGGTGTACGAAGGAGGAAACATGTTGATTTGATATATCAAATCACTCAATTTCTGACCGTAGAAGTATGCATGGTTCTCTGGAAAATATTCGTCAAATGCCCTGATAATAGCTGCCTGGGTATTCATTTTCGCCGGGGTAGTAGTGAGTACCGCTTTGGCGGCATAAAGAAGTGCTGTGTATGTACAATAAATGGAATCGGCAAAACGACTTCGATCCAGAAATGACTGCGCATCGGCCAACTTCTCATTTCCTTCCAACAATAGTGTAGCCACTAAATCGACTATTACCCCAGCGCATTCTCCAATCCCGATGGCTTTTTCATATACAGAATCTTCACCCCAATCAATAAAGTCGCTTTGCTGCAAATCAGAGGTGTCAGAGAATATCTTCAACATTTGGTAAAAATAATCAGTGCCCATACGATTATAATAGACGCCAAAAGATTCTCCATCCTTTGATTGGTATATGAAATCATCCAAAATCACCCGTAAAACAGCAGGCACTCGTTTTGAAGGAACCTTGGTAACCTTATCAGCGTATCGGCCGCTTCCGTCACCATTTCTGCCTCCACCTAATAATACCTGTGTTGCCGGAGCAATCCACTGACCTGCTTTCATGGTCATGCCCTGAAATCCGATATCGGCAATGGTATGCTGGCCACATGCATTCATGCAACCACTAATCTTGATATCAACCTCTTTAGTATGGATGATTGTTGAGTATTCCCGGGCTAACATGCTTTCCAGCTCTCTTGCCAGGCCCATTGAACTGGCAATACCTAAATTACAAGTATCTGTTCCCGGACATGCAACAATGTCCAAAAGGGTGTTGAACCCCGGCCTACCCAAATTGATATTTACAAGTTCTTTATGGAGGGTTTTCAGTTTTCCTGTTTCAACAAATCGCAAGAGTATACCTTGATTAGCAGTAAAACGTAACTCCCTGATTTGCAATC
>DAOLDB010000016.1:0-72529 GCA_035327565.1 Saprospiraceae bacterium
TCGAATATACATTCAGTTGATGATATATTGAAGATAAAAATTGGACTTCCCTTCCGTACCATCCCTCTACATATTCTCCTCCGCCCATCCCGGTGGGATATCGATGTCTCTTAACAGCATGTCAACGACCCTTTCCATCCCCGATTCTGACGCCCTGATCATCATGTCAGGTGAGGGACCATACAGGGTTCTTCTTAATAGGTGAGCGGCTTTTGACACATCCCATTTTCCTTTATGTGATGACAAAGTCATAATTGAAAAACACTTTGACTATATAAGGCCTGTACATCCTTTTTGTACTGATATAAGCTAGATATTATCAAAAAAATTAACTCTTAAATAATATCGAATTCAAAAAACAATAATTTAAGAACCTGTCAAATTAAATTGCAAATACTTCATTATTAAATACTTAAATCTACAATCCATTCACACCCATTAAAGTCCATTGGTAAAGAAAGAGACTCCAAAAAAAAAATTACTCTAACTCAAGCCAGGCTACCTTTTACCCTTATCTCACAAATATGCTTCATAATCATAATTGACATGCACATCATAAATTGTGGATCATTGATCGAAGATAAGTTCGAACTGGTCGTATTTTAACTATTTATTGCAACCCGAAAATTCATACTTCCGTCTATGGTGGGTAATTAATCATTAACTCATTATTAAAAAAGAAACACACTATGAAGAAGCTATTACTGACAGTACTACCCGCCTTAGTTTTACTACATAATAGCTTTGGTCAGTCCATGGGAACAGTGAAAGGAGTAATCCTCGATCAGGAAAACAAACCTCTGGAGTACGCCAATGTACTATTGAATACTTCAGAGGAGCACACTTTCGTGAAAGGGGGAATTACCGATCACGATGGACAATTTGTTTTTGAGAATGTAGCCACAGGCACTTATTATGTTCAGGCATCCATGGTGGGCTTTGGCAACATCAATTCAGAAATCTTTACCATCAACGGTAATGAATTTATTGAATTGAAAAGCATGACGCTTACCGATGGTGTCTTACTGAATGAAGTTACCGTGACCACAACCCGGCCATTTATTGAAATGAATGCCGACAAAATTGTTGTCAATGTGGCCAACAGTGCCGTTGCAGCAGGCAGTAATGCCCTTGAAATTCTTGAAAAATCTCCTGGAGTCACTTTGGATAAAGACCAGAACATTTCTCTCAAAGGGAAGCAGGGTGTTCTGGTGACCATTGATGACAGAAATCAATATATGTCCAGCCAGGATTTGGCAAAAATGCTGGAAACACTTCCTGCTGATGCTATTGAGAGTATTGAGATCATACACAATCCATCGGCACGATACGATGCTGAGGGCAATTCTGGTGTCATCAATATCCGGATGAAAAGAAATGAAAATCTCGGTTACAATGGTGACATTGTGTTATCAGGCCGGCAAGGTCGGCACACCAATTACAACGGAAGTGGATCAATCAATTACCGAAGCGGAAAAGTAAACGCTTTTGGAACCCTGACTCATTCCAGCTGGCATGGATTCAACGATCTCAACCTGAATAGAGAAATACCTTTCAATAACCTTACCACCCGATTCGACCAAAATTCCAACATCCAGTTTTTAGGGGACAGTTATGGCATCCGAGCCGGTGCGGATTATTTTCCTGACAGCAAAACCACCATTGGGATATTAACAAGATATAATACAGGTAATAGAAATTTCCTGAACCACAATCTCACAAATATCAGTGGAGGAAACGCTCCGGCCTTCAATAAACTGGAAGTGGATACTGATGGCAAAGGTGACTGGACTCAGCAGTCCTATAATCTGAATGCCAAAAGACAATTGGGTCAAAATGCAGGAACTCTGACATTCGACATGGACTTTTCACTGTATGACAATCCAAACTTCACGATGTATACCAACCAGTATATCAACGATACTGAAAATCCCTTCTCACAAACCGGTTTTCTGAGAAACTTTTCAGATATTTCTGTTGATATTTTTGCATCCCGACTTGACTATCAGGTTACTTTAGGTAAGTTCAATGTGGAAGCAGGTTCCAAAGTGAGCATGGTCAATACTTCTAATAATACACTTTTTGAAGACCTGATTGACGATACCTGGATTAAAGATGAAAATCGCTCCAATGAATTTGATTATAAGGAAAATGTATATGCGGGATATCTCAATTCATCAACTCAATTCGGTGGAGTAAATGTACAGGTAGGTTTACGAATGGAACATACCGTTTCTGATGGCTACTCCATCACTTTGGACCAGCAAGTCGTAAGAAATTATACCGACTTCTTTCCAAGCGTAGCGGTATCGCATACCATTGGTGAAAAGCATAGCCTGAGTTATAATTATGCCCGCAGACTCAATCGTCCCAACTACAGAGACCTCAACCCTTTCATTGAATTTTTGGATGACTTTACTTTCCAAAAAGGAAATCCATTCCTCAGACCGCAATATGCTCAATCATTTGGCATCAATTATGGATTAGGCCGTTCGCTATTCATCAGCGCTAATTATAGTAAAACCACAGAAGCCATTACACAGGTAATTGAACAAGAGTCTTCTACGAATACTTCATTCCAGACTGTAGCCAATCTTGATAATTTTGAAAACTATAGTCTGACCGTTACTGCTCCCATTGTGATCAATTCCAAATGGACTTCCCGATGGAATGTAGTTGGTTTTTACAACCGCTTTGCCTCTCAGATTCCATCAGGAACACTTGAAAATGATCGATTGTCATATCAGGTATATATGAGTAATGAGTTGACTTTACCTCAGGGATGGAGAGCCGAAGTTGTAGGAAATTACCAGAGTGGGTTGGTGTATGGTTTATTTTCCATCGAGCCACGCTACGGCATTGATCTTGGATTTACAAAGCGTATCATGGATGGCAAGGGAACTATTAGATTTGGTATCAGCGATATTTTCCGAACGCAAATCAACAATGTATCTATCCGGCAGGATGACATAGTTTTGGATGTAAATTCATTCTATGATTCTCGTCGTGTCAATGCTTCTTTGAACTACCGTTTTGGAAATCAAAAAGTAAAACAAGCCAGAAGGAGAACTACAGCTACTGATGATGAGATGAGAAGGATTGAATCCGGTAATCAATAATAACATAGCATAGTCTCAATATATCATTCACTATTTCTTTAGGCTCTTTCTTCCCGAAAGAGCCTTTTTTTTAATAAATTTCTACTATTGCCTCAATCTCTACTGCAATATTTCTGGGCAAAGCATTCATACCTACAGCTGAACGCGCATGCCTGCCTCTTTCACCAAAAACGGCTACCATGGTATCTGAAAATCCATTGATCACTTCAGGCTGGTTTTCAAAACCATCAACACAGTTGACCATCCCCAATACTTTCACTACCCTCTTTACCCGGTTTAAGTCACCAAGATAATCCTGGAGAACAGAAATCTGGTTAATGGCTACATGGCGGGCAGCCTCATAGCCTTCTTCCTGGGAGAGATCTTGCCCAATCTTACCCTTGACCATTGTACCATCGCCAAGACCAGGACCTTTACCCGCAAGAAATAATAAATTGCCCGTCTGTACCAAATGTACGTAATTGGCTACCGGAGGTTGGATGGAAATCAAAGTTATGCCCAAAGAATCTAACCTCGATGCATAATCAATAGATTCCCTGGGATCTATGGGGGAATCTTTCCCGGGAGACATACACGATGGCTGCAATAAAATGGCTATGAAAAAACTTATAAGATAAATACAACGTATCATTAGTCTATTATTTGATTTGAAGTGAGTAATTGCAAAGTCTATAATAATATTGAAAGGATTTAATCTCTTACAAACATTCTTATCCATGCATACTATTGCAACTGCACAGATAAATAATAACTATTAAAATAAATCACCTCCATGAAAACCGGTCTCAATATAATGATTACTGAGATCAAATTATGGCTTATATAGCAGTTTATTGTTTTCATGCGTTATTTTTGCAGATTCTTGCAGCATTGTTGTTATAAATAGGTTAAAAGTATTAATAGAAATATGAAACATTTATTGGTCCTTATAGGAGGAATGCTTTTTTATCAGGCTTGTAATCAGAAAGCGCCTGAACCGGTTTTTGAAAATGAAGCTTTAAAAAACAGCTACTTGGAATATAATGAAGATAAAAATACGGAATCTGCCGCCGGATTTGCTGCACTGGCCATGCAATATGCTATCCATCACCCCAAGGCAAAGGACAGAAAACTTGCCCTTGAATCCGCATTAAAAGTGACCCGCGAGCACAATCTCCATCATGGAGTAATATCATTCCTTACCTTGTTAATCAGAGATCACCATCAAGATAAATCCACTCCGGATCGAATATTTGAACTGGGAAAATTGATGAAGGAAAATAATAAAAATGAAGCCGGTAATGCCTTGCTTTTATCCTATACCGATCGATTTAAGAATGGAAACCATAAAGAAGAAGCGCTCGAATTGCTGGGAGAAAAAAGCGGAATGAAAATACAGGATTACCTTCTTGAAACGGGCAACCGCATTTTTGATAATCCCGATCCTTCAGGAATCAACCGATTGGCTGCACAGGCCTATGTAGATGCTTGTGAAGCATTTGCCATTGCCAATCCGGATCATGTCTCCACCCCTGATTATTTATACAGAGCTTCGGATGTATCAAAAACATTGCGAACCCATTCTAAAACATTGACGTTATATGATTGGATTATTGATAGATATCCCAATTTTGAAAAAAATCCAGAAGTTCTATTTTTAAAAGGGTTTATTCTTCAAAATGATTTATCCAATACGGAAGCTGCCCGTGAGGCATATGCTGCTTTTTTAAATAGGTATCCCAGGCACACCATGGCGCAGAGTGCCCAGTTTTTATTAGATAATATCGATAAGTCGGACGATGAAATTCTGGATGTCCTGGAAAAAAAACGTCAACAAAGCGTTCAATAATCAGGGTTTTGCCAGCAGCGTTCTTTCCGCAAAAGGTTGCAGTTTAAGGTCTTTTACTTCTACCCGGGTTTCTAATCGGAATTCAGATTTTACATTTTTAAGCATTTTAGCAAGGGTAACCGGTCCTTTAAGCAGAAAATGGCCTTCTCCGAGTTTTTCCATTTCAGATGACACATATGTAAATGGCAGTTCAAAAGGCAACTCAATGATCTCCTGGGGTTGAATTGTCATATTTTCATTCATCACCATTGATCCTATAATGTATTCATCTACGCGTTTACTATTTCTTCTCCCACGGGAGTATTTTTCTATCAGACGGATTTCGATAGAGCTAATTTCGGAAGTTGTCTTGGTTGTAAGTTCAAGCTTCCCGGTGATGAGACCGGATCGAAGGGAAAAATGAGGCTCAACGATCAACTGTACCTTTACCCCTTCAATGCCCAACATCTTTTTTACTTTTCCAAACATATGAGCAATTTTGTATTTATAGCATCTTTTGTGAAAATCATTTAAAGGGGATAAAAGTTCCTGGCCTTACTTGGTCATCTATAAACTCATGTTCCGGGTAGACGTATCCTAAAGTAAACTATATAAATCGCTTTAACCACCCCTGATCGATGGGCTTGATCCACTCTTTCAGGAATGCTCTTTTAGAAGAGACCAGATTATCAAAATACAAAGTACTATTATCGATCACTCCCTCTTTGTATAAC
Source organism: Saprospiraceae bacterium (assembly GCA_035327565.1). Taxonomy (GTDB): domain Bacteria; phylum Bacteroidota; class Bacteroidia; order Chitinophagales; family Saprospiraceae; genus JABDLO01. Next base: position 5,661 of record DAOLDB010000016.1, read on the forward strand.
TCCTTCAACAAAGGTAAGTGAAACCCTTTGATATACTCATTGCTATCCATTAAATATACAGTCTGTCTGTCAAACATTTTTTTTCCAAACTTTTCACCGATAGCAGTAACAAATCGAACGGAGCTGTCGATAGAACAACCGCTCGCCATGGAATGACTTTCATCAACAAATAAGGCAAGAAATCGGCGGTGGAATATATTTCCATATGTGATAAGACTTTGATTGTGGCTGGTCCACCGGTCAATAAAATCATAAATCAATGGTCTTGCCTGATCCAATTCATCATAAGAAAATTCGTCCGATGCCTGGTAAATCCAAACGCGGCTATTATCATCCAGTGCAATCAAATCTTTGATCATAAATATTTACCATTTATTGGTTTGAACGATCAATTCCGAAATATCGTACACCATGACAGTGTCCTGCTTGTCCATTGCCTTCATTCCATCGGTAAGCATGGTAATACAAAAAGGACAGTTGGCTGCAACAACTTCTGCACCGGATGAGACTACTTCCCCGGCTCTGGCAATGTTGATCCTTTGATCACCGGGTTCATCTTCTTTAAACATTTGGGCACCTCCTGCACCGCAACACAATCCATTTTGACGGCTTCTTTTTAATTCAGTAAGGTCAGCGTCCAATTGTCTGATAATGTCTCTTGGCGCTTCATAAATATCGTTGATTCTGCCCAGATAGCAGGAGTCGTGATACGTAATTTTTTTCCCTTTGAAAGCTCCCCCTTCGATACTAATCCGTCCCTCCTCCAATAATTGCCGGATCATTACCGTGTGGTGTATGACATCATAGTGGCCTCCTAAAGCAGGATAATCATTTCTCAAAGTATTAAAACAGTGTGGACATGCCGTCACTATTTTTTTTACACGGTACATGTTTAAGGTTTCAATGTTCTGAAGAGCTACCATTTGGAACACAAATTCATTACCTGCTCGCCGGGCAGGATCGCCGGTACAATGCTCTTCCTCGCCCAGAATCGCAAATTCTACACCTGCTGCCATTAATATCTTGCATAATGCCCTGGTTACTCTTTGCGCCCGGTCGTCAAAACTGCCGGCACATCCAACCCAAAGAAGAATCTCCGGCGCTTTCTCTTCTGCAGCTAATGATGCCATAGTATTTACTTTCATTGCAAATTCGTTTTATCGATCTATAGAATATAATACACTGAGTCGCACCTTTGATTTACTTAATCATCCAATCAGTTCTTTCATCTGTAACCTGCCATACCGTGCCACTGTTCTCAATACTGGTAAACATTGGAATCCACTCGGAAGGACCTGACGATTCTGTCAGTATTTCATATCGCCGCAACTGAAGAATTGGATCTAATGGATCAATCAATACAGGACAAGCCTCCACACAGGCATTACATGTAGTGCAGGCATGAATCTCCTCCCTGCTGATATAATCAAAAAGACTTTTACCATCATCAAAATTGGCTGCAGAAAGAGAATCTCCGTTATCAGCCTGGCTTGAAATGTAGTCAGGATTCCCTGAATCCAGTTTTCTTCCGACTTCTTCTGTCCGATCGCGAATGTCCATCAATATTTTCCTTGGCGACAGTTTTTTACCCGTCAGATTGGCAGGGCATACAGCAGTGCATCGACCGCATTCCGTACAGGCATAAGCATCCATAATGTTTTTCCAACTGAGGCTAAAAATATCTTTTGCTCCAAATTCCGGGATTTCGTCTGAGATATTGCTTTCCTGCTCTGTCAGGCCCATCATTGACTTCACCTCATTCATTATTTCCGGTATATTACTCATTTCACCTCTGGGTCGAAGCCGGGCATACCATGTGTTGGGAAATGCAAGAATAATATGAAGATGCTTGGACGATGGCAAATAGTTTAAAAAGGCTAAAACCGTCAATAAATGGAGCCACCAACCGAATCGCTCCAGTACTACTAGACTATTCATAGTCATATTTCCAAAAAGTGCAGAACCCATCCATGAGCTGATGAATAAATTTCCTGTAGAAGGATAATGTGGACTACCCTGGTTCTGTAAAACTACATCCGCTCCATTCATTGTGAATATTCCCACGATCAATACAATTTCACCCAATAGGATAATATTGGCGTCAAGGGTTGGCCAGCCTTTCATCTCAGATTTTACAAATCGGGGTACTTTTAAAGCATTTCGACGCCATAAAAATATGAAAGTGGCTACAAAAGCCAATAAAGACAACAACTCAATGGTATTGATGATGAGGGTATACAACCCACCAAGCAAAGGAGCAAAAAATCTATGGATACCGGTAAATCCATCGATCATGATCTCAATCAATTCCACTTGTGTAAATAAAAACGCTATATATATGAAAAGATGGAAAAGGGCTGGGATCCAGTTTTTAAACATCTTTTTCTGCCCAAAGGCGATTAAAAAGACATTCTTCCAGCGTTCACCTTTCTGATCATTAATCACTTCTTTTTTGCCCAGAAGTATATTTCTCCTGATTGCACTAAATTGGCGAAAAGCCCAGTAGAAAGCCCCGGCTATAACCAATGTAAAAATAATGGATTGCATGGTCGTTTGCTTTAAAATTCACGATGGCAAAATACAAAATCATCATTAGAATAATAATCTTAAATAACTACTATAGAAAATAAAGAGTTAGTGAAAACTAAAATGGATCACTTCTTATAAAAATCCTTTACTATAGACTACAAAAACTAGGTTCTGTATTATCTGAAAACTCCAACCGGGAATCCAAATTATTTTGGGTGTATACTCTTACCAATTTTTTCCATTCGATTATAATACCACACATTCAAAACCATTATTGTTTAATGCTGTTTCGTAAAATATTAAACAAAAATAGAAAAAATGCATAAAATCAACGTTGCTACTCAGCCCTCTCATGAGGAATCAGGAGAAGATTTTGAAAATCCTCATTTTACTGCCCCGTACGAATCTTCGACGAGAACAACCTTGCCCAGGGTAAGTGAGGAAGAAAAAATGAAAATCATTGAAAATCATTTTACCGCCATTATGGAAACCCTGGGTTTGGATCTTTCGGATGACAGTTTATCAGGCACACCTAAACGGATAGCAAAAATGTATGTGAAAGAAAAGTTTTGGGGACTGGATGAGCAAAATCAACCTTCCATTTCACTCTTTCAAAATACTTTCCAGTACCGTAAAATACTCATTGAAAAAAACATCAACGTACAAAGCACCTGTGAGCATCATTTCCTGCCCATTTTTGGTAAAGCCCACATTGGTTATATATCCTCAGGAAAAGTCATTGGGCTGTCCAAACTCAACCGGATTGTAGATTACTTTTCCAGAAGACCTCAGGTGCAGGAAAGGTTAACGAGGCAAATTTTAATATTTCTTCAGGAAGCTTTGGATACTCCTGATGTGATTGTGGTCATTGATGCCCGCCATATGTGTGTAATTTCAAGAGGAATTGAAGATACTCAAAGCAGCACCATTACGATGGACTATGGAGGTGTATTCATTAATCAAAGCAGAAGAAGCGAATTTATGGGGTTGTTGAAAGGGGGAGGGCAAGACTTATAAAAATAATCAATGAAAACCTTATTTTTACTTTTAAAATGTAAGGAATGTATACTATAAAAATTCTCTTGCTTTCTGTTGTTTTTATCATATTTAGTTGCTCCCTGACCAAAAAATCCCTTTGTCCCAATGGCATATTGATTACCCTCGAAGATGCCTCCGGATTGGATGGGTGTACCTGGCTTCTCAAAACCGGTGATGATAGTGTAGTACACCCCATCAATCTGGATTCATTTATTCATGAACCACAACATGGAAAAAAATATCACGCTTTGTGGGAATCCGCAGACGACATGTTTTCAATTTGTATGGCCGGAGAATTGGTAAGATTGACTTGTATTTCACCATTATAATATTACCTGACCTATATAAGCGTTTCATGGGATGAATAAATTTCAAAAATAGTTCATCAGAATTTTTAGATATTTGCTAAGGATTGAATGCCCAGGTGGCGGAATTGGTAGACGCGCTAGCTTCAGGAGCTAGTGACCGCAAGGTTGTGCAGGTTCGATTCCTGTCCTGGGTACAATTTTGGAATTCACCGGGTATTGAACTTAAAGAGTATGTTACTTCATATTGTTTTATATTCTATCATGAATACAGACCATTATTTCAGATTCTTTCACTGAAATGGCTGCCACAAAAAATCCTAATCCGAACTAAGCATAGTTCATGCAACTAAAGGATTGAGGTGTTTTCATTAACAAAATATCTCTAAACAAACACAAAACATTTTCGCCCAAATTCTTTGAGAAACCAAAAGGTTGCTTATATTTGCAACCTGTTAGTTTCTTAAATTACACGCATTACATATGAAGCGAGATGTATTTCAAGCGATTGCAGATCCAACGCGCAGGGCCATATTGGTATTGATAGCTACCCAGGCCTTAACTCCAAATGCATTAGCTGATAAATTTGATATGACGCGCCAGGCGGTTTCCAAGCATATCAAAATTTTAAATGAATGCGAACTGCTGGATCAAGAAAAAGCAGGAAGAGAAATCTACTATCAGCTTAAGGTAGATAAAATGAAAGAAATAGATCAATGGTTAGAACAATTTCGAAAGATTTGGGAAGACCGGTTCAACCAACTTGATCATTTACTAAACCAAATAAAATCCCAATGATGAAAACGGAGATTAATACCGATGAAAAGCTTGGCACATTTGAAACAAAAAGGGAATTTAATGCGGACATTTCACTGGTTTGGAGAGCCTGGACAGAAGCGGAATTGCTGGACCAATGGTGGGCTCCTGCACCCTGGAAATGTGAAACGAAAGTGATGGACTTCAGGGAGGGAGGCAAATGGATATACGACATGGTAGGCCCGGAAGGAGAAAGACACGGCGGTATTCAACTATATGAAACCATCGTACTCCATGATTATTTTTCAGGCAAAGATGCTTTTGCAGATATTGAAGGTAATATCAATCAAAATCTACCCGTTTGCGAATGGAGAAACACCTTTATTAAAACAGAGAAAGGAACTTTAGTGGTTAGTTTAGCGCAGTACCCGGATCAGAAATCTCTTGAGATGGTAATTAAAATGGGAATGGCTGAAGGCCTGACATTGGCTCACAACCAACTGGAAGACGTTCTAAGAACAATGACTAAATAAAATGACCAAATTTTTGATTTCAACTGACGGCACGAACATTGCCTTTTCAAAAACCGGTAAAGGAAAACCTCTGATACTTGTAGATGGTGCATTTTGTCATCGAAAATTTGGAGCAAATGAAAAGTTACCACAATATTTACACGACCATTTTACAGTCTACTCTTATGACCGGAGAGGAAGAAATGAAAGCGGCAATACATTACCTTATTCTCCGCAAAAAGAATACGATGATCTTCAGACCATCATTAATGAAGCAGGGGGGAATGCTTTTGTTTATGGGATTTCTTCAGGCGCTGCACTGGCATTGGAAGCAGCTAACCAGGGTGTAAAAATAGATAAAATGGCATTGTTTGAAGCACCTTTTATCACCGACGCAAGTCGTTTACCACTTCCAGATAATTTTTTAGATAGGCTTAAATCTTGCATTGATGAAGAAAAACGGGGAAAAGCTGTACAACTTTTTCTGCGTACCGGAATTGGTTTACCGGCTATGGTAGTGTGGATGATGCATATCATGCCTGCCTGGAAGCAAATGAAACAATGGGCACATACACTTCCTTATGATATAGAAATTCTGGGAAATACAGGATCTGGAAAACCTTTGGGTATAGAAAAATGGAGCAATGTAACTAACCCAGTTCTGGTCATTTCGGGCAGCAATAGTGCTCAATGGTCTCAAAATAGTATGCAAGAACTTGTAACAGTACTACCCAATGCCCGTCACCTAACCTTAAAAGGTCAGTCTCATATTGTGAATCCTAAAGTAATAGTAAAAGAACTTATTCAATTTTTTAACACCTGAAATAATTATAATTATGTCTCCACAACAAAAAATTGATGAATACATCCAAAAAACAAATGACTGGCGAGGGGAATTTATTAAAGAAATCCGGGATATCATCCATGAAGTTTCTCCGGATATTGAAGAAGAATGGAAATGGAATAGTCCAGTTTTTTCATCCAAAGGAAAGATGGTGTGCAGTCCCAGTGCTTTCAAGTCTCATGTGGGACTGAATTTTTTCAATGGAGCTATGATCGACGATCGTGCCGGACTTTTTAATAGTGGGACTGAAGCTAAAAAATCCCGATCCATCCAATTCACAAAAGACAGTAAAATAAATAAAGAAGCATTGAAGTCTCTTATTAAAATAGCGCTTGAAATATAAAAAAGTAAATTGATAAATCATACTCGATGAGAAAAATTGTTGTCTTTTCCTTCATAACATTAGATGGTGTTATGCAAGCTGCGGGTGGACCTGAGGATGGTTTTCCTTATGGTGGATGGAGCGCTCCATATTATGATGATGCGCTCGATCAAATCGCTGAGAGACTAAAAAGTCCCGCAAGGGATCTGCTTCTGGGAAGGAAAACCTATGAGATTTTTGCATCATTCTTTCCTCAACATGAGGAAATCTGGCCTGGTGTTAATCATGTAACAAAATTTGTTGTCAGCACTTCAATTCACAAGTCTAACTGGAACAATACAGTTTTCTTAAAACATGTTGATGACATCAAAAAGCTAAGAAATACAGAAGGCACTGAAATTCAGGTCCATGGAAGTGGCCATTTGATTCAGACACTGCTCAGGCATGATATGGTAGATGAACTTTGGCTTCTTATCCATCCTATTACCCTGGGCTCAGGAATGAAGCTTTTTAATGAAGGTACAATGCCGAAAACCTTCATACTTAGAGAAAATTTCACCACCCCAAGTGGGGTTATTTCCGCTCATTACATAAGATCCGGCGAAGTTAAGACAGGCGTAATGGGTAAATAAAACATGCATACTGGAATGAAATGTTTTTTGCCAACATGTTAGTTTGGATATATCAAATGAAAATGTCTGCCCATGCATTAATTAAAGATTACGGGTGATGATTTATAAAGCTCGACAGTCAAAGTGAAAATTAAATCTGTATCTAGGGAAGTCCACCCCACCAGATATAAAAGATAATGAAATGAATATCAAACCAATATGCTTCATACTTTAGTATGAATTCAACCAATGTCAAGGCATTTTGGTACTAAAGTATGGATGGATTTATTTTGCACTAATTATTTTTACAATTTACAGAACATCAATGAAAGCATATACAACATTTAAAATGATTTAGTTAACGATGAAAAAAGTACTACAGCTATTCATATTATGCTTTTTTGCTATCAATGGTCTGGCTCAGAAAAGCAAAAAAACAGAATTAATGAAAGAAAACAATGTGGCCATGGAGCAAAAAATAATACCCTTCCTGACTTTTCAAAAGAATGATGCGGAAGACGCTATGAATTTTTATATCACCCTTTTTGAAGAATCAAAAATCATTTCCATTCAACGCTGGGGAGAATCTGGTCCAGGTACTGAAGGCCGTATTATGCATGCTACATTTCAATTGAATGGTATGATATTTATGTGCAGTGATAGTCCACCTGTCCATAATTGGGACTTCACCCCAGCAATAGCAAACTATGTGGAATGTGATGATGAAAGAGAAATTGAACATTTATATTCAAAACTCTCCGAAAATGGATTTATAGCTATGCCTTTGCAAAACTATGGTTTCAGCAAAAAGTTCGGATGGGTAATTGACCGTTTTGGTGTTTCATGGCAATTAAACTGGAAATGAATTTCTTTCCTGGTTTTAAGGAGACTGTATCAACTACCATTGAATATACAGGGAGTGGAAAGACGAAATTATAGAAGAATTCAGACATTGCCATTTTTATTCAAAATATGTATAGATTTAAGACTTGCTTCTGGATGCGATGTCCGTTACAGAAAAAGGAATACCACTATTACGATACCAAGAAGGAAAACGCATGTCACTTTTTCTCCCTTCATTCAGGAAAGGAACTATTCATTGCAAATGAGCTATAATTAACTACTCAGAAGATATGGATCTATGGTCAGGCTGTAGATGAAAACGGAGTGCATAGTTTCGGGAACAAGTTAGGTACTCCTCAGAAATAAAGTAAATGTACATATTATATGGGTTGGGCATCAGCCTCCGAATCTGGAGAAAACGAAATGAAAGCTTTCCAGGCAATAAAAATGCATGATCAGGGCCAACAAACAGACCTGTTGTCTGATGAAGGTGTGCGGGCAGGATTTTCCGTGCAACTCGCTCATTTTGAGTATTCTCCGGCTTTAACCGTATTACAGTTAAGCATTTTTGAAAAAGATATAACAGGTCTACTACAATATATTCGGGTAGATGAAAGGATCAACCGGATAGGGGATACAATAAAGAGTGTTATCCAAACAGAATATACCATTGCCTCTGATAAATGATTTTGAGGATTTGTATTTCACACTATTCAAATCCTACTGAAAATAAATACAATTCAATAAATTTATATTTTAGGACAAATCATATTACCTCAGAATAATATTAAATTAAAATACATACTACAACAAAAATTGAAATAATCCAGATACGATACAATATTTTATAATTTTACTAAAAACGCAATTAATCTTAATTAATCACTAACTGTATCCATTTCTATCGATGAATCTTATTTTATAGGGGACTAACTTATATATAATTAGGGTAAAATTCAATAAAAAATCTACCAACGACAATTTCCTCCCCATATAAATTTAGCAATAGAATAGCGTAACATAAAACTAATGACTAACTTATTATATGTATTTCAATTTATAATATATTACTATTAAATTTAATTTAAAAATTGATAACATTTTAAAAATGTTTACCTCCCTCACTACTTTAATTATTAAGCAGCGCCCACAGTGATTATAAGGTTAATACAATATGCTTACACATTTTTAACATTTTGTTAATAAGGTTTTATGCAAATTTTATTTTTTCACTAAACATTTAAATTTAACCAGATGATCAGAAAAAATGTAGGAAAAATCATTTTCCTGATGATGATTACTACCCAATGGGTTTTTGCACAGCAAAGAACCATAACAGGCAAAGTTACAGACGATAGTGGTGAAGCATTGATTGGTGCCAACATCTCTGTACAAGGTACAACCAGGGGTTCCATCACCGACATTGATGGTATGTATACTATTCAGGCAGCTCCTTCTGAAGTACTTATCTTCACTTATTTGGGTTATCAGGAGCAATCCCGGTTAGTAGGTGATATAACTGTAATTAATGTTACACTTTTGGAAGATGCAACCACTCTGGATGAAGTGATTGTGGTCGCTTTCGGAACAGTCAAGAAAGAACAATTTGTGGGGTCAGCTGCCCAGATCAAAGCAGAGGATATCGAAGGGCGCGCCATCACTAATATAACCCAGGCACTGGAAGGAACAGCCCCTGGAGTTCAGGTTTCTCCGGGCAGTGGCCAGCCTGGCAGTGGACCTAACATCAGGGTAAGAGGCGTAGGCTCTATATCCTCTTCCAATGCACCTTTGTATGTGGTGGATGGAGTAGTCTTTACCGGCAACCTTGCCAGTTTGAATCCTGCAGATATTGAGTCCATGACTGTGCTAAAAGATGCTGCATCCACCTCTCTTTACGGTGCTGGCGCTTCAAATGGAGTGGTTATGATTACAACAAAAAGAGGCAAAAAAGGTACAAAAGACCGGGTCACTTTCAATGTAAATCACGGTTTCACCGGACGATCTGTTCCTGAATATGAAAGAGTCGGACCAGAAGATTATTATGTATTGATGTGGGAGGCATTAAGAAATGCAAAAGTGACTTCCGGAACAGAAATGGGTTTAGCGAATGATCAGGCTTCCGCAGAAATTTATGGCTTACTAGGGTACAACCCTTTCAGTGTGGGCAATGATCAGGTCGTCTTGCCCAATGGAAGAATGAATCCGGCGGCACAACTAAGATATGGATCATTGGACTGGCAGGAAGAACTATTTAAAGTGGGCTCACGAAGTAATGCCGACTTATCCATTCAAGGTGCGAATGATAAAACCGATTATTTTATCTCATTGGGCTATCTGAATGAAGAGGCATTTGTAATTAATTCCGATTTTGAGCGATTTACCACAAGGATCAGTGCCAATTCCAGAGTTAAAGACTGGTTTAAAACAGGACTGAACATCGCTGGATCTTTTGCAGATTCAAGGCAGGCAGTGGATGGAGCAGCAAGCAGTACATCATTTGTCAATCCATTCCGAACTACAAGGGTGATAGGTTCTATTTATCCTGTATTTTTACATGATCCTATGACAGGACAAATGTTACGTGATGACAATGGCAATCCTATTTTTGATCATGGAGATATCCTTGAAATCCGTGCTGCAGGAGCCTCACCGGGAAGACACCCTATCCAGGAAAATTTATTAAATGTGGATAGAGACAAAGTATTCAATTTGAATACGCGTACTTATGCAGAAATTTCATTTTTGACTAACTTTAAGTTTACTACCAATCTGGGCTTTGACCGAAGATATTACAATAATGAACGGTTGCAGAATGCCATCATTGGTGACGCAGCGCCTTCCGGCAGGGCATTCCGAACCAATACAGTAACTACAGGGATCAATTTCAATCAATTATTGGAATACAATAATAATTTTGGCAAACACAATTTAGGCGTTTTAATCGGTCATGAAAGTCTGAATTTTGAATTTAATTCTTTAACCGGTACACGCCAGGATCAGATTATAGAAGGCAATACTGAATTGATCAATTTTGTAAACATTACCAACCTCAATTCATTTACAAGAGAGCTCAGAAGAGAAGGATATTTCAGTCGTTTGAACTATAACTGGGATAACAAATACTTTATATCCGCATCATTAAGACGAGATGGTTCTTCTCGTTTTGCCCCTGAAGTACGTTGGGGTAATTTCTGGTCCGTTGGAGGTGCCTGGAGAGTGATAGAAGAAGGTTGGTTTGATAATGTAAGCTGGCTAAATGATCTGAAATTGAGAGCTTCATATGGTCAGGTCGGAAATGACTCTAACTTGAGTCATGCAGCTTTATCATTCTTTGCCTACCAACCCCTTGCAAGCCTCGGATTCAATAATGCTGCAGAAGCAGGAGCTGTATTGAGCTCTGCCGGGAATAGGGATTTGACATGGGAATCCAACAATCAGTTTGATATAGCCGTAGAATTCTCTTTATTTAAAAACAGAATTTCAGGTGTAGTGGAGTATTACTGGAGAGAGTCTGATGGTTTAATCTTTGATGTTCCTCTTCCGGTTTCCTCCGGGTTGGACAATGTGTCACAAAATATCGGAGCGATGTTCAACCGTGGCTTTGAATTTTTTATCAATGCAGACATTGTTAGATCAAAAGATTTTAGTTGGAACCTTAACCTTAATGCGGCCACCATCACGAACCGAATTACTAAACTTCCTCAGGATGAGATCATTTCAGGAACTAAGAAACTAGTAGAAGGTGGAGATATATTTGCCTATTGGTTACGCTCTTGGTATGGTGTTGATCCAGCTGACGGTGCTGCTTTATATATTCCAACACCTGAAGCCATTGAAATTGGAGGGGCAGATATAAGAGAAGTTAATGGCACATTGGTTACTACAAATCAGAATAATGGTGAGTTTAATTTCCATGGAACTGCTCTTCCTGATTTGTACGGAGGTATAGGGAATTCCTTCAGATATAAAAGATTTACTTTAAATTTCCTGCTTACCTATCAAATCGGAGGTCTTACCTATGATAGCAACTGGGCTCAGTTGATGGATTCCGGTGATTATGGCAGGGCTTTGAGTACAGATGCATTGAGAAGATGGCAGCAACCTGGTGATGTAACAGATGTTCCCAGAATGGATGCTTCCACACGACCCCAGTTTAATGCTGCATCCTCAAGATGGCTGGTTGGGTCTGATTTCCTTGCTTTCAGACAAATAGGTCTGACATTTAACGTGCCTGCAAGTACAGCCAAATCATGGGGAATGGAAGGACTGCGCTTTAATGTCAATGCCGAAAACCTCTTTGCTATGACTCAAAGAGTAGGTTTGGAACCTGCACAGAATTTTAACGGTACTACGCAAAACCGTTTCACTCCTGCGAGAATTATATCTGCAGGTGCCAATGTTATTTTTTAAACAATTATAAATTGAATAAAATGAAAAAATATATTTTTAATTCCATATTTATACTGTCCCTGGTCGCCATGGTTTCCTGTGGTGATGATTTTCTGGATACACTCCCCACCCAGGAGATCTCTTCTGCCTCAATTACTGCAACAACGGGGAACCTGATGTTAGGAGTCAATGGAATTCACCGTTCTCTTTATGTTCGATATGATTCTCAGGGAGAAGGAGGCGTTGGAGGCATCATGATCACCATGGATATTATGGGAGAAGACTTTGTTCATACTTCTGCCGGTAATGGCTGGTATAACGCAGAATATCAATGGAACATGCATACCAATGATCAGGGTGCCAGAACACGCTATCCTTACAGAGTTTATTACCAAATCATTCGCAATGCGAATGTCATTATCAATGGTGCAGATGGTGCTGAAGGACCTCAGGCTATAAAAAATATGGCCAAAGGACAAGCGCTTGTATATCGTGCATTTTGCCATTTTCAATTGGTACAGATGTATGGTAGCAGATACGTTGCTGGACAACAAAATTCACAGTTAGGTGTACCTATTTTATTAATTGACACCAATGATCCACAGCCTCGTTCCACCGTAGAAGAGGTTTACGCACAGATTCATGCTGACCTGGATGAAGCCACCCAATTACTTCAAGGTTATCAAAGACCCAATAAGTCTCATCTTGACCAAAGTGTGGCCAGAGGTTTAAAAGCCCGTGTTGCATTAGTACAGGGAAATTACCAAATGGCCATTACAAATGCTCAAATGGCAAGACAGGGTTACCAATTAATGACTAATAATGAGTACTTATCAGGCTTTAATTCATATACCAATGGGGAATGGATGTGGGGAAGTCATATTGTAGAAGATCAAACTACATTTTTTGCCAATTTTGGTGCATATGTTTCACGGAATTTCAATTCTACTAATATACGCACCAATCCAAAAGCCATTTTCAGCGTACTTTATGATCAATTACCAGAATCTGATATCAGAAGGGAATTATGGGATCCGACAGGTCAGCATAATAACCTCCCTGCAGGAGTTACATTGCCATCAAATTTTGTTAAATTTCCATACACCAGTCAAAAATTTATTTCTGTAAGCACTGCTGACAGTCGTATGGATGTAGTATATATGAGAGCTGCTGAAATGTTCTTGATTGAAGCAGAAGCAAAAGCCCGCCTGGGGCAAAACGATGCTGCTCAAATACTCTTTGACCTGGTGAGCCCAAGAGATCCTGAATACACTTTGTCTTCCAATACCGGACAAGCCCTTATTGATGAGATTCTTTTCTATCGAAGAATAGAACTTTGGGGAGAAGGTTTTCGATGGCTTGATTTGAAAAGACTAAATTCACCCTTAGACAGAAGAGGAGGTAATCATCTGGCCAATTTAATCAACAATTTATTTGAAGTTGCTGCCGGTGATAACCGTTGGCAATATCAGATACCCATTTCAGAAATGAATAACAACCCACTAATGGTTCAAAACCCTCAATAGTTAAAATGAATTTTAAAAGTCCCCCATGTATTGGGGGGCTTTTTTATTTCAGATATTTTTCCAATCTGAATTCCTCTCCATCAAAAATCCCATACGTATAATGCTGCAACCAATCGCCCAGATTGATATACCGCGTCGTGCCATTGCTTAAAATATAATCGATAGGGATATGGCGATGCCCAAAAATGATGAAATCCACTTCATTTTTCAAAGTGTATTGTTCACTAAATATGATTTGCCTTTCCCTGTTGGGTACAATCTGAGATTCATCATTTTGGTGTTCCCTGCTTTGCCGGGAAATAAACTTCATCAATGGAATTCCAATATCCGGATGTATCCAACGGTACAACCATTGTAAGGGACGATTGGCAAATACTTTTTTAATGAATTTATATCCCTGGTCTCCAGGACCAAGACCATCGCCATGACCTAACAAAAAAAGCTTATGTAAAATAGATTTCTTAATAGGGCTTTTCAAAATGACCGCTCCCAATTCATCTTCTAACCAGGCAGACAACCACATATCGTGATTGCCGGTGAAAAGGGAAACAGGAATACCCGCGTCACAAATAGCAGCCAAAGCACCCAGGAAGCGTGTATGGCCTTTTGGTATTACCGTTTGGTATTCAAACCAGGCATCGAATACATCACCTAAAAAATATAACTCATGACAGTCAGTTGAAATATCCTCCAACCACTGAACCACTTGTTTCTCTCTTTCACGCGATGTAAACCGGGCATCCAGTCCGAGATGTAAATCGGAAATAAAATATACTTTTTTGTACTTCATCTATCAAACAATACTATTAGAACCTAAATGAAGTACAAAGGAAAAAAAGCTAACTCAAAATCTTAGGATTTATAACATGAACTTGCAACTTTACCCTACTTCTTTGTATTTATTGGATATAAAAACAATAGGTTTTAGGGTTATAATAAAGTTAAAAGGCTTCATTCCGTAGTCTATATTCGCAAATATGTTGTATTATAGTATGTTTTTATCTAATTTAGTGATCAATGCATGAAAGAAAAACGGGTTAAACTCGTTTACTTTTAAATAACGACAATTTCATGTCATCAAAAATTAAAAAAATGATTTTCAGAAGTTCCGTCCTGGTTATATTGCTCAGTTTATTATTTGTTTCAGGTATATTCCACAAGACTCCTGACTCCAGGGAACAAGAAAAAGTTATTCTGGAAGGAGTGATGAAATTTTTAGATATTGTACATTTTTCACCCAAGGAGATCGATGATGAATTTTCCGCTCAGGTGTTTGAAAAATATATAAATAACCTTGATCCGGGTAAACGTTTTTTTACCCAGGATGATATTGCCGTTTTACTTCCCTATAAATATGAAATAGATGACCAGGTCAATGCTAAAACATTAACCTTTTTTGATGTATCAGTACAGATCATTGATCAGGCTGTCAAAAGAGCAAGCGTCATTTATGATGAGGTATCAGAAATGTCATTCGATTTTCAAAAAGATGAATTTATTGAAATCAATTCTGATAATAAATCATTTGCAGCCAACGAAGCTGAATTAAAAGATAACTGGAGGACTTCCATAAAACATGATATTTTATCCCGTTTGTATCGCGAAATGGAAGAGCAGGAGAATCTTACGGATGAAAGCAAAATACTTTCTGAAGATGAAATACTTGAAAAAGTTATCAACCGGTCAAAAAAAACTTTCAAAGATTGGTTTAAAAGATTGGAAAAAGAAAGAAGATCTGACCGTTTTGGTATCTATCTGAATGCCATAGCCAACTATTTTGACCCACATACCGATTACTTTAGTCCAAAAGAAAAGCAGGATTTTGATATAAATATGGGTGGAAAACTTATCGGTATCGGCGCACGTCTTACTTTCCAGGACGATTACACCAAAGTGGCCAGCATAGTACCGGGAGGTCCTGCCTGGAAAGTAAAAACCCTGGAAGTAGATGATCTTATATTAAAAGTGAGACAGGAAAATGAAGAAGAAGCACTGGATGTAAAAGGAATGCGTCTGGATGATGTAGTATTGAAAATCAGAGGAAAAAAAGGAAGCATTGTGCACCTGACCGTTCAGAAAAAAGATGGAACCGTAAGAAACGTATCGATCGTCAGGGATGAAGTGATAATTGATGAATCCTTTGCCCGTTCTCTGATCCTCGATGTTCCCGGTGAAATAGAAAATATAGGCTACATCAAACTACCTAAATTTTATTCCAGTTTTGAGAAAGAAGATGGAAACTCATGTGCTCAGGATGTAGCGAAAGAACTTGAAAAATTGAAAGCTGAAAATGTCAATGGAATCATCCTTGATTTAAGAAACAATACGGGGGGTTCATTACAGGACGTTATCACCATGTCAGGTCTTTTCATAGAAGATGGCCCCATCGTACAAGTCAAACCCAGGGGACGGTCCGCCTATGTACATAAAGATACAGATAAATCAGTACAATATACCGGTCCCCTGATTGTATTGGTCAATGATTTTAGCGCTTCTGCCTCAGAGATCCTTGCAGCAGCCTTACAGGATTACGGACGCGCTGTGATTGTAGGGAGTAAATCTACATATGGTAAAGGCACAGTTCAAAGATTCTACGACCTGGACAGGGCATTTTCCGGTAATATCCATAAACCGCTGGGAGAATTGAAAGTAACCGTTCAAAAGTTTTACCGAATCAATGGAGGTTCTACTCAATTGAAAGGAGTGGAATCCGATATCGTTCTTCCGGATAATTACTATTTTATAGAGACTGGTGAGAAAGATTATGAAAATGCCATGGAATGGTCAGAAATTGAAAAGGTCGATTATAAACAAAGTGTAGTCGAACTCAAAAACATTGATAAATTGAAGAAACGAAGTAAGGAAAGAGTCGATCAGGATGAAAATTTCAGCATGGTTATTGAAAATGCGAAAAGATTGAAAGAGAATAGAAACTTTTCACAATTTCCGCTACACAAAGACACCTATTTCAACCTGATGCAAACCCGTAAAGAAGAAGCCAAAAAGTTTGAAAATCTTTACGAGAATGATCTGGAAAACTGGGATGTCCGTAATTTGAATTCCGATCAGGCATATATATCTTCAGATGAAAGTAGAACTTCAAGGAATGATGAGTGGCTAAAAGATGTGAAAAAGGACTTCTACCTAATGGAAACGATGAAAATCATGAGAGATATGATTAATCTGGAACCTTCATTCGCAAAAATTGAAATGGTAAACAAAAATAAAACGCCATAGTAAAATACCCCGTTAATAATGGGAATCAATTGCTATTAAAGTCTAAAGTCCGGCTTACCCTTAACCGGACTTTTTTTATTTCTTATTGTCTTTCCGAAAACTAATTACAAAATTTTCAGGTGTTCCTGCCACATTGACATTTACAATTCTGACTTTTTAGTTTTCAGCTCTGATCACAATCCCATCAAAAGGCTCTGGAACGACTTCCTCCGGATTCTTATAACAAAAAAAGTTGCCTCCATGCCATCTTAGTCAATATCCCGGGTGGACACCTGATAATGTACTCCATACTCATATCCAGATTTTACCTGCGTGAAATTACCTTACAACCTAACGCACTGTTAATATCCATGCGGGAAAATGAAAGGACTCCAATTGAAAGCTCAAATACACTTTAATAGTATCTAATCTATTGATATTCATGTTTATATATTAAAAAGGACATGGCCAGGATAGGGATAAAATCAATCAGACTACCTCCTGTGATCAGAAGTTATATATAAAGATTAGATTCCTAAGACTTCTGTACCCTGCCTGAATACAATATCTACTGGTATACCCAATTCCGCTAATCGATCCAGATCTTTTTGAAGTACATCTTTAATAGCACCTTTTTCCCTGACAAGCCTGTCTACACCCTCATAATCCCCATCTCCCTGTAGCTTTAAAATCATGGCACTGAGATCATTCATCGCTGCTTGAAATCGATCGAAATGCACTTGATAATACCCCTCTTCATCTCTTGTAAAAGCTCCATATTCATCAAAATAATTAAAGCGAATCATATTGGCTTTTCCATGTGCTGAAGAAGCGCCAAAGCGTACACTCCTGAAAATTCCAGCCATAAAAGTAACTATGTATTCCTGAATATCGCCTTCCAACTCACCTGAATCAAACAACTGCTTTATCATATATAAGCCCAGCATATCTGCTTTTCCTTCTTCGAGTGCAGAATAATGTTCCTTTAAGGCCATACGGACGGTTCCCTTTCCATTGATGGTATTTTTTATTCCCAGTCCATGTGCAACCTCATGAAACATTGTATTTGAAAAGAAAGCATTAAAATTGATTAAAGACCTTTGATCAGGATGAATAAGAATATCCGCTATGGGCAACAAAATTTTATCAAATTTAGCCCTCATGGTATTCTTTAACTGGAGTCTTCTGGTTCCTTTACTCAATTGAACTTCTTCATCATTGGGAAGGTTAATAGCAATGGTTTTGCTCCCTGCATTGCAGTCTCCCGAATACCAAATAACATCATAGGCGTTTAATTCAGTATCCGTTCCGGGTTGCTCCTTCTTATATTCATCCGGCACAGGCAACCCTTTCTGTAAAGAAGGAAGAAATGCAGCATACTGCGACAATCTTTCCGACCATTCCATATCCTTTACAAGAATGAAGCATTCAAATGCAGCTTTGTATCCAAAAAGTTGATCTTCATAGTTTTCAATAGGCCCAATTACCACATCAATAGTATTGTCTTTCATGTCTAACCATGCCTTATCACTGGCTTGATATTCATCAGTAAGCAAAGCATCCGCTCTCAATAGAAGATATTTTTTCAGCCCTTCATTTTCACTGAAATCAGCAGCTTTTTTCAAAAGTGATGATGCCTTCCTTAATTGGATATTAAATTTTACACTATATGGAATATTGACTAGCCTGCCCTCGGAATCTCTTTCGATCATGGAATACAAACTTTCCTTACCGCTTAGATCCGTCTCCTCAAACTCCTCTTTAGTCATGTCAACCGGATAATAATTTGCTCCGGGAGGTTTTATATCATAACCACTAATGAATGAACGGTTGCCCGCTAGGCGGTCCCAAGGTCCGTAATTAATTACAGTGAAAGCTTTTAATGTGGGATCCTGTATTTTTTCCAGCAATTCATTCTTTGATCCATATGCCTGTACCCAAAATAATTCATCCATAATTATGCCTGCTTCCATGATTGTCCGGATCAAGGATTTATCATTTTCTGATAAATGAGTCAGATCCGTGGTCAATGTGTATGGAGTGTATTTAGAAAGCAATCCGTCGTCTGCAACTACTCCATTGCTATCAAAACTTACCCATTGAAAAATTTCATTCGATGGGTGGTTAACCTGGTCTAGCTTTTTATCCATATTACAGCTTGCCTGAATAATCAAAATCAGTCCCAGCGTTGTTATACTTATATTCTTCATTTTTGTAATTTTAAATGGATCATAAAATTAATAAAAAAACGCTGGTATTTGGAGCTTCTGTCAATCCTCACAGGGCATCTTATGTAGCCATAAGAAAACTGCAATCCAAGTTAAATGAAATCGTAGCTATTGGAGGCCGGGAAGGATCTATTGGTGATCTGCAAATTGAGAAAGGTCATCCCATACTGGAAGGAATCCACACGGTTACTATTTACATGGGAGCTAAACTGCAAAAGGAACATGAAGATTACATCTTATCATTGCAACCAAAAAGAATCATATTTAACCCCGGGGCTGAAAATCCTGAATTTGAACAAAGGGCATCCGAAATGGGCATAGAAGCAATAAGGGCATGTACCTCCGTGTTGGTGACATTGGGAAAATTTTGACCATCTGGTTGTTTGATGATCCTTACTCATCCTGTAAAAGCCTGATCAAAGAAAAGTGTTGCGCTCTAATTTCTGTTTTTCAACTCTTTGTTGATGGCAGCCAATAAAAATACTGATGGAAATACTCCACTGGCAAAAATGAATAAAATGATAAAATGCAAGGGTTCAATTTCCCATGCATCTGAAAATATCATATAAATTAAAAACAACACATACAATAATGAAATCCCCAAAGTTACATAGGCAATGGAAAGTAATTTTTTTCTATTTTCATGTAGTTCCTCTACGCTTTGATCTTCAAGTTTTTTACCTTTCATTCTATTCAGCTTTTATTTACAATCTATTTCTTTTTCAACCCTCTTCTTTTCATTTCCTTTAACACAAAATCAAGTTCTCTGCTCATTTCACCGGTCACTGAAGTATTCTCCTGCGCCCTTCGGATTAAATAGGGAATCACCTCTTTGACCGGACCATAAGGAATGAGCTTGGATGCATTATATCCGGCCCGTGCCATATTAAAAGTAATAAAATCACTCATACCTAATAGCTGACTGAACCGTACATTCGGGTGATTTCGGGCAATATTCAATTTTTCCATCCATTGCGCCAAAAACCGGCTGCTGTCCATATTGTGGGTTGCGCAGCACACGGATATTTCGTCCAGGTGATGGATGCAATATTTCAAAGCCGCATTATAATCCCGGTCTGTAGCTTCCTTGTCCTGGTGTATCGGGCTGGGAATTTTTAAATCTCCGGCTCTGAGGTTTTCCTTTTCTATATAGGCGCCTCTTACCAATTTAGCCCCCAATACATACCCTTTCAATTTTGCTTTTTGATGATCATTCTTCAATTGCTCCAATTTATCATGCCTGTAGAGCTGGTAAGTATTGAAAATCAATGCCTTTTCGGTATTGTATTTTTCCATCAGCTGATCCACCATGTCATCAATGGCAACCTGGATCCAGCTTTCTTCTGCATCTACATAGATTTGGACATCATTTTGACTGGCTGTCTCACAAATCCTGTTCACTCTGCTCCACATTCGCTCACGTGCAGCTTCCTCCTCGGCACTCATTACTTCCTTGTTGTTCATTTTCTCTAAGACAGAGTCCAAGGCGAGGCCTGTAATTTTGATACTTACTACAGGTAAATTTTTATCCATGCCGGCAAATTGAATGGCTTTGATTACCTCTTCTACCACACGATCCAGTTCAGAGGGTGACGACTTGGCTTCAGCTCCGTAATCCAGAATACCACTGACATTGAAATGCCTCATATGTTCAATGATGCCTTTGCAATCCTCCAGGTTTTCTCCTCCACAAAAATGATAAAACATGGTTTTTTTTACGAAGGAAGCAAAAAAAGGCAGTCTGTATTTTACAGCAAAAAGACCTAATCTGGAACCAAGATCAACTGTCCAGCCTTTTTGCATAACAGAAAATAACCAATAAATAAATTGAAGCTCCTTGTCGGTTCGGTTAGAAAATGCAATTTCTGTATTGTAAAAATCCGGCAAACCGGTCGATTCTTCCCGCTCTACATTTGATTCCATATTTCCCATGATTTATTTGCCTGTAGTTTTAGCATATTCAGACCATTTGAAATCCTGGCCCCCCTCCTTTCTGAAAGCTGTAAAAATATTGTTTTTTCAGGATTGTATACAAGGTCAAAACAAAAATGTTGATGGCCAATTCCGTTATAAGGAATGGGTGGAAAAGCTTCAATATCAGGATACATCCCCAGGGGGGTAGTATTAACAATCAGCCTATGATCACTGATAAAGTCTGGATCCAACTCATCATATCTTATATAATTGTGTTGGCGTGAAATAATCCGGGTTTTGATCCCCAAATGATTCAAAACCCATATCACCGCTTTGGAAGAACCCCCACTGCCCAGGACCAGGGCAGAGTTGACGGGAGAGTTTTGGAGAAGTTGCATAACACTTTGCTCAAAACCATATGCATCAGTATTGTAACCATATAACTTTCCTTCTTGAAATAATATGGTATTTACTGCCCCAATCGCTGCAGATACTTCATCCAGCTCATCCAGATAGGGCATGATGCTTTCTTTGTAGGGAATAGTGACATTTAACCCAGTCAATCCTATTTCCATCAATTCATTAAATTCCTGCAAGCTCTTTAAAGGGTAAGGCTTGTATTCAGCATTTCTGATCCCTTCCTTTTTAAATTTTTCTTTAAAATAGCCGGGAGAGAATGAATGACTGAGAGGATAACCGATTAATCCATATTTCTTCTTCATGTTACTTGCCCTTACCCTGTATTAATACCAGGAGAGTATAGAATAATATTTTGAAATCAAGAGAAAGCGACATATTCTCCAAATAGAGAATATCATATTTTAGCCTTTGGATCATTTGATGCAGACTGGAAGCATAACCATATTTTACCTGTCCCCATGACGTAATGCCTGGACGAACTTTCAGTAAATGCCTGTAATGGGGTGCTTCTACAACGATTTGATCAATGTAAAATTTCCTTTCAGGCCTGGGTCCCACCAATGACATTTCTCCTTTGATCACATTCCAGAATTGAGGAATTTCATCCAGACGCCATTTTCTCATTGCCTTACCAAATGGTGTCACTCTGTCGTCCTCCTCTGAAGATAGCATGGGACCATTTTTTTCAGCATCATGTACCATAGATCTGAATTTATAAATCATAAATGGTTTTCCATTCAATCCAATCCTCTCCTGTTTATATATTAAGGAGCCCGGAGAATCCATTTTAATGCGAATTATAATATAAATGATCAACGGAAATAATATGATCAAACCAAACAATGATACAAAAACGTCAATACTCCTTTTGATTACCCGCTCCCACTTGGGCATATATTCCTGTTCTATTTCTATAAGGATGGCTCCATAAAGATGTGTCATTTTAACCTTTCCCAATAATATATCATACATATCCGGAATCACTTTAATCAAAACCTGACCTGAAAAATCAAAAAGTATATCCAGAATCGAATTCAATTTATAGTGTTCTGACGCTTCCACAGCAATGATCACTTCCTCAACATGATGCTCCTGAATGATTGAAGGTAATTCCTGATATGTGCCTAATTCAGGTAATACTCCTTTCAATGCATAAGAAGACTTCCCATTACTAAGTGCGTAACCGATAAAGTTATGCCCCATACTATAAGGTCTGGCGATGATCTCTTCATATAATTCAAACCCCTTCTGATCACCACCGACAATGATAGTATTGTAACTGACTATCCCTGATTTCAGTTTTTTCTTCGCCCGGGTAAGAATAATCATTCTGATTATGGATGTGAAACCCAATTGAAAAAAGAAAAGAATTAAAAAGGCCCTGAAATAGCCGGCTTCAACGTAGAATGAATCATTCCTTAAGACGGAGAAGAACAAAATGATACATCCACTTAACGTGATCCAGAAAGTTCTTTTCAATGTGGACGCTCTTGAAAACCGGTATATATCTTTATATTTATCAAATATTGAATACAACAAAACCCAAAAGAGGGGTATTAACAATAATCCGTAGAATAGTTTCAAATCATATATGATGTGACCCTCTGGATGGGTATCAGACTCGATTCTTAACCTTACTGCATAAAATAATAACCAAGCAAAAACAAAAGAGAAATAATCCCCTGCTTTATACAGCAACAAATCCCTGTTTCTTCCCGGATTCACAAATACAATTCGATTATTTAGCAAGTAAGGTAAAAATTCTCTATTTACTTTGTATATGAAACCATCAATATCATTTATTACTACCCGCTTTGGAAATGGCTTCAATTTCATGAGCGAGTTCCAGTGCTTTTAAAGCCACTTCAAGAGAAACCTCAGGAATGCGCTTAAATACTATGTTGTCATAAAATTCATTCAACTCCAGGAGGATTGAATTGGAATTACTTTCAGAGGCTACTTCCTCTATATGTACATATTTTTTATTCTCTCCTTTTTGGAAACTCCAGGGTCGAGCTTGCAATTCACTCTCTCCCATTTGATCAGTAAGGGTTATGATCTGCGATTTCTGTTTCAACAAATCAACAGTGATATATGAGTCTTTTTGAAAAATCCGCATTTTTCTCATTTCCTTTACACTGATCCTGCTTGCTGTAATATTGGCAACACACCCATTGTCAAATGTAAGCCTCGCATTACATATATCAATAGAGTCATGGATTACATTGATCCCATTGGCCCTGATTTCCGCTACATTAGAATGAACTAAAAACAATATAAGATCAAGATCGTGTATCATGAGATCCAATACTACAGAGATATCATTAACACGAGAAGATAAAAAACTCAATCTATGCGCTTCAATAAAGCCCGGTTTAATCGCCCTGTCTTTTATCGCGACAAAAGCAGGGTTATATCGTTCGACATGCCCAACCTGACCAATGACACCATTAATCTTTGCCATCTCCATGAGTTGCATAGCCTCAAAAGGATGTGAGCAGACCGGCTTTTCAATGAATACATGTTTTTGCATCAGAATGGCTCGCTTTGCTATATTAAAATGTTGGGAAGTGGGAGCAACAATATCAACCGCATCCACATCCTTTAATAGTTTGTTTTCATCCTGAACCCATGGTATTCCTGTCTCTTTTTCTACTTTTTTTGCATTGTTTATATCCGGATCGAAAAACCCCAATACTTCAAATGGAGTTTTTTTAAGACATGAAAGATGAATTTTTCCTAAATATCCTGCACCAAAAACAGCTAATTTAATCTTAGACTTCAAAGCGCTCTACTTTTTATTGATATATTCAGAAGCGAGTATTACCTATTATTGATATACATGAAGCCAATAAAACAACATAAAACAAATACAGCCAAAGCCAGTCCCAAAGAAAAACGCATATGTTTTGAAAATCCAAGGATCTCATGTTCTGACCCGGGATATAACGGTACTATTTCATTTTTAAGCTTTTGGGGCTTCAAAATATATGAAGCAGGAAATTCTACTTGTTTTTCTTTCAGTTTTTTATACAATTTTAGAATTTTAATCCTGAAATAAAAATTGACAAACAATAAAGAAATGAATAAACAAATTATGACAAGAAGTATCGAACCAAACATATTTTTTATAGATTGAGGACAAAATTAAGCATATATCAAACAAATAATGAATATTTATGAATAAGTACAACTTTCCATTGATAATATTCCTGCTGTTCTTCCAATTTTCAATAGCGCAGAAGAAAGAATTAAATTATTACCTTCCGGAAATTCCATACAATGCCCTTATCCCAACCCCTGAAAAAATATTAGGTTACCAGGTAGGCGAATGGCATGTTTCCCATGACCAGTTGGTCATGTATATGAAAACTCTGGCTGAAAAATCAGACAGAGTAACTATAACTGAATATGCCCGGACGCACGAAAACCGGCCACTTGTATATCTTACCATAACACATCCTGATAACCACAAAAAAATCAATCAAATCAAAAGTGATCACAAAGCGTTATCCGATCCGCTAAAAAGTGACTCAATTGATATTGAAAAGATTCCGGTAGTAATTTATCAGGGTTATTCCATTCACGGCAATGAACCCAGTGGGTCGAATGCTGCTTTGCTCAACGCCTATTATCTGGCGGCAGGTCAACATAGCAGTGTGGAGGATAAGTTAAAAAACTCCATTATCCTGCTTGACCCCTGTTTTAATCCAGACGGTCTTCATCGTTTCTCTACCTGGGTTAATATGCATAAGAACAAAACGCTTACTTCTGACCCCAATGACCGGGAATATCAGGAAGAATGGCCTCGCGGAAGAACCAATCATTATTGGTTTGATCTCAACCGTGACTGGTTGCTTTTGACACATCCTGAATCCCAGGGCCGTATTAAAGTGTTTCATGAATGGATGCCGGAAATTCTCACCGATCATCATGAAATGGGAACTAATTCAACATTTTTCTTCCAGCCCGGCGTTCCTTCCCGAACCAACCCAAATACACCGCAGAAAAACCAAATCCTTACAGAAGAAATTGGAATGTTTCATGCCAAAGGTCTGGATTCCATAGGCTCTCTATATTATACCAAAGCAAGCTTTGATGATTTTTATTATGGTAAAGGTTCTACCTACCCGGATATTCATGGAGGTGTAGGTATACTTTTTGAACAAGCCAGCTCCAGAGGTCATCTTCAGGAAAGTGTAAATGGTTTGCTTGAATTTGCTTTTACCATACGAAACCAAATGGTAACCTCTCTGACCACTCAGGAAGCCGGAATTCATCTGAAAAATGAGCTACTCGAATACAAGAGAAAATTTTATAAAGATGCCAGACGTGAATCACAGAATTTTGCTGAAAAAGCATATTTGATCAAAGACCTGGACCCTTCTAAATTGCATCGATTCGTAGAAATACTACAGGCGCACCAGATACAAGTACATACGTTGGAAGAATCCATTCAAATCAACAATAAAACCTATGAACCAGAAAATTCTTTCATTGTACCTACAACACAAAATCAATTCAAACTCATTAAAACCATATTTGAGAAAGTGACTGAATTTGAAGACAGCATCTTTTATGATGTTTCAGCCTGGACTATGCCTCTTGCTTTTAATCTTCAATATGATGCTGTCAATGCTACTCAATTACGCAGAGTAAAGATGTCAGAATCTCCAGTAACTTTGCAAAAAAAATCAGGTAAGGTATTCAAAACAACTCAACCTTATGGGTACATTTTTGAATGGAATGATTACTATGCTCCGGCAGCATTATACAAAATACAGGATGCAGGCATACGTACACGGGTATTACATGAAAAAATAATATTTGATTTGGAAGGGGCTACTAAAACTTTTGAGAGAGGAAGCATTATGATTCCTCTTCAGAATCAGGATAAGAATCACGATGAAATACTTGAGCTTCTGACCCAACTGGCAAATCGATATATCATTTCGTTTTACGGATTAAATACAGGATATGGCGACAATAATATGACACTGGGGCATCCTAATATTGATAGGGTTGAAAAGCCAAGGGTAATGATGTTTACAGGAGGCAATGTGAGCAGTTATGATGCGGGAGAAATATGGCATTTACTCGATACCCGATATGAAATCCCATTAACTAAAACCGATGTTCGTTACATCTCTCCACAATCTCTTCAACGGTATAACACGATCATAATGGCTCCCGGAAATTATAGATTTAGCGACAATGTCAACCAGGCGGTTTCGGATTGGGTGCGCTCCGGCGGTACGTTGATCCTTATGGGGTCAGCTATACAATGGGCATCTGCACAAAATTTAGTTAAACTAAAAAGTAAGAGTATTCCTGATCAAAGTTTTCCGAACTATAGTTATGCCGAAGCAACTGATCAATTGGGTTCGAGGGTTTTAGGAGGCGCCATTTTCAATACCGAAGCCGATCTGTCTCATCCATTAATGTACGGATACCCTCTTAATACTATTCCGGTATTCCGCAGAGGTACTGTTTTCTATGAACCCACAAAGAATCCCTATGCAAGTCCATTGAAATATTCCGCAAAACCCTTGCTCTCTGGATATCTGCCGCGGGGAATGGAAGAGGTGGCTGCTGAAACTCCTGCCATCAGTGTACATGGAGTTGGCAGTGGTAGAGTGATAGCCATCAACGACAATCCCAACCTACGGGGCTACTGGTGGGGAGGAAGCAAAATCATCGCCAATTCAATGTTTTTTGGTAATACTCTTAACAGACGGACATTGGAATAATGAGGTCTCCTGATATTTTTTGAATAGTAGTGGCTCTAAAAGGAATTACTGAGGCTTAATTGCAAATTAAAATGCTACAATTTCATTGATAGCACTTTAACATCAGGAAATATGCAAGTCGGATTATCAGTTTTTACAACAACTCATGCAATTTTTCAAATACCCGATCCAGGCCGGAAGAGTCACTGCCCCCTGCAGTCGCAAAAAAGGCTTGTCCACCACCTCCACCTTTGATTTCTCTCGCCAATTCCTTGATCATTTTACCGGCATGCAATTGATGGGTGAGCCCCTGAGAAATATACAGCTGTAAAATGGGCTTTCCGTCTTCCTCCATACCAAAAAGTATGACTGCATTTTCCATTTCCTGTCCTAAATTAAATGCCAGAGTTTTCGCCGTTTTTGAATCCAATGCATCAACACGGGTAGCTATCACTTGAAAACCATTGTGCTGAATCGCTGAACTTTTTATTTTTTCCTTCATGGATTGCGCTTCCGTTTGTTTGTATTTTTCCAGCTCTTTTTTATAGACCTTATTTTCATATAAGATTTGTTCAATCACAGGAGTGGGAGACGGCAAAGGGGTTTTGACCAGGTCTTTGATCTTGTTGATTTCCATTTCGAATTCCAGTAGATATTCAATGGCTTTCATCCCTGAAATGGCTTCCACTCTTCGCACCCCTGCGGCTATAGCACTCTCAGATATTATTTTAAACAAACCGATTTTTCCCGTTGACTCTACATGACACCCTCCGCATAGTTCTACCGAAAACAAAGGATCAAAGGTGATCATTCTTACTTCTTCTCCATATTTTTCTCCGAATAGCATCATCGCTCCGGATTTTCTGGCTTCCTCAATAGGAATGTTCCGATCCTCTTTTCTGATTATGTTTTCCATAATCTTTTCATTAACCAACTTTTCTACTTTTCTGATTTCATCATGACTCATCTTTTGAAAATGAGAAAAGTCAAAACGTAAATAATCGTCTTTTACCAAAGATCCTCTTTGTTGCACATGATTTCCAAGAACTTGTCTTAAGGCTGCATGCATGAGATGTGTAGCAGTATGGTTGGCTTCCGTTCTCTTTCTTTTCACATCATCCACTTTTCCTTTCAAAGGAATTTCAGGATGGGTAGGTAGTTTATCCACAATATGGATGATCAGCTCATTTTCCCTTACAGTATCCAGTACATGAAGTACTTCTTCATCTGAATATAAAACACCTGTGTCACCCACCTGACCTCCACCTTCCGGATAAAAAGGCGTTTTATTTATCACCAGTTGAAATATATTCCTGCCCTTTTCTTTCAGGGTCCTGTACCGCAATATGAATGCATCTTCCACTTCCATCTCGTCATAACCTGAATATTCAATAGTCATAGCCGGTTGAATCACTATCCAGTCTCCGGTTTCTCTTCGTGAATCCGCCCTTGAGCGTTCTTTCTGAATATTCAATGCAGCCCTAAAGCCGTCTTCATCAATCCTCCAGCCTCTTTCCGAAGCAATTAACCGGGTCAGGTCTATCGGAAAACCATATGTATCGTATAGTTCAAACACCCATTCTCCTTCTAATAAATTGTTATGTACTTGTATCTGTTCCAATCGCTTTAAACCATCCTCCAAAGTTCGCAGAAAACTCTTCTCCTCTTCCAGAATTACTTTTTGTACAAAATTCTGCTGGGCCTTGATCTCAGGAAACACATCTCCCAACTGACCTGCTATTAGGGGTACCATTTTATTAAGGAAAGGCGCATTTTGACCTAAAAATGAATACCCATAGCGTACCGCTCTTCTTAAAATTCTACGAATCACATAACCGGCTCCTATATTTGAGGGTAATTCTCCATCCGCAATCGTAAAACTTACAGCTCTCAAATGATCGGCAATGACACGCATAGATATATCCGTCATTGCATTATCCTGATAGGAATAAGTGTATTGAATACCGGTTAGTTTCTCAATATATTGAATAAACGGAGAGAAAATGTCTGTGTCATAACTGGAAATCTTTCCCTGGAGAGCCATAGTTAGACGTTCAAACCCCATACCAGTGTCCACATGCTTTTCAGGTAAAGTTTCCAATAAGCCGTTTGCTTTACGATTGTATTGAATAAATACCAAATTCCAGATTTCTATGACTTCGGGATGATCCTGATTCACAAGCAACCGGCCGGGGATTTTCGCACGGTCAGTCTCCGATCTCAAATCTATATGTATCTCAGAACAGGGGCCACAGGGTCCAGTATCCCCCATCTCCCAGAAATTATCTTTTTTATCAAAAAACAACACCTTGTCTTCTGCAACAAATTGCTTCCAAATGAAAGCTGCTTCATCATCAGGCTCCAGATTCTCTTCTTTATTTCCTTGAAAAACAGTAACAAACAATCTTTCAGGATCCAGACCATAACAATCTGTAAGCAATTCCCAGGCCCATTCAATGGCTTCCTTTTTAAAATAATCACCAAAAGACCAATTGCCTAACATTTCAAACATGGTATGGTGATAAGAATCCCGACCCACCTCCTCCAAATCATTGTGCTTCCCAGATACTCTGAGGCACTTCTGTGTATCAGCAATACGCTTCCAATCCGGAGCTTTTGTACCCAAAAAATAATCCTTAAATTGATTCATCCCTGCATTGGTAAACATCAATGTGGGATCATTTTTTATAACTATAGGAGCGGAAGGAACAATTTTATGATTCTTTTCCTGGAAAAAGTCAAAAAACTTTTGCCTGATTTCACTGGATGTCATGGTTTTCTTCACTAAAACAACTGTTTTACCGGTTTAAGATTCTATTTCTTTCATTTTATTCAACAAAATTCACATCTCTTTAGGAAAAGTCCAAAGTTTAGAAAACGAATTATTTCAAGATAATCAAAACAAAGAATTTAAATATTTAACTTCTTAATTATCATCATTTTATAGAAAAACATGTTATGAGTGATGATTGCTACTGATTATGAATAATCTATACATTAAAAATATTTAAATTCAAATTATTTAAAAATGTTGGATTCAAAATTTTGCCAAATGAAATCTACAATCTATATTTGGTATCTATATCCCGTGGACATGTGCAATACGGTCGCAAAAGTAGTTAATTTCTAATGATAAATTTGAAATTAACTGAATTTGGAGAAACCATTTAATAACCATCAAAATTTGCCTTAAAGCGATTTTGCAATTTTGTGTCCAATATGAGCAAAACTAAATACATTTACAATCCTGCAACTTTACAATTCGAACCTTTAAAAACTCCTTTTAAAAAGTACATCATCAGATTTACGGGGTTTTTCTCCATGCTCTTATTTTCAACTCTTTGTTTATATCTGTTGCTGGATGCTTATATACCATCACCCAAAGAAATCACACTGGAAAGAGAGCTTCAACAAATGCAATATTACTATGCAGCGCTTACGGATGATTTTGACAAGCTGACAAAGGATCTTGACGAAATACAAAGAAAAGATGCCGAAGTGCACCGTGTAGTTTTTGGGATCAATCCATTGGATAAAGGCATATGGGAAGGGGGTATTGGTGGTGCTGAAAGATATAGAAATTTTGAGACATTTACTGAATCCGGTGCATTTATTTCCCAATCCCTCCAAAGGGTGGAAGTCATCAAAAGGAAACTGGAAATTCAAAACACTTCGCTGGATTCTCTATATAGAATGGCTTTAGATAGGGAAGAAAAATTTGCTTCCATTCCATCCATCAAACCCATCCGGGAAGATCGGTTGAAAAGAAATATCAGTTTATTGTCCGGGTTTGGTTTCAGAATACATCCTGTGCATAAAATTAAAAAATTCCATGCAGGAATCGACTTTACTGCTCCAAGAGGTACAGCCATTCAGGCAACCGGAAATGGTGTTGTAAAGAAAGTTGAGTACAAAAAAAGTGGCTATGGCAACAGTGTATTGATCGATCATGGCTATGGATATACTACATTATATGCACACATGCATACCGTGGAAGTGAAAGCCGGAGATCACGTTTTAAAAGGACAAAAAATTGGTGAAGTGGGAAGTACGGGTACTTCGACCGCTCCTCATTTACATTATGAAGTGAGGCTCAATGGAAAGCCTGTAAACCCCATTGATTATTGCATGGATGGATTGTCATTAGAAGAATATAAAGACTTAATTGCCAAGGCTTCAGAAGAGAATCAATCATTTGATTGAAATCGTATATGCTTGTTTGCAAAACCGTTCGATATTCAAGTTTTTCCCATGAGTTGAATTCAGATTAGTTATTGCGCAACTGCAATGAAAATCTGCACTGTTAATTAACATAAAAGTGGTCATTAGTGGCCACTTTTTTTTGCTATTGGGTTTTTTGTTGTCTGAAGTGCATCCGGTAATTTATTACAATTGTACTATATTTGTTTCAGAAAATCACTATCAGTTTCTGAAATGGAGAACTTTACAAACCACTGTTTCAATTGTAATTATGAATTCAATGCCAAAGAAAAGCACTGTCCTGCTTGTGGACAACTCAACAGACCGACTGAGCTTAAAGTGTTTTCACTCATCCGTGAATTGTTAGATCAAATATTTAACCTCAATTCGCGGCTTTTTAAAACATTAAAGTACATTTGGAAACCTTCTTTTCTGACAAAAGAGT
The DNA here is from genome assembly GCA_035327565.1 of Saprospiraceae bacterium. Lineage (GTDB taxonomy): Bacteria > Bacteroidota > Bacteroidia > Chitinophagales > Saprospiraceae > JABDLO01. The sequence continues at coordinate 37,488 of DAOLDB010000016.1, forward strand.
ATATCGCCGGTCGGAGGTTAACATATATTAATCCCGGCAGATTGTTTATTTTCACTATACTTATTTTTTTCGGCTCTATACTATTCTTTTTATCTGAAAACATTGATCAAGTCAATATATATGCAGGAGGAATCAGCATTGAAAAAACTTTGTCAAAATCAGAACTATTGGATAATTACGATGCATTTGTAGGTGAGTATAACCTCACTGCCCGGGAAACTCTGTTGACAGATAGTATTAGAAATACGGTTTTCAAAAACATTAAGAATCTGGACAGCAATTATATCAAACTGGATGTGATTAACTTTGGAATGAGAGATAGCCTCAAAAACCAAAAATATCTTTTAAAAGATATTATGGGTTTAAGTTACGACTCCATTTTCATGAAATATAATGTAGATCATTGGCTTGAAAAATTATTGGTAAAACAAAGCATAAAGACCTACAAGAACCCCAGTGGCTCCCTGAAATATCTCATAAGTAATTCTTTTTGGATCATCATACTGAATATATTATTTACTGCTCTGTTTATGAAGTTATTGTATATCCGGCGCAATCGGTATCTGATTGAACATGTAATTCTCCTTTGCAATATACATTCTTTAGTTTTTATAGTTTTAACCTTGATGTTTCTTCTATCCGTGATTTCGAGTAAGGTGCTGATATACAACTCCATTGTTGGCCCAATTCTATTAATTTTAGCATGGCTATCATTCAAAAGATATTACGGTCAAGGAATTTTTAAAACCATTGTTAAATTTATCATTTATTTGTATGTGTATTTTTTCTCATTAATCTTTTTTCTTGTTTTTATTTTACTGGTTAGTTTTTTAATCTTTTAAATGGATAATAAGGATGTGCCCTGGGAAATGGTGGTAGGGCTCGAAATTCATGTGCAAATCAACAGCAAAAGCAAAGCATTTTGTAGTGATCAAAATCAATTTATTGATGAACCCAACCGGTTTATCAGCCCCATTACATTAGCCCACCCCGGCACCCTTCCCAGGTATAATGAATATCATATAGAATCTGCAGTAAAATTGGGGAGTTCCTTTGGCTCGAAGATAAACAACATAAGCTATTTTGACCGTAAAAACTATTTTTATCCGGATTTGCCGAAAGGCTATCAGATCACTCAGGATGAAAAACCCATTTGCACCGGGGGTGTCTTTACTTTTCCTATGGGGGACGGCTCCACAAAAAACCTTCGTATACATCACATCCATATGGAGGAGGATGCTGGAAAATCTATTCACGATCAACATCCGGATAAAACTTTCCTGGACTTCAACCGGGCCGGGGTACCATTGCTGGAAATAGTGACAGAACCAGAATTATATCATCCGGATGAAGTATTTTATTGCATTCATCATATGCAAATGCTGGTTCGCTATCTGGGCATTTCGGATGGTAACATGGAAGAAGGTTCTTTCAGATGCGACTGCAATGTTTCAGTAAAAAGAAAAAACGATATTGAATTAGGGGTACGTTGTGAAATAAAAAATCTAAATTCCAAAAAATTTGCCAGGAATGCTGTGGAATTTGAAAAGGATCGTCAAATCAAGCTCATTAAGAACGGCGGTAAAGTAAAAAAGACTACTTTATTATTTGATTCGGCAAAAGGGAGAACTTTTCCCATGAGAGACAAGGAAGAAGTCAATGATTACAGGTATTTTAATGATCCTGACTTACCCCCGGTAGTGTTATCTGAAAAATATATCAAGCGTATCATAGCTCATATGCCGACCACTCCCTTTGAATGGTACACAAAACTCACCACAAATTATGGGCTTACAGTAAAAGAAGCCGAAATTTTAATTGAAAATAAACCATGTATTTTCTTATTAGAAAAAATGATTGAAACAGGAGCCGGGATCAGGGAGTCGGTATTACTGATCATCAATAAAATAGTGCCTTCACCACAAATCACGGATGAGCGCCTTTTCGACCAGGATAAAGTCGTTCATCGTTTATGTGAGTTTATATCAATTATAGAGGATGGGACAGTAAGCAAATCCGTTGCATATCAGTTTTTATTTGACGAACTTGTACGAAAGCATTTTGACATTGACTTAACTGATCTGGCGGTTGAACTGAATTTAATTCAAACTTCGGACATGCACCGTATCAATGAATGGATACAAGATGTTATGGATAAAAATCCGGACCGGGTGAAGGAGTACCGCAAAGGAAAAAAGAATCTGATTGGTTTTTTCATGGGTCAGATCATGCGGATTTCCGGAGGAAAAGCCAATCCTAATCAAGTGAAATCCATATTGATTGAATTTTTAAAGTCTCCTTCCTAAATCGATGATAAGTTCAGATTCTATAAAACCAGGAAGGTAAAGAAGTTTAACAATGAATCCAAAAGAGTTTTAAAGGAGGATTACAAACTTCAAAATACCCGATAAGAATAAAAACTCAATTAAAATTTCTAAAAAACAAAGAAAGTGCTATCTTGCTATGAATACGACCTGATCAACTTTGAAAACAGAACTTACAAAACTTTATTATTCAATAGGTGAGGTATCTGAAATGTTCGATGTTTCCCCCTCATTGATCAGATATTGGGAAAGTGAATTCACCCATTTACGTCCAAAAAAAAATAGAAAAGGAGACCGGCAGTTTACAAAGAAAGACATAGAGAATTTACGCCGTATATACATTTTGGTAAAGGAGAGAGGATTTACATTAGAAGGAGCAAAACGAGAATTGAAAAACCCTACAATTAACCGTTCAAAGGAAGATGCAAAAACCAGGCTCATTCAATTGAGTAAAAAGTTGAAAAATTTAAGGGATGAATTATAATTCTCTGACATCAACTGATGAATGAGCCAATTCCAGATCCCGGTGGTCATTTGATGCTATGATCACAGTTCTTTTGGGTGTGAATTTTTCTAATTGGTCATAAAACCAGGCACGTGCCATTTCATCCAGGTATGCTGTGGGTTCATCAAAAAGCAGCAAAGGAGAATCACTCCAAAGCGCCAATGCCAACTGCAAGCGTTGATTCATACCACTGGAATAATTTTCGATTCTTTTATTCTGACTAATTGTAAAGTCAAAAAAGGAACTAAAAGCACTCCAATCCCCTTTGTGTGCTGCCCTTTTGAATCGAAAATGAAAATCGAATTGCTCCTTAATAGTAAACTCCCGAATCAGTTGAGTATATGGAGCTACAAATGATATATAGGCAAACATCTTATCCTTAGTAATTACTTGCTCATCGTACAAGTAGGATACCTTTCCGGAGGTAGGACTTAAAAAGCCGGCGGTCATTTTCATTAAAGTTGATTTACCGCTTCCGTTAGGCCCTTTAATCCCAACCATTAAACCCGATTCAAAAGTGTGATTCACATCTTTCAATATCCATTGGTATCGGTATCTTTTGGATATATTACACAATTTGACTTCCAATGTTCTGATTATTTAGAGTGAATATTCTTATTGGCATTTGATTCAATAAGTAAAATTGAACGAATAAATTCCCAACTATACACTTCTCTTCCTCATAAATCCTCTCATAATGCCTCGTTGTGAGTTATCAATAAATTCAAGAATGTTGCTCTTGAATTCAGTATTTTCAATTTCATTCTCAATGATATCCAAAGCTTTTTGTAATCTATATCCTTTGACAAAAAGTACCCGGTAAATATCCTGAATGTGGTGGATTTCAGTGCCGGTCATACCAGTTCTTTCCATCCCTACCCGATTGACTCCGGTATAAGATACCGGTTCCCGGGCCGCCTTCACATAGGGCGGAATGTCTTTCCTAACCAAAGTGCCCCCACCCAGCATGCTCAACTTTCCCACTTTGCCAAATTGGTGCACTGCAACCAGGCCCCCTAATATCGCATAATCACCTATAAATACATGGCCGGCCAGGTTGACATTATTAGATAATACCACATGTTGCCCAATCACACAATCATGGGCAATATGCACGTAAGCCATGAGCAGGCTATGATCTCCAATTACGGTCTTACCTGTAGCATCCGTCCCTATGTTCAGGGTACAATATTCCCTGATGGTCACAAAGTCACCTATTTGAAGAAAAGTTTTTTCACCTTTGTACTTCTTATCCTGAGGTATGGTGCCTAAAACTGCTCCGGTAAAAATTTTAACATATTTACCTATACGTACCCCATTCATAATGACAGCATGAGAGCCTATGACAGAGCCTTCACCAATGACGACATCATCTTCAATAACAACATAAGGGCCTAATTCAACGGAAGGATGAATTTGTGCATGAGGGCTGACAAAATGGTTCATTTCTAGCGGGCCTTTATAATCTGAGCAACCAACTCCCCCTCTGAAACGATTCTGTTCCCTACATATGCGGTCCCCTGCATATGGACAATTCCTCTCCTTATTGGCGACAATAGCTCCATCTTTAGCAATAATGTATCTCCAGGTACCACTTTGTTTTTAAATTTCACATTATCCATTTTTAAAAAATAAGTATCCCAATCTGCTGGTGATTCTACATTACTTAACGCAAGTATGCCACCCGTTTGAGCAAGCGCCTCCATTTGGAGGACCCCAGGAAAAATCGGATTTCCGGGAAAATGTCCCTGGAAGAAAGCTTCATTAAAAGTGACATTTTTTACTCCAACAACCTTTGAATCAGTAAGTTCAATAATTTTGTCTACCAACAAAAAAGGATAACGGTGAGGAAGAAAACTTTTTATTCCTTCCAGATCAAATACAGGAGCGCTATCCGCGTCATAAACCGGCTTCCCTCTTAGTCGCTTTTCTTCAAGAACCGCTTTTTTCAGGATTTTTGCAAATTCTATATTACTCTTATGTCCGGGTCTCTTTGCGATGATCCTGGCATGTACCGGCTGACCAATCAAAGTCAGGTCGCCCAAAATGTCCATGATTTTATGTCTTGCCGGTTCATTATCGAAAAGCATAGATGAAGGATCTAAATGATCCCTCACTGAAACTCCCGGAAAACCTAATCTCTCCGCAAGTTGATTCACCTGATCCTGATTATAATTCAAGTCATTGATAATGATAGCTGTATCAGCGCTTCCCCCTTTTATCATTTGTTTTGCGAAAAGTCCCTCAATTTCACTCAGTAGTACAAATGTCCTGCAACGTGAAATTTCTTTTTTAAAATCTCCAATTTCACGAAGTTCTGCATATTGTGATGACAGTGTGGTCCCAGGATAATCAATCATGGCAAGGATTTCCAGATGATCAGAAGGCATTGCAAAATATTCTGACCCTGTTTCACTATCCACAAAATGGATGAATTCTGCCGGTTTATATACTTCAATTTCTTTATCGGATGGGACTACTCCAGCCTTCTCAATTAAATCAATAAAATCTCTGGCACTGCCATTCATGATAGGTACCTCACTCTCTGTGATCCCGATGATAGCATCATTCACACCACAGCTATGCATGGCAGCCAAAATATGCTCTACAGTATGAACAACTGCTTCCCCCTTCATCAACGAAGTACCTCTAGTAGTTGAGAATACATAGTTTAAGTCAGCTGGAATATCATCCCCACCATCCATATCCAATCTTCTGAATTTTATTCCCTCCCCGGCTTGAGCAGGATAAAGGACAAGCATAGAATCCTTTCCCCTATGGAGCCCTTTCCCCTGAATACTGACTTTTCTCCCTATTGTACCTCTCTTCATACTTTTCGCTTTTATTGTTTCATTAAACAAAATATCAAGGCAAACTTCCAAATAAACAAAAGTTTATATTTTTCGATACTCCATATCCTGGTTCACTTCTCTGTTCTGAAAAATGGATATATATTTTACCACTTGAAAGCCACCCATTGTATATATGTTTCTGATGAGTCCTTACTTTATTCTGAATCACTATTGTCAGATTTGGCCCCTTCCGATTGATCCAGACGCCTTTCTATTTCCCTGATTCTATTCACAATATCGGGAAGCTTTTTAAAATAAATATATGATTTTAAATAATTTTGATAGTCAATGGCAGGGTAACCATATAATTTGGTGCCGGGTTGTGACACTGAAGATGACACACCGCTTTGGGCTTGTACTACAGTTTGATCAGCGATTTCAATATGCCCGACAAAACCTGCCTGACCACCAATCATACAATGATTTCCAATCGTTGTACTACCGCTTACTCCGACCTGAGCAGCGATGGCCGTATGTGTACCAATTTTGGCATTATGGGCGATTTGAATAAGATTGTCTAATTTACTACCACTCCCGATTCTGGTTTCTTCAATTGTAGCTCTGTCAATGACCGTACAAGCGCCAATTTCAACATTATCTTCGATAACCACATGACCTATTTGAGGTATTTTTTTATATACTCCATCATTCTCTCTGGCATATCCGAATCCATCACAACCAATTACAGCGTTGCTATGGATGATACAATTATCTCCAATCACCGTTCTAAAATAAATTTTTACTCCCGGATATATCAGACAGTATTTCCCAATAACCACTTCGGGGCCTATATATACCTGATCACCAATACAAGTGTCATTTCCGATGGTAGTTCCAGGCCCTATCACACAATATTGGCCGACAATGACATTACTACCCAAATGAGCAGACGAATGGATCTGATGATGATTGCCATGCAAAAATTCGTGCTTCCTTGGGTTGAATAATTCCAAAATGTCAGCCATTGCCCTGTAAACATCCTTTACCCTTATTACTGCTGCATTTACTTTGTCCACCAGATCCATAGAGTCAGGAATAATAATTATACTGGCTTTTGTGGTGTAAATCAATGGTTCATACCGGGGAATAGCCACAAATGTAAGGTTGCCCGGCCCTGCATGATGTATGCTGGATGCGGAAGAAACAGTTTGTTCAGGGTCGCCAAATAATTGTCCTCCTGTAATTTGCTTGATTAAACCCGCTGTAATTACCATGAAGTAAAGGTAAGGAAATTGACGCATAATTTACCTGATCATTCTATCTTTGCAGTCTATGAAAGAATGGATTATTGGAACACGTGGTTCAGACCTTGCGCTCTGGCAGGCCCGTTTTTTACAAGCGCAACTCAATTCATTGGGTATACAAAGTACACTAAAAATTATTAAAACACAGGGCGATATTTTAGAGGATTTAACTTTTGACAAAATTGAAGGAAAGGGCTTTTTCACAAAGGAATTGGAAACCGCATTGTTGCGGGAAGAAATTGATCTTGCTGTTCATTCAATGAAAGACCTCCCCACATCTCACGCTAATCAATTGATAATAGCCGGAATTTCTGAGAGAGCTACCCCAAATGATGTTTTGCTTATTAGAAAAACCGTCGTAAGCAGCGAAATGCCATTAAAACTACCCCAGTCTCCTGTCGTCGGGACTTCATCCATAAGGAGAAAAGTACAGCTTAAAGGGTTTCGTAGTGACGCCATATTAAATGACATTCGGGGAAATGTACCGACAAGAATAAAGAAATTACAATCAGGTGAGTTTGACGCTATCATCCTGGCAGCGGCCGGTTTAGAAAGGCTTCAGATCAACTTAGATGGATTGGAAGTTATTAATTTCCATCCAAGGGAATTTGTTCCAGCCCCGGCACAGGGTATATTGGCTTATCAATGCCATACTGAAAATATCGAAATCAGAAAAATACTGAATAGAATACATCATACGGAAACAGCAAAGTGCTCCAATGTTGAAAGAACGGTTTTAAAAATGGCAGACGGGGGATGCCATTTACCCTTAGGTGTTTATTGTGAAAAAGATAACATGGGTCATTTCCATTGTTCTGCCGTATATGCCCGATCTATACACGATCCGGTCATCAGAGTTTTTGTTTCCAGAAGTACTACTTTTGGTCTTGCTGAAGAGGTTTTTAGACAACTTTGTAGCAAATCCGATATAAAAATTTAAAATTTAAGTATATGTCCGCATTAAAATATTTGGTCTATGATGTTACACCGGTACATAAGCCGAGAAACCCTAAAGCGGATTTTTCAGATACATTTTCCTGGCCAAGAGTATTTCATCTGTCCTGGATCATGCTCAACGAAGAATTTAAGCCCCTCCAGGATTTTGATTGTATCGTGAAAGCAGAAGGTTGGAAGCTCGATGATAAAGTGCTGGAATTTGCAGGCGTTGCCTGGGAAGAAGTGGAGAGAAAAGCTGATGCCCTGGATGATATTCTTAATCAATTTGCGCAAAGCATTGAAAATGTCAATTATATTATTGCTCATAATATGGACATCCAGGAAAAAGTCATCGCAGCAGAATTTCTGAGAAGGGGCATTAAACACAATCTGTTCAAAACTGATAGAATATGTTTGATGCAGGAAGGGACTTATTATTGCAAAATACCTTCCAAAACCGGTGGATTTAAATGGCCAACTTTAAGAGAATTGCACGCTACATTATTCAATCAGGCTTACACTCCGGCCGGCAATGCAAGAGCAGATGTGATTGCAGCCAGTCGTTGTTTCATCAAATTAATGAAATCAGGAGCTTTGGAAGACTTGTTTGATGCCTGATATAGCTTATTAATACCCGAAAAATGAATGGCAATTCACTTATGCAATACCATATTTTTATCAGTAGGCATTTAGACTCATTATCTCCATTTCACCTTCTGGATAAAAAGCGCTATTGTATTACCGGCATATCTCTGTTGAAGGTCACTCTGATGACAATAAACGCAATTCCAGCATGTTCCTGGATTTTTTTTTATAGCCGCAATGGTATTCTATCCTTCTGGCACAATATTCAACATCACTCACTTACCATTCCCAGTAAAATAAAATTTGCATGTTTAGGACCTGGTACTGCACAGATGTTGGAAAAACAGATTGGGCATCCTCCGCATTTCACCGGATCAGGACACCCGGAATCAAGTGCTAAATTGTTTTCACAACTACTGTTGCCTGAAGACATAGTTTGTTTTGTAACTGCTAATAATTCAAAAAATTCAGTTGAACAACTTATTCCTCCATGGGTAAAATGTAATAAAGTGATTGCATATCATAATGAACCCAATGTTGAAATCAAAATCGCTGAATCAGATGCCTATATTTTCACCAGTCCAATGAATGCAGAAGCCTTTTATACCATTAAAAAAGGATTCCCACCAGGCCGTTATATCGCTATAGGTGAAACAACAGCAACCCGTCTTTTTGAATTGGGAGCAGAAGAAGTTGTCATTGCGCCTTTCCCTTCAGAAAAAGAGTTGATAAGAGTTTTATGCATTAGTGAAGAATTAATACTATAATTATATTTTTGCCCAACATGGCGGAAAGGTTAAATAAAATTGAAACCTCCACGAACAATGTCAAAACTTAAGTTGGATGAATACAAAAGCTATATCCCTTAAGTCAATCAATTAAAATTAATAATGGCAAGGAAACAAAAAAGTAAATTAAACAAAAAAGCACAATCGAGTAAAGGGAAAGCAAGGGACGAGAAAAGTTTTTTTAACACACATTGGTTCATTGTGTTGGTAATCAGTGTTGCCGTATGGTATCCTTCCCTTCACAATGGTTTTGTTTATTGGGATGATGACAAAAATATTTTAGAAAATTCGAATGTGACGACTTTTCGTCCTGGCAACATATTAGAAAACACACATAATATCTTTACATCCACAGTAATAGGGAACTATAATCCATTGCCTATTCTGACTTTTGGAATTGAAAATGCCATCTTTGGAATTGACAATCCCTTTTATTGGCATTTGAATAATTTTCTGCTTCATTTGATCGCTGTTTTTCTGATATTTAGAATAGGAGCACTTTTGGGTCTTTCGGGTACAGGCACATTTATTTTAGCATTACTTTTTGCCATTCACCCAATGAGGGTAGAGTCCGTGGCATGGATCACCGAGCGAAAAGATGTATTGTATGGGGTATTCTTTTTAGCTGCTATTCACCAATATATTCAATATACCAGATATTCAAAACGCTGGATCCTCATATCAATTTACATTTTTTTTATATTATCCCTTTTATCCAAAATACAAGCAGTAACTCTGCCTTTGGTTCTTATATTAATTGATCTGTATAAAGGCAAAAAATTCTCCATTCCTCTTATTATCAAACATTGGCCATTTTTTATACTTTCTTTAATTACCGGTGTTGCAGGGATATATTTCCTGAAAGCTGAAGGATCAATTGCTTCGACAAGTGCAATTGAGCCCTGGCAAAGAGTTTTTATAGGCAGCTGGAGTTTCCTGATTTATTTAATAAAATCGATCGCCCCCTTCCGTCTCTCACCATTATATCCCTATCCCGCTCAAGTTCCCTGGTACTTTATAACATCTATTGTCATTTTTCCACTTTATTTCTGGGGCATGTATTATTCCTGGAAAAGAGGGCTTAAGGTGATTTTTTTTGGCCTGGCATTCTTCTTCGTTAATATTGTTTTTATGCTTCAGATCCTGGGCGCCGGTCAGGGTTTCATTGCTGACCGTTTTACTTATATCGCATATATTGGTTTATTTTTTATTATTGCCCATTACATGGGTAAGGCTTTAGAAAGCAAAAAATACAAAAGAATTATTCAGGTGGGTCTAACAATTGTATTTATAGGCTATGGGTGGATGACCCACCAACAATGCAAGATTTGGAAGGATTCAGAAACTCTATGGACCCATGTTTTAAAATACTATCAAAAAACAACACTTCCTTTTCATAACCGGGGTAATTATTATCGCGATAACGGATTGACAAAAAAAGCACTGGAAGATTATTCGGCTGCTATTTCATTGGATCCGAGTCATGCAAGCACCTTCAACAGCCGGGCTAAATTATATTTTACTTTAGCAAAAAGCACTGACACATTACAACTGGCATTAAACGATTATAATAAAGCCATACAGATAAGCCCTGAAAATGGAGAATATTACATCAATAGAGGAGCCACTTATGCAAGATTAGGTAACAGAAAACAAGCTTTAGAGGACATTAACTATGGATTGGAACTTAAGCCCAACCAGGCTTCAGGCTACCTGAACCGGTTTGTGCTTTACTACCAGGACCGTCAGTATATTAAAGCGCTCGCTGATATAGAGCGTTATTTGGAACTCGATCCGAGCAATCCGGACTTTTGGTATGAAAGAGGTAATATCAATGTTATATTAGGCAGGGTAAATGATGCTGTCCTGTCTTATCTCAACAGAGCCATTGCCATGGACCCCTTAAAAGCTCAATACCATTACAAAAAAGGAGAAGCGCTGGCTGAACTCAACCGGTTGGATGAAGCAAGACAATCTATGAAAAAAGCAGCGGAACTGGGTCATCAATCCTTCAGAGGAGATATTATGGAAAAACTGGAACTACCTGTACAATAGTGAAATATTGGCAATTGACATAAAAAGTTATTCATCTCATATTCTATAGAATTTCCAGAATTGATTTGTACCATTGCAAAAATCAATTTGCATAAAAAAATAATATTTGAATATTGCTCAAATCCACAAATTCTGGGTCATTATGAACTATGTAATTATCATATATTTGCAGCTCAATTGAGGCCAATAACCGACCATAATCACAAATACATTTCTTAACCAGTAACGATTTAAATACTACATGCCTAAAATATCCAACCGGGGTAAGCTAATGATATCTTCACCTATACGAAGTTTGATCCCGTCAGCCCGGAAAGCTAAATTGAAAGGCACTTCAATTTTTCATTTGAATATCGGACAACCAGATATTTCGACACCTCCCGAAGCATTGAAAGCAGTGAGTAATCATTATTCCACCACCATCAAATATGGTCCATCAGAGGGTTATCAATCGCTTCGATCCACTATGGCAGAGTACTACAAAAGATTTCAGGTAACATTAGAGTCAGATCATATTTATGTAACTACAGGCGCTTCAGAAGCTATACTATTCGCTTTAATGGCTTGTTGTGATCAGTACAGTGAGATCATCATTCCTGAACCATTTTATGCCAATTATCTTGGTTTTGCCGGAATGGCGCACTTAAACATTGTCCCGGTTACCACAAAGATTGAAACATCCTTTGCCCTGCCTTCTGTGGAAGAAATAGAATCAAAAATTACTTCTGAAACTCAGGCTATTCTAATTTGCAATCCTGGAAATCCAACAGGTCAGTTATACATGGAGGATGATCTCAAAGAGTTAATCCATTTGGCTATACGGAAAGATATATTCTTGATAGTGGATGAGGTATATCGGGAATTCTGCTATGAAAAACCATTTACATCCGCATTGTTTTTTGAAAATGGTGCTAAACATGTGATCGCCATTGATTCAATAAGTAAAATATTCAGTTCTTGTGGCGCACGGATTGGAAGCATTGCCACCAAAAATGAAGAAGTGTTGCATACCATAAATAAATATGCCCAACTGAGATTATCACCTCCTCATTATGGACAAATACTTGCAGAAGCCTGCTACCAAAATATTGAGCCTTATATCAGTAAGGTACGCAGTCAATACAAGGTCAGAAGAAATGTATTGTACGAAGAATTAAATAAAGCCGGAATTGAAAATATGTACAAACCTGATGCAGCATTTTACAATATGGTGCCACTACCCATTGAAGACAGTACTGCATTCAGCTCGTGGATGCTAAGTGACTTCTCTCATAAAGGAAAAAGTGTTATGCTTGCCCCCGGTTCAGGTTTTTATGTACATCAGGAGTTGGGTAGGAATCAGGTTAGAATTGCATATATACTTGACATAGAAAAGCTAAGGGAAGCCATTGAATGTTTGGTTCTGGGCTTGGAAAAATATCAAAGGCTTGGGAGTAACAACCAAAAAAATAATCACCTGACCACAAATGCTTACTGATTCTTCATAAAAATTTCGTTATTTTAGACGCATTAAAATCCAGTATTGTTTTTCCATGCTACAATCATTACACATACAGAATTATGCTATAATAGAAAAATTAGAATTAAATCTAAATCATGGATTTACCGTCATTACCGGAGAAACCGGTGCAGGCAAATCCATCTTATTGGGTGCCCTGGGATTGATCATGGGAAACCGTGCTGACACCGCTGTTTTACAAAACAAGGACCAAAAATGTATAGTTGAAGCTATTTATAATATTCATACTTATCCATTGCATTCTATTTTTGAAGAAGAAGGGCTGGACTATGAACCTGTGTGCATTATTCGCCGTGAAATTAATCCCCAAGGGAAAAGCAGGGCCTTCATTAATGATACGCCGGTAACACTTGATGTTTTGAAAAAAATCAACCCATACCTTGTCGATTTACATCAGCAGTTTGATAGCCTGGAGATTCATGCCGAAGACTTTCAGATTCAGATTTTGGATGCACTGGCTGGAAATCTGGATCTAATCAAGGAATATAAAAAACAATTTTTGGATTACCGAAATGCATTAAAGAAGCTCAATGATTTAAATCACCAAAATATTGAAGCCGCAAAAGAAGCTGATTTTCTCCGGTTCCAGCTGTCAGAACTTGAAGATTTGCAATTGCGTGAAGGAGAAGGTTTAGAACTGGAGGAGGAGTATAGCCGACTCAATGGAAGTGAAGAGATCAAAGCGGCAGGCAATGCTTTGGTTCATGGGATTGATGATAATGAGTACTCTATTGTCAGCCGCTTGCTTGAAATGATAAAACAAATGGAATCCATTTCGGACATGGATCGAATGGCTCATGAGCTTCTCGATCGATTGTTTTCTGTAAAGGAAGAATTATTGGACATTTCCGGTACAGCCACAAGAATGGTTGAAAGGGCAGAATCAGACCCCCAACGCCTGATCTGGTTAGAAAACCGGCTCAATCAAATTAATCGTCTGATCAGTAAACACCGGGTTCAGCATACTGAAGATTTACTCCTTCTGATAAAAGATATGAGTGATCAATTGGACAAGTTTAAAAACCTCGAGGAAGAAATAGAGGAGACATCGCAATGGGTGGCAAACAAGGAAAGTGAATTGAAGCGGCTGGGTGAATTATTGAATCAAGGGCGGAGAGATAAAGTCCGGTTACTTGAATCCAAAGTACACGAAGTTCTTTCTCAAATGTCGATGATTAATGCGCGCCTTGAAATTAATATCGAAAATTCCGGTCATTGGAAGTCGAATGGGAAAAACCGGGTTGAGTTTTTGTTTTCTGCTAACAAAGGTTTACCGCCTTTACCTTTACATAAAGTAGCTTCAGGAGGAGAAATTTCCAGACTCAATTTAGCCATTAAAAGTATAATAGCCGATGCAGTAACCCTTCCCACTTTGATTTTTGATGAAATTGATACCGGAATATCCGGGCATGTGGCACTTAAAATGGGCCATATATTGAAATCATTGGCACAAAAACATCAAACCATAGTTATTACCCATTCTCCTCAAATCGCTTCACAGGCTGACCATCATTTTTACATTTACAAAAGAGAAGATGCAAACAAGGCAACCACTCTTCTTAAAGCATTGAATGAAGAAGAAAGAATTTACGAAATTGCAAAAATGCTTAGCAGTGATCCTCCATCCAACGAAGCAATAAGCAATGCTCAGATGCTTATGGTTTAGTATTATTTAGTTTTGGGATTAAAAATTCATGGTTTTTCCTACCTTTGAAAACAGAACCCAAGTGAGAAGGAATTTAAAGTAACCATTAAAAAACAGTTTATGGCTCATCAATTATTGCAAGGAAAGAAAGGAATTATTTTTGGCGCTTTGGATGATAAATCAATAGCCTGGAAGGTGGCAGAACGTTGTGTGGAAGAAGGAGCGCAGATCGTGCTTTCCAATGCACCGGTAGCTATGCGTTTTGGTGGAATCCAGCAATTAGGTGAAAAACTGAATGCCCCTGTCGTTCCTGCTGATGCAACCAGTATAGATGATCTTGAAAACCTACTCAATAAAAGTATGGAACACTTTGGTGGAAAGATGGATTTTATATTGCATTCCATTGGAATGTCGCTCAATGTCAGAAAGAAAAGGGAGTATACAGATTTAAACCATGAATGGATGTTGAAAACCTTTGACATATCGGCAGTTTCCTTTCATAAATTGATGCAAACCGCTATGAAACTCAATGCCATCAATGAGGGAGGATCCATACTTGCCCTGACATATATAGCTGCCCAACGCGTTTTTCCAGATTATAATGAGATGGCAGAATCCAAGGCATTGCTGGAAAGTTTTGCAAGAAGTTTTGGCTACCATTGGGCAAAAAAGGCCAGAGTGAGAGTCAATACCATCAGCCAATCACCCACCATGACAACTGCAGGCAGCGGGGTAAAAGGATTCGATGACTTTTTTGGTTATGCGGATAAAATGTCTCCTCTGGGCAACGCCGATGCGGAATCCTGCGCCGATTATTGTGTAGTGATGTTTTCTGACCTCACACGAATGGTGACTATGCAGAATTTATTTCACGATGGAGGGTTCAGCAATATGGGGATGGAACCAGCCGTGCTTGCACCTTAGAGGCAAAATCCTCTAATTTGAATAAGGATGTTGATGGCAAAATAAAGATACATGCAAGTGATCGCCGGTTCCTCCGTGACGCAACACCGTAAATCCCATAGAGCGAAAATACCATTGAATCAATGTGTTTCTCCAAAAAGAACGTTGCTGAGTTCTGATATCAATGGCATATGCATATCCATCATTTTGGATGTAGTGCAATGATTTTTCTTTGACAGGCAACCCCATCTCCCGATAATCAGAGGGTTTTCTGGTAGCATCTGTTATGACAAAATCACTATCTGCCAAGACTATCACTGATACTGCTAACCGGATGATGGGATGAACTTTTTTTATTTCCTTCTTCAATGCAGGAGATTTGCAATAATTTTCAGGTAAAAAAAAGATACTGTACATGCCAAACACCATCACGCTAACAAATGAATATCTGAATCGTGTGGTAAAATCAGGCATTCTCCTGAAGGCGTTCAAATATTTTTTTTTAAAAAAGTAAATATAAAAGGAGAGCATAAAAGAGGTGAGCAATATACTGCCCATAATTGAAAAGAAACTCCATGTTCCATACTGTATATGAAAAAAAACTGAGCCCCGCACCAGAAGAAAAAAAGGCAATATGAGCCACAATATGATCTCAACGGAGGATTTCAGAAAGCGAAGGGAAGAAATTATTCTTTTATTTTTCAAACTATAAGATCAATCTAAGCATTTAACATTTAAGAGATTCGGAATATTGTAAAAGCACTTCCTGTATCACAAAACTTTTATATGATTTTGATACTTGTAGTTATTATTAACCAATAAAAATACTTCTATGACATTGTTAATTCCTGTATTATTTGTGGGTCTCATTATCACGTTTATGTCATTATTCACCGTAAAGCAGCAAACTGCAGCAATCGTTGAACGATTGGGTCGGTTTATGGGCATAAAAGAACCAGGATTGCATTTAAAAATTCCTTTTTTAGATAGAATTTCCGGACGGGTGAACCTAAAAATTCAACAGCTGGATGTGATTGTAGAAACAAAAACCTTTGATAATGTTTTTGTCAAGCTTAAAGTGTCCGTACAATACAAAATCCTGGCTGACAAAATCTATGAAGCGTTTTACAAACTCGAAAATCCTAATGATCAGATTACTGCCTATGTATTTGATGTAGTCAGGGCGGAGGTTCCTAAAATGAAACTGGATGATGTTTTTGTAAAAAAAGATGATATCGCCAATGCAATTAAAATGGAACTGGAAGACGCAATGGAAACATACGGCTATGGAATTGTCAAAGCGCTGGTCACAGACATTGACCCTGATCAACAAGTGAAAAATGCTATGAATCGCATCAATGCTGCGGAAAGACAAAAACTGGCAGCCGAATATGAAGGCGAAGCAGAAAGGATTCGTATTGTAGCCAAAGCGAGGGCAGAAGCGGAAAGCAAAAGACTACAAGGCCAGGGGATAGCCGACCAGCGAAGAGAAATTGCCAAAGGGCTTGAAGATTCGGTAGAAATGTTGAATGCTGTTGGAATCAACTCACAGGAAGCTTCCGCATTGATCGTCATCACTCAACATTATGATACTTTACAAGCAATAGGCGAAAGCACAAAAAGTAATTTGATTCTTTTACCCAATAACCCTAGTTCGGCTTCGGATATGCTGACTAATATGGTTGCCTCATTTACCGCATCTCAGCAAATTGGGGAAAAAATGAGTGAGCCCAGGTTAGAAGAAGTGAAAATATTAAAATAAGTACTTAATTCTCTTTATCCTTAATTATGAACCATGTTGAGTAGAAACTGTGGCACTCTTTGAAATGCCTTTAAGGGTTCCCCTGATAAACTATTGCACATTAAAAGTGTAATTTTGATTACAAGAACGGATATTTGCACAAAAATTCGCAAACTTTCGTTTGTCATTTGATGGGTAAAATTACATGGCTTTGTATACTTTTATGGTCTTGTTGCTTTATTAATAAAGTAGCCGGACAAAGAATTCCTTTGGGAGAATCCCCTGAGTTTTTTAAAGATACTACCGAGTTTGATGGAGAAGTCTATATCCCTGATACAACCATTTTCGATTATTTCTTCCTGGATAATCCTGACAAAAAATTTGAGGCATTCGATACCACATTAGGTAATTTTTTCCAGATATACGATCCGTCAAGAAAGAGATGGAGAGATTATTTTAACTTAGGTAATTCCGGATCAGCAGCATTCCCTATCATTTATGAAAAACGGCTCCAAATGGGTACTGACTATGGGTACCACTCCTATGATGTGTATAAGATGGATCCACATACTTTTCGTTTTTACGATGTTACAAGACCATTGATGGATTTTTACTTTACCCCAGTAGGTGGCAGACAAAATTTTATCATTAAGTCAGACTTTGCCCGCCCGTTTTCTGATGGTATTCAGTTTTCCTTGAATTATGACCGCATTAATCAGGAAGGTTTTTACGCTTCACAGGATATTAAACACACCAATTTTGGCCTGGGGATTTGGTATAGCGATCCGACAAACAAAAGAGATTTATATGTAACTTTTATTAATTCCGTACAGACTGAAGATCATAATGGCGGAATTGTTGATCGCTCATCACTCTTTGAGCCGTTTGCAAGGCGCCGAATCGGAATTCCTACGGAAATCATGGATGCTTCTACCCGATTCCAGCACCGCAACATTTATGCAAAATACATACACCGCTTTCAGGATACCCTTCAGCAAAATACAGGAGTGGAAATCGAAAGTCTGGTAGATATGGGTATTGGTTATTATAAGTTTTCACACCCATCAGCAGCAGGCTATCCCAATTTTTATAATGATTTTCTGATAGAACCCAGAGGAATCAGGAATTTCCTTCAATATACACGGCTGAGGACTGCTCATAGGATTATCGGCATGCTCAAAAGCGGATTAGCAGGAAAAGTGGGGATAGATTTTACCCACCACAATCTGGATATGGAAGGAATAGAACCTGTACGAAACGATATATTTATTACGGGTCAGGCTACTTTGAGGGCTTTTAAAATATTGGATATCATGGTAGATGCCCAGGTAGGAGTGGGCTCCGCTACCGGGGATTTTAGTATCAATGGTCTGACTACAATTCAGGCTGCGAAGAATACAAGCCTGAATGCGCAAATGACTCTTTACAGAAATCGCCACCCATTGACCGCCCAATACCTTTTTATCAACCGTATAAATGTATGGGAAAACGATCTGCCAAAACCATTTGGTACCCTCTTAAGAGGAAGCCTGCAATTACCGGTGTTAAATGCCATCTTTAGTGCTGAACAAACCATTGAAAACAACACGCTTTTCTATAATGAAGAAGCCATTCCAGAAATCAACAATGGTCTTTATACCGCTACAGTATTTGATTTTTATTTTGATTTTTCAATATTCAATTTTCATTTCGAAAATTATCTGGTAGCTCAATATTTTTCTACTAATTTATATCATCTGCCTAACTATTATACCAAACACCAATGGTATTGGCAATCTGATCTTTTTAAAAGGAATTTGCAATTGAGAATTGGAACTGAAGTAAGAATCATTGGTCCATACAACGGACTTGAATTCAATCCATTGATTTCAGAATTCTATGCCGGATCCAGAGGTTCCGATGGCTTTGTTCCTATGTTTGATGCCTTCGTTTCATTCAAAGTGCAAAAATTTCGCTTCTTTTTTCGATTCGAAAATCTCGGTGACATGCTCGATGAAAGAGTATATTATTTCATAGGAAATTATCCTCAATTTGACCAGAGAATGAGAGTAGGATTGAGCTGGCGCTTTTTTGATTGAGAAAAAATGAACTCCAATTATAACTCATAATTAGGCTTCAACTGGTTGTCAGCACCTTCAGAATAAAATTCATTTATATGCTGAACCACCTCCTCAATATCATCCGTAAGCAACACCAGATCGAGATCTTTTTTGCTGATGTTGTTTTCTTCTTCATACATGACCTTGAAAATCCAATCTACCAATCCCTGCCAATAGGATTTGCCGAATAAGATCATTGGTACTCTGGTAATTTTTTTAGTCTGAATCAGTGTCAATACTTCAAAAAGTTCATCTAATGTGCCAAAGCCCCCCGGCATAACGATAAATGCCTGAGCATATTTAACAAACATTACTTTTCGTACGAAAAAATACCTGTGCTCCAGGTTCTTATCCGGATCAATATAAGCATTGTGTGATTGCTCAAAAGGCAGGTCAATATTCAATCCCACAGAAAGCCCCCCCGAAAGATAAGCACCTTTATTACCAGCTTCCATAATTCCGGGACCCCCTCCCGTGATAATCCCATAACCTTCCTCGGATAAGCGTTTAGCTATTTCGACTGCTTTTTTATAGTATTCATGATCAGGTTTGGTACGTGCAGAACCAAAAATAGATACGCATGGATCCAGGCTATTCAGTTTTTCAAATCCATCCACCATTTCGGCTATGACCTTGAACATAGTCCAGGAATTCTCTCCTTTTATTTTACTCCATTGCTTTCCTGCCTTAGCATTCGCCCTTTGGGCACCAGGTACTATTTGATCGCTCATATGTTTCTATTACAATTACCTAAATAATTAAATATGACAAAAAATCCCGCCTTGAAATTTTTAACAAGGCAGGATTCTAACCTTCGAGGTATTCATTTGGTTTTACAATTATACAAAAGCTCCTTTATATTTTTCAAATTCTTTACTTATAAACGATTGGAGGCTTTGTAAGTCTTCAAATTGATCAAATATTTCTTTAAGCCTTGATCTGTTGGCGCTGTTAGGCATGACATACTGATGTACATCGCTCTCTGTTATCACAGTGCCGCTCAAAATGATCAATCTTTCTATTACGTTTCTCAATTCCCTGATGTTCCCTGACCAATTGATGTGTTGCAATGCCTGAATGGCTCTTTCTTCAATCTTTTTTACAGCTACACCATACTCATTACAAATGCTTTCAATAAAGTGCTGGGCGAGCATCGGAATATCCTCTTTTCTTTGATTTAGTGAAGGTACTTCAATGATAATAACCGCCAACCGGTGATATAAGTCTTCTCTGAACTTTCCTTTTGAAATTTCACTCCTCAGGTCTTTATTCGTGGCCGCAACCACTCTTACGTTGACAGAAATGGATTTATCTCCCCCTACCCTGGTAATTCTGTTTTCCTGAAGCGCCCGCAAAACCTTGGCCTGGGCAGAAAGGCTCATATCGCCAATCTCATCCAGAAACAGAGTACCTCCATCGGCCAATTCAAACTTTCCTACTCTGTTTTTATGCGCTGAAGTAAATGCACCTTTCTCATGTCCAAATAACTCGCTTTCTATTAACTCTGATGGGATGGCTGCACAGTTTACCTCAACTATGGGTCCATCCTTGCGATTACTCTTCGAATGTAGCCAGCGAGCAACCAATTCCTTCCCCGTACCATTTTCACCGGTGATCAAAACTCTTGCTTCAGTAGGAGCTACACGTTCAATGGTATCTTTGATCACAACCATTGGATCAGATTCTCCTATCATTTCCTGAACCTTGCTGCGGCTCACTCTTCTTTGGAGCTGATTTTTTTCGGTAATCAGGCTGCTTTTATCCATAGCATTCCGGATGGTGATCAACAGCCGGTTCAAATCCGGGGGCTTCTGTATAAAGTCAAATGCACCCTTCTTTACTGCTTCAACAGCGGTATCGATATTCCCATGACCGGAAATCATTACTACCGGAGTGTCTGGACGAAGCATCTGTATTCTGTCAATGGCTTCCATACCATCCATTTTAGGCATCTTTATATCCAGGATGATCACATCGTACTCTGTCTGTTTGATTTTTACTACCGCATCCAGTCCATCCGGTGACTCTTCAACTTCATACTTTTCAAATTCCAGGATGTCTCTGAGCGTTCTCCTGATTCCTTTGTCGTCATCTACAATTAATACCTTAGCCATTTACTTATCTTATTGGTTCAAAACAAAATTAACATATTAAAATAAATTTGAATGTATAAATGAAAATAATTTATTCAACTATTGAAAAAACAATGTTGAATTCTTTCTATAGACACTTTAAAGCCAGATATGCCATCAACCCTGATCCCACTTCCAAAGCATCTTCATCTATATCAAAAGTGGACGTATGGACGGGAGAAGTAATATTTTTTGACCGGTTGCCGGTACCAAGGCGGTAAAAACAGGCAGGGAGTTCAAGGGAATAAAATGCAAAATCTTCTGCAGTCATCCGTACCGGCAATTCCTCCACATTTTGTTCACCCAAATATTCAATCATGATGGATTGTACCTTTTGTGACAATTTCAGATCATTATACAATGTGGGATAACCGACCCTAATATTGATTTCTGCCGATGTACCCATACTTTTAGCTATACAGTTCACCCTTTCTTTGATCAAACTATGCGCCCGTCTTCTCCAGTTTTCATCCATTGTCCTGAAAGTACCTTCGAGACATACTTCATCAGGAATAATATTGGTAGCCCCGCCTTTCGAATATATTTTTCCAAAGGTGAGCACTGTTGGGATGGTGGGATCACTGTTCCGGCTTACGATGCTCTGTAATGCTTCAATGATACCGGCAGTTACTACGACCGGATCAAGACATAGGTGTGGGAGACCACCATGTCCCCCTTTCCCCTTGACGGTAATATAAATTTCGTCTGCTGAAGCCATGTAATTACCGTAGCGAATACCTACCTTCCCTACCTCAAGCGAAGGATGTACATGTTGAGCAATCATCAGGTTTGGAGTGGGATTCTTGAGCACTCCTTCTTTGATCATCATGCTGGCTCCACCGGGCAGCTTCTCTTCTCCTGGTTGGAATATGGCTTTTACCTTACCGCTCCATTGATCTTTGATTGAATGCAGAATAAGCAAAGCTCCAATCAGGCAGGTAGTATGGACATCATGACCACAAGCATGCATTACTCCCGGATGGATGGATTTATAATCCACAGAGTTTTCCTCCTGGATGGGAAGAGCATCCATATCGGCTCTCAGGGCAATCACATTCCCATCTCCGGTCTTTCCTCCTTCCAGTTGAACCACAATACCATGCCCTGCCCATCCACCACTCCACGGAATCTTCGCTTCATCAAGAATCTTTTTGATAAATGCCGAGGTTTCCGATTCCTGAAATGACAACTCAGGGTGAGCATGCAGGTGTCTTCTGATGCGAATCAACTTATCCTTAATCTTTAAAGAAAGCTCTTTAACAATATCCTTCATGTTCGTACTCTTGCAAGGGCCGTTTCCTACAGATCATTTAAAGTAAATAAAGTCAAAATTAACCTTATAATAAAATGATCATTGGCGGTCCTTTGGTAAAAATAAGTAATTAAAAAGTATCTCCAAATCAGTAAATACTGAATAATTTTTAGCATACATGTGATTCATCCATTGTTTTTTATCGTCCTTCAACCCAAAAGCCGGATAGTCCAATGGCAATATACCAGGCTTTAATTTCGGCAATGTCCTCATTTCACTATCATGACCAGCATAGCCTACCCAGGAATATTTACCTGAAAGTACTTCCCGCGCCTGTTGAAGAATGTATTTTCTTTTCAATATGAATACAGGAGTCAAAACAATGAGTAACAATGAATATAGAATGTCCAGACATCTTTTGAGAATGATGGATGATTTTCTGACTATTTTAAACTCAATATGGCTGGTATACCACTCCCCTGGTACAGAAGGATCATGACTGCCAATCAAAACAGAAGGACTGTTATTGAAAATTTTGAACTTCATTTCATTACCTGCAAAAACCATCCATTCCAATAACTTCTCCATTCCTGTTTCTTCAATGTCAACAATGATTTCATCCAATTTGTACATTTGAACCAGGTCTTTCAATTGATTTACATGCCCAAGATCTTCAGCCATCATTTCCTGGTCATCATAACGTATCCGACCCAGAATTTCAATTTTCCGAGGTAAGGCTAAAGCCACCTGACGAATACCAAAATAATTTTCTTTCCCGGATATAATAGCTATTCGTACTGCACTATATCCCCCACCGGTCAACCATGAAAATTTTGAGAATCGACTCATTAATCTCTGAAACATAAACATGGAGAATACAGCAACGAAAAACAAGATTAAAATTGCCCTGCTGAATCTCATGTATTCAGGTAACACACTATATACCGTTAAAGTGATAATCAGACCCAGGAGGATCCCTGACATGCTGTTTCTAATACTTGATTGCTTTTTATAATGGCCGGATATAACAAAAGAAGATACCATAATGACAGCAACCACTCCCAGTAAATAATTGAGGGCTTCATGCTTGTAATAGTTGAGATCACCAAAGCGAAGCCATGCCCATCCAGGTCGTATGATTTGCAACAGGATATAAAAAATAAGTAAATCTCTTAAAACTCTGAAATATTGACTGATCATTCGTCTGAAATAAGCAACGAATGCAGCTATCAATATAGATACCGATAAAAAAAATGTCGTTAACGGATTGAAATGTTTCCTGGCATATATAGCCATAGCATTATAAAAATTACTATAGTAGGCCAGATCTTTCTTACGGATACTTTCCCCTTTAAAATGGATAATAGAGGTTTGAGGAAAATATATATTGGAATATCCGGCATCGAGAATCCTCTTACTGAGATCTATGTCCTCACCGAACATAAAAAAGCCTTCATCAAAGCCCCCCGTTTTATCAAGCACTTCTTTTTTCAACAGGAAAAATGCTCCACTCACTACATCGATCTGCTGAATTTGATCTTCGTCTAAATAGGTCAGGTTATATCCTGAAAAAAATTTAGAACGTGAAAACCAATAAGAAAGTCCGGAGAGTTTGCAAAAAGAGTTCCAAATACCTGGAAGAGCTCTTTTGGACTCAGGCAGATATTTGCCACGACCATCTACCATTTTGACCCCTACTGCTCCGATATTGAGACTTTGATTTTTTTGTATATAATCAAGAACTGATTGGATGGTGAACTCCCCTAATATAGTATCCGGATTTAAAAAAAGAATATACTTTCCTGAAGCAACTGCAAGGCCTTGATTATTTGCTCTTGAAAATCCTACGTTTTTTGAATTGACATGCAGCCGGATGGATTGACTGAATTTTTCTTTCAGCAATTCAGCGCTTCCATCGGTGGAACAATTATCAATAACAATAACTTCAAATCGGTAAGGGAAGGAATTGGATTGGAAAATCGCTTGGATGCACTGTGTGAGAAAGTGTTTTACATTATAACTGACGATGATGATGCTGAGGTCCAAAGTGGATTAATTAGGAATTTCAACTGGAGTTCTTGCCAGGATAGAACGTCCTAAGGTAAGTTCATCAGTGTATTCCAGGTCACCGCCAAAAGCAACTCCTCTTGCTATGGTACTAATTTTCACATGCATGCCAGACAATTGACGAGTTATATAATAAATGGTGGTATCCCCTTCAATGGTGGGACTAATGGCCATGATCAATTCATCGACGCTTTCATTTCTGACCCTTTCCACCAACGAACGGATATGAACATCCTCCGGTCCAATTCCTTCCATTGGAGAAATGACTCCCCCCAACACGTGATATACTCCGTTGAATTGTCCCGTCTCTTCGATTGCCATCACATCTCTGATGGTTTCCACTACACAGATGATCGAATGATTTCGTGAATGGGAAGAACAAATATTGCACAATTCATCATCTGAAATACTGTGACATCTTCTGCAAAACTGAATCTTATGTGCCAGTTCAGAAAGGGCGTTACTAATGCGAAGGGCTTTGCCCCGGTCTTCTCTGACCAAATGAAGCGCCAGGCGCAATGCAGATTTCTTGCCGATACTGGGGAGTGTGGCAAATGCAGCAACCAAATCTTCCAAAACTTTTGATGTAAAATGCATGAACGTCAGGATATATCATGCAAAACTATACAATAGGGTGCTCATTTTAGCAAAATTGACCTTCACTTTTATAAAAAAGTATTCATATGAAATCCTGGAAGCACCGTGTCCCTTTAGCACTAATAAATCCATTTACAGGCAATTCATTGAAATATTTGCCACAGGTGAATGGAAATTGATGTTTCTATCTGCTCTGGAAGATACAATCAAATTAAGGTCAAAATCTTACAAAATCTATTGATCTTGTTGTTTCAGGTAGAAAAAGTAACCCAAAAAGCTTGCCCCAATACATAATGCCATTATAGCCAGTGAATGAATATGGACTGGCAAGGTATAATATGTTACTATTAAGCCGAAGGCCATTCCACACAATAATATGGCATACTTCATGGCTTCATCACTCTTATTTTTAATACTTTTTTCAAGGATAGCCGTGGATATTTTTTCGGAGACACCTCTGTCAATTATTTTATTCTTTAACCGGTGATCCAAAATAAATTTCACCAGAGTAATGGTCATAAACACAAGTAAACCGCCCAAAATTACTGCGGCAAAGGTTTCCACATATAGGTAATTGGGGTTGGGTTCTATTGCATCCTGAATTGCATGGGACTGAGGTATATCTGGGTTTCCATTTTTACTACCCTGGGCAATAAGAAAATTGCCGGCCCATATTCCTATTGTACTTAAAATTGCTTTTTTCATATTTATAACTTTTCTAATGGTACTTGATCAGACCGGTTTTATGTATTCCGGTTGCAAAAATTATTGCAATATCAACTTTTCTTTTTCTTTATAGTCTCTGAGAATGTCAGCCAATAAAAACAAAAACACACTAAACGCAGATACAAAGAGAAACACATTTCCAATGATTGTCATGGACTGAAGTATATGAACGATATGACTGATGTAAGAAAAGAAAAAAACCAATACCCCTAGGATCAAAAATCCGATTATTCCTAAGAAAGCATAATTGCTTAAATATCTCCTTTGTTTTTCCGTTTCCTCTATTTTATACATTACTAAAGATGCAGCATCAAAAGAAAAAACTTCAGGTTCGATAGTGTTGAGTTGCATCATTAAAATCTGGTACGATTCGAGCTTCAATCTGCAATCAAAGCATGATGAAATGTGAAGACTCACTTCCTTGTCTGCTATTTCATCCAAAATATAGGCTTGAATGATGTCATCACTCAAATGCTCATTGTTCATATGGATTCTTTTTGTAGTTCTTTTCAATATTACATTTTAATATTTTCCTTGCCCTGTACAAATAACTTTTTATTGTGCCTTCGGGCAATTGGGTAATTTCAGCAATTTCCTTATTGGGTAATTCTTCAATATGGTACAGGGAAATCAATGTTTTATATAAAGGTGGAAGCTTGCTTAGTTCGTGATATACCATGAGTGCGGTTTCTTTCCGTGACATTTCGTCTTCCACATTCTCACCCAAGGTGATGATTGTTTCAGCTTCTTTGTCAAAATTCAACCACCGGATTCTATTTTTATTGAGATAATTGATAGTTGTATTATACGCAATGGTAGCAACCCAGGTGGATAATTTGGATTGAAATTTAAATGACGATAAATTCTGGTAGGTTCTTATGTATATATCCTGAACCAGGTCTTTCTGGTCTTCTTCGTTTACAGCCATTCTCCTGATAATTTGCGTCACCAGCCTTTCTGTATTTTTTATAATGACAGCAAAATCCTGAGTGTTTCCACTCAACACTGCTCCAACCAATTGTTTATCAGAAAGCGGGTTACTTTCGTTTTGCATATATTCATTAGACAAATATTTTCTTTTACGGTTGCAAATGACTTTGAATTTTTACAAGTTTATATTGGCCGTGTAATAATTCAATCAGAACTTCAGGTAATATGTATGCTATCTAGGTATTTATGAAAGGAGTCATAAAGTTCGTTGGCATATTTATATCATCCCACAGCAGAAGTATAAATAAATATTATACTTCAGTATTTTGACGTTCAATTTACTTGTAAAGAATTTCACTCCTTTTTACATATTGAAAGAATTGCACACAAAACCTATCGAAAAGTGAAATATGCTAAACCATTGAATTATTTTTTAGTTTGATTCGGTAATGAAGTTCATTTACACTAATTTTGTCCACACTCAGGACTGATATTTACAAAGAGTGAAAAAAACAATCAAATGGCTGAAGTAATCAGAATGCCCCGGTTGAGCGATACCATGGAAGAAGGGAATATCGTAGGATGGTTAAAAAATGTTGGGGATAAAGTACAACCTGGCGATGTACTTGCTGAAGTGGAAACCGACAAAGCTACCATGGATTTGGAGAGTTTTCAGGAAGGCACTTTGCTCTATATAGGGGTAAAGGAAGGTCCTGTTGCCGTGGATGGCATCATTGCCATCATTGGTGCCGAAGGGGAAGACTATCAATCCCTGCTTCAGGATTCCGGCACATCAGAAAAAGAAAATAATAACGCCAAAAAAGAGAGTAATTCATCTGATTCCGGTCAGCCTTCAAAACAATTAGAAACACAGGAAAAAGGTGTCAAAAAAGCGGATCAACAAAAAGATTCAGCTCCTCTGACCCATTCCGCCTCATCAGACCATGAAGCCCGGGTAAAAGCGTCGCCTCTGGCAAAATCGATGGCCAAAGAAGCGGGAATAGAAATTGACACGCTGCAAGGAAGCGGTGAAGGTGGCAGGATCATCAAGAGGGATATCGAAGATTATATTAAAAATCCTCCGCAAAAAACTGTTGCCGCCTTATCCACTTCATATTACACAAATAGCGGCATTGAATATGGAGAAAAGCCGGTATCGCAGATGCGGAAAACCATCGCCAGGCGATTAAGTGAAAGCAAGTTTTCAGCGCCACACTTTTACCTTACCATTGAAATCAATATGGATGAAGCAGTGCGGGCCCGTAAAATGGTAAATGAGGTCAGTGAACAAAGAATCTCTTTTAATGATATTATCATCAAAGCCTGTGCTGTAGCACTTCGGAAACATCCTGCTGTTAATTCATCCTGGCTTGGAGATAAAATTCGTACCCATGAAGAAATCAACATTGGCGTAGCAGTAGCGGTGGAGGAAGGACTATTGGTTCCTGTCGTTCGTAATGCCGACGCCAAGCCGCTCTCCTGGATCAATCAGGAGGTCAGGGAATTGGCCGGTAAAGCCAAAGAAAGAAAATTGAAACCGGAAGAAATGCAAGGCAATACATTTACCATTTCCAATCTGGGTATGTTCGATATTGATGAATTTACTGCTATCATCAATCCTCCGGATGCGTGCATTTTAGCCGTGGGCTCTATTATTCAAAAACCCATAATCAAAAACGGTGAAATTGCCATTGGCAACATGATGAAAGTTACTTTATCCTGCGACCATCGGGTGGTGGATGGAGCAAAAGGTGCACAATTTTTACAATCAGTGAAAGCCATGCTGGAAAATCCACTGATGATCATTGTATAAAATGAAGTAAAAAAAAAGGATCGCTCTAACTAGCGATCCTTTTAAATTTATAAGAAATTTTCTGAATTACTGACGAATTCCTGACATACTCTCTCCCCTACCTGCTGAAGGTCCCTGAGGTCTGTCCATGTTTCTATCGCCTTCCTGGCATACGCGCATTTCCACCCTGCGATTCATATAATGCTGGGCTTCATATCTGGAGCCATCAATTAATGGAGTGGTCTTACCCCCATACATCAGTCTGAAGCGATCTCTGTTAATTCCATAATGAGATACCATAAAATCAACCACTGCCAATGCCCTGTTGTATGAAAGTACATTATTGTAAGCTTCACCACTGCGAGTATCGGTATGACCTTCTATTGTAATACACATGTCAGGGTAGGTTTTCATGACGGATGCCACATTGTGAAGATTGCCTCTAAACTCTGGTTTAATGTTGTAACGATCCAGGTCAAAGTGAATCATGGGTAAAAACCACTCGGATCTTACATTTTCCATAGCTGCAGATACTCTGGCATCAATCAATGTAATGGCATCTCCTTCAGTAAATGGAGGCGGAACCTGAGCAACCCCTCTGCTATCTACAGGATAGCCCGGAGGAGAAAAAGGTTCAGCATCTTTACAATCTGGAATACCATCACCATCACTGTCAAGCATTACACCCCTCGTGTCCACAGGACATCCTTCAGGGGTGTTAGGCTCCTGATCCAAAAGGTCAATCACTCCATCACCATCACTGTCTGTCAGGTCAAAAACAGGCCTCCTTTTCAATTCAGCAATATCATTGAATATCGCATCATATGGATTAAGCCAGTATAATGGCTCTGTCACCTTATTGAAATTGCCTAAATTGATTCCGACACGCAAACTCGTATATTGGCCTAAATCTCTGTTATTAGTAGGATTTCGGGGAGCCCGGAAGGAAATTCCATCCAGATAATCATTGTTGGAATAGAATATCTGATGTTCAATTCCTAAATTCCATCTTTGATTAATCTTTCTGGAGATACCCAAAGAGGCGGTGGCAAGAAAATGTAGAGTGCCGGCATTGTTCAAACCAAAAACTCCACCCTTGATCGGAGCATCAGTCTCATAAACACCGTTATATACATCTCTTATTGCACTGCGAATCTCTTTTCTACCGGCTCTCGATGCATGTTTGCTTTCTGTATAACCTACACGGTTAATAAGATTTTGGTAAGGCTGATTGTTGTCACCCAAAAGATCCAGTTGAGTTTTGGTAAGTGACAAACCCACACCCAAAGCGGTGTACAAATTCCAATTGTTGTTTTCCTTATG
The DNA here is from genome assembly GCA_035327565.1 of Saprospiraceae bacterium. GTDB lineage: Bacteria > Bacteroidota > Bacteroidia > Chitinophagales > Saprospiraceae > JABDLO01. The sequence continues at coordinate 67,503 of DAOLDB010000016.1, forward strand.
GAAAAGCATGTTACCAATGTTAAGAACCCCTTGCAGTGTCATATTGGCTTGTCTGTTTCTGTAGGAAGCAAACCAGCCGCCATCCACTCCTTCATAAGGGGCATAAACAGCTTCAACAAGTCCACCACTGGGTCGAGTTCTGGGTTGAGTATCCAATCCTCTGGCCTGACCGAAAAACAATTCTCCTCTCAAAGAGAAGTTATAGTGAATGGCCTTTCGTAAATGAAGACCTATTCCCATTCCCGGGACAGCATTCACATCCCCTGAAATAAAGAAATGACCAAGGTGGATGCCAAGCTCCCATGCGTCATTGGGTCTGGCAGAATATTTATATTCTCCCATACGCCACTTTTCATTTTGTTCCTCTTTACTTCCCAGAGTCTTCCTTGCTTCATCCGTCATGGAAGTAGCTTCCTGACTATATAATGTGAAAGTGTAAGAGAACAAAAAAAATAAACTTAAAAAAATTAGTCTAGTCATAGGGCAAAATTTATATGTAATTTCAATTTATGCAATTATTGATTACTTCTTTAGGTTTTGGAATGGGGTTCTATTTCCAGGTTCTCCTGAAATTTCCATAAAATAAATAATAATTTTTCACAATTTATATTTCTGGAGGCGGAAAATCTAATATATCTGTAAAATAAGGCCTTTTTTTTTATATCCTACTGATTCATTGGAGAGATTCAATCCGCTAAAAATTACTCATTTTATTTTATATTACAATTTTTTATAATATATTTGATAAAAAAAAAGCGTATGATCAGTCACTGGTTAAAACCTGTTGAAAACGATGCAGCATGTATCAATAATAATATGAAATTGGAGAAATATACAGCCGATGGTGAATTTGATTTATCACAATATCGCATTTCTCTTATTTCTTCCCCGGGCCATAGATCCCAAAAAATTCTTGAATCGCTATCCTTTTTTGAAAATCACTTCAAAAATCTTAATATTATTGATTTAGGGATTTTTAGAAAATCGGATGCTCAATTTAACATCCAACTTGTCAGAGAACTTAATGAAGGAGGAATCATTCCTGTTATCCTGGATCAGGATTTTCGATGGTTTTCTTCCATCATGAACAGTTTATCCAAAGGTAATGAACCGCAGCACCTTTGTATTTCCAACAACTTAATGTTTTCTGAATATGGTATTTCCTGTGACTTTATGGCATTCCAGCGTCAAATGGTAAAATTGGAACATCTGCATAGAATTACTGATCATTCTATCAATTCCATGAGTCTTGGAAAGCTCAGGGCGGATTCTCATTTGGTAGAACCGGCTGTAAGGGAATATACAGGAATTTATTTTGATATCTGCGCCATCAGGAGAAGCGATGTTCCGGGTTGTCACAGCAGTTTACCTACCGGTCTATCCGCGGAGGAAGCGTGTCAGTTACTTAAATATGCAGGAGGGAATACGCAATTAAAATTGTTGGTTATCGGAGGGGATTATCAACCTGATGAAATCACTTCTGACACAATTGCCCAGGCATTATGGTACTTCATGGAAGGGGTCAGTCAATCCCACTGCGATCATCCGGCAAAGGATAGAGATTATCAGCAATTTATAGTGGAAAATGATCAAATGAAAGAAAGTTTCTATTTTGTAAAAAACAATACTTCCGATCGATGGTGGTTCCTGACCGGCACGGAACCTTCTGATGATGCATATATTGCTTGTTCTTATCAGGAATATCTGGATACTATACATAAAGAGTTACCCGACAGACTTCTTAAACACCTGACAAAGCTTCATTGATTCACAAGCTTTTCTAACTGAATTCCTCTTGAACCTTTAATATAAACTGAACAACCTTTTATATCCAGATCGTCAAAATAGCTTTGGGCTTCCATCACATTTTCAAATACCGGAAAAGCATGACGGGTTTTTTTGAACACCGGCCCAACAAGCAAGACCCGATCTATTTTCATGGTTTTGAGCTTATCTACCATTTTCTGGTGTTCAGCTTCTCCATACTCACCCAATTCGAGCATATCCCCTAAAATAACCATTTTATTTTCTCTATGAATGCCATCAAAAAAATTCAACCCAAATTCCATACTGGTTGGATTGGCATTATATGCATCCAAAAATATTTCAGCATCTCTGAATTGGATAAATTGTGAGCGGTTATTGGCTGGCACATAGGATTGGATAGCCTTTTGCATGTCAGCCGGGTCTACTTTAAAATATGAACCTACTGATACAGCACAAACAATATTACCAGCATTAAAATCTCCGTACATCGGGCTATCATATATTATATCATTAATATGTACTGAAATCGTTGGATATGAATTAAGTAGCTGATAACTCATGTATGGGATATTCAATGTACCTGAAGGAAGATTCTCCACCAATATCCGGTCATCTGGGTTATAAAAAATGGTTCCCTCATTTCTATTCAGGTATCGGTACAGTTCAGTTTTACCTTTGATAACTCCGTAAATTCCTCCAAATCCTTCAAGGTGCGCCTTACCGCAATTGGTAATTAATCCATAATAAGGATCGGCTATTTCACATAATTCATGGATTTCTCCCTGATGGTTTGCTCCCATTTCTATAATAATCATTTCAGCATCGATGGGTACGCTGAGCAATGTCAGTGGCACACCAATATGGTTGTTCAAATTACCTTTCGTAGCATGGGTTTTATATTTCTGAGATAAAACCTGATACAGTAATTCTTTGGTGGTTGTCTTACCATTTGAACCGGTAAGACCCATCACTTTTCCCTTCAACAATTTTCTGTATTTGTGAGCCAAATCCTGCAAAGAGGTCAGTACATTTTGAGTAACCCATACTTTATCCTGCCCTTTTCGATTTTGATCATCAGAAACACAAAGAATTGCTCCTTTCTCAATAGCCTGGTCTATGTAAATATTCCCATCGAATTGATCTCCTTTCAAAGCAAAAAAGATATCTCCGGACTCGATTGTCCGGGTATCGGTGGATATCGAAGGGTTTCTTAGATATAATTCAAACAAATCCATAGGTCATGATTAAAAAAAAACCCATGCTTTCATACATGGGTTTTTATATACCTTTTGATAAAGGATTTTTTTAATATCTCCTTTTTACTTTTCTTTGATTTTCTTTAAAAAAGTTTCCACCTTCTCCCTCATTTCCGGTTTGAGCGCCCATTCTGATCATAGCACATCTAAAACCTACACTCCGGTCACTCCGGTCTTCTTCCAAATATCTGCGTGTTCCGGGAGACAGCCAATGTAAGCGATCCGCCCAGGATCCGCCCTTTATCACTCGTGATTGATTGCCAATCAATGTAGTTATTCCATAGCCGTATTCAACAAATTCATCATCTCCATCCCTATAGTCTCTTACGTCACCTCTTCTATAATTTCTTCTATCCATGGCCTCCTCTTCTGTTACTTCTCTATAACGTAATCTTCCCAGACTATCTTTTTCAACCGGTCTGCCTTCATCGTCCAGTATCAAACTCCTGAAAACATTTCCCCGATACGGGTTAAGGTCCTGGTTATCGGGATCACTCAAAGTAGTGCTGGTCAAAGGTCTGTAGATATCAGCCGTCCATTCACTGACATTGCCAGCCATATTATATAGTCCAAAATCATTAGGATAAAAAGACTTAACAGGTGCAGGAGCTGCAGCCATATCGTTGAGATTGCCTGCCATTCCCATGTAATCTCCTCTTCCTCTTTTGAAATTTGCCAGAATTCTACCCTGGCTTTTATTGCGTTTCTTATACCGTGCAGTATTTCCTTCCCAAGGGAAAAATCTGCGCTCTGTAATCAATTCATCTCTGGTTGATGCTAAATTCCCTTTTAATGCCAATGCTGCATACTCCCATTCTGCCTCAGTAGGCAACCGGTAATCAGGTAGTAAAATACCATCATCGAATCGAACCGGTCTTTCTCCGCCGGTTCCAAGGTCTCTTAAATTCTTTCTTACATCGGGCTGGTACTGGCCTGCCAGATATGCCTGTGTATTAAAGGCATCAGAGTCCACTTGATCAGGTCTTAAATTGATAATACCTCTTTTTACCAGGATCATTTCATTTACCCGGTCCGTTCTCCATTCACAATATTTATTGGCCTGTATCCAGGAAACCCCTACCACCGGATATTCATCAAATGAAGGATGTCTAAGATATGTCTCTACGAGCGGCTCATTATATGCCAACTCTTCACGCCAGACCAGGGTATCCGGGAGTGCATCCCTGTATACTTCCGGATAAGATTTGTAAGTATTATATAACCAATAGAGATACTCTCTGTAATTAATGTTGGATACCTCAGTTTCATCCATATAAAAAGAGGAAACTGTAACTCTCCGAGGAATATTATTCCACTCATATGTTACATCCTCCAAAGTAAGCCCCATGGTAAATGTACCCCCTTCAATTAATACCAGATTGGGTCCGGTAACCTGACCTTCATACTCCTTTTTTTCGAACCCACCCCAATCCGGATCGTTATATCTCCATCCCGTAGCGGTTGATTCCTTACCTTTTTTACCACAAGAGGTAGCCAATCCTATTAATACGATGGAAAGAAAAACAATTCTTAGATTAAAACTCATGTCAGAAAAACGTATTATGTTAAAAAACGCACAAATATATACAAGGGTCTGTTAAACTCATCTATAACTTATCATTCTTTCAATAAATTGTTGCAGAATAAAAAAAAATAAGTTAAAAGTCCTCAAATGCTTTACCATAAAAAGCACAATCCATTTAAGTGATTAAACAATGAAGTGTTTATACCTTTAAAGGTAGAGTCGTTTCCTGTATAACATGTACTTCAAATAGAGACAAGAGTATTATACTTCTTTTTTAAGTCACCTTTATATTATTTTTAGCGGTATAGTCTGAGAAGCTTTTATTCTTCCCTTTATTAAGCCGGACTTCTTCTTTACAAGACCCTATCTCACCACCACTACTTTACGTGTTATGACCTCCTTTCCTGCACGAAGGCGAACGTAGCAGATGCCCGGTGGCAGGTTCTCTCCCTCCATTCTGATGCGATGTATACCTTCAG
>DAOLDB010000017.1:0-68875 GCA_035327565.1 Saprospiraceae bacterium
TGAAATCATTACTTTAGCTCCTCCTTGCGGAACTCCCCGTGGCGGCCCTTGCCCCCCTCCTGATGATGGCGGTGGCGATGATGGCGGTGGCGGAGGTGGAGATGGTGGGGGTTGTTCCACCAACACACAAACCACTCCATATGGTATAGCCAGAGTGAAAGGCGGAAAAACTTACACTGGTAATGCCCGGGCCTGGATCATTGACACTGGCATACAGTTGAACCATGAAGATTTGAATGTTAGTACAAATGGAGGATTTACAGCGTTTTCAAGTGGGCCTGATGCCAATTTTGATGACAAAAACGGACATGGTACCCACGTTGCTGGCACGGTTGCAGCCATTGATAATTGTGTTGGCGTGATAGGGGTAGCAGCCGGTGCCACTGTTGTACCTGTCAAAGTATTGGATCGTAGAGGTAGTGGTACGATATCGGGTGTAATAGCCGGGGTAGATCACGTTGCAGCGACTGCTAAATCTGGTGATGTAGCCAATATGAGTCTCGGCGGTGGAGCCAACACAGCTTTGGATGATGCTGTAAAAAATCTTGGAAATAAAGGTGTAAGAGTAGCCATCGCGGCAGGTAATTCCAGTGCTAACGCTAATAACTACTCTCCAGCGAGAGCTACCGGCAACAATCTGTACACCATTTCTGCTATGAACAGCAGCGATAACTGGGCTTCCTTTTCAAATTTTGGAAACCCCCCCATCCGCTATTGTCAGCCCGGTGTGAGTGTTAATTCAACCTGGATCAATAATGGCTACCGCTCCATCAGCGGCACATCCATGGCAGCGCCACACATGGCAGGATTGCTTTTGTTGAACAATATTAAAAATGACGGTACTGTAAATGGTGATCCGGATGGAAATCCTGATCCCATTGCAGTATACGGAGGTAATTAATGCTAATCCTTTGATAAAAAAAAGCCATCTGTTCAAGCGGATGGCTTTTTTTATTGGAGAATGGCTACCTTTTTAATCAAAGTCCCGGAAAATTATTACTATAGACATCCTCAAAGCTGTTGGGCTGGTTGTGTATTTTGTAACTTGAAGTAATCACATTATAAATATTCCTGCACTAACAGCATAAATATCGCCAAAAGGCAACTATCCAATTTGTGCTACTTTCTTGTTTTATAACCACAATTAAATACAGCTTATTTGTAACTAAATAGCAAACATTATTGTTAGATGTAATGAAAACATGTTAAAAATTATTTAAATCAAAAACCATCGCAAAGCAACTATCTCTATCGGATGCATGGATCAAAAAGAAACCCTTGCTGGAGGATTTCAGTATCAGAGAAGGAAGTAAACTATACTGGTGGGCCAGTTGGTATGCTAAAGTTTTGGGATATAAATCCTTGGATACTTTTCAGTATTCTATGCAAAAAGCTATGGATACCTGTATCCGGTTGGGTATTGAACTGAATGAAAACATGATAGAAGCTGAAAACACTAATTATACCCGCAGCAGAAAGGATTTCAAATTAAGCAAATTCTTTTGTTTCCTTATTTCCATCCATGCCGATGATCGCAAACCTATAGTAAAAAGAGCCAGAGCCTATTTTTTAAATGAATTGGAAGAAGTGCCTATACAATTGGATCGGGATGATTATTTCGAAAGGGCCGCAGTGCGCGAAAGTATCCGCGAATCATCCTCTGATCTCAATAAAAATGCAAGAAGATCGGGAGTGAAAAATATGAGTAATTTTATCAACGAAGGATATATGGGCTTTTATAATATTCCAATGAATGAGCTCAAAAAACGAAAAGGCATACCTGAAAACGATGATTTGTTTAATCATCTGGGAATGACTGAATTGGCAGCACATTTATTCAGAATATCACTGACGGAAGAAAAGCTCAAGCGAATGCAAAACAGTGGAGAAGAGAAAGCCATCCGGGAACATTGGAAAATTGCTACAAAAATTCGCGACCTGGTAAGAGAAAATTCCGGAACCTATCCTGAATACCTGAAAACCGAAGTTAGTCTGGAAAAGATCGAAAAATCTTTAAAAAAAGCTCAGGAAATCTTAAACTCAGTCCCCAAAGATAAAAGATTGAATACTTCTTCTGATCCAAACCAATAAATCTTTTAAATTTCCAACTCTCTTTCAAACACTTTGAAACATTCTCTTATTATTTCAGTGAATGTTTAAAACCCAAATTCTATGGCCATACCAGACAAATACAAAGCTCATCTGTCCACTTTTATGGAAGATGTGACACAGGGACAAATGCAAGAAAAAGAATTTTTACAGGCAGTTTATGAAGTAGCGGAAAGCGTCATTCCCTATATAGAAGAAAACAAGAAATACAAGGAAAATAAAATTCTGCGGCGTTTGGTAGAACCGGAGCGGGTGATCATATTTCGAGTCCCCTGGGTAGATGACCAAAACGTTATCCAAATTAACAGGGGATACAGAGTACAATATAATTCAGCCATAGGGCCCTATAAGGGGGGTACGCGCTTCCATCCCAGTGTCAATCTTTCCATCTTAAAGTTTTTAGGATTTGAGCAAACCTTTAAAAATGCATTAACTACCCTGCCCATGGGAGGAGGTAAGGGAGGTGCAAATTTTAACCCTAGGGGGAAGTCAGAAGGAGAAATCATGCGATTTTGCCAAAGCTATATGACGGAATTAAGCAGGCATATCGGTCAGTTTCTGGACATACCAGGAGGCGATATAGGTGTAGGTATAAGAGAGATAGGCTATCTGTTTGGACAATACAAAAGACTTCAAAATGAATATTCAGGAATGATCACCGGAAAAGGGCTTCCATCAGGAGGTTCTCATATAAGGATGGAAGCTACGGGTTATGGACTAATATATTTCACGGCAGAAATGATGAAATCCAGAAATGATGCTCTGGAAGGTAAAAAAATACTTATCTCGGGCTCTGGTAATGTGGCACAATTCGCCTGTGAAAAAGCAATAGAATTCGGAGGAAAGGTGATTACTTTATCAGACTCCTCGGGGTTTATTCTTGATGAGGAAGGGATAAATAAAGAAAAACTGGACTTTGTAAAAGAATTAAAAAATGTAAAACGAGGAAGAATAAAAGATTACATTTCCCATTTTCAAAATGCAGTCTACTATGAAAATAAAAAACCTTGGAAAGTATCCGCTGATGTCGCTTTACCCTGTGCAACAGAAAATGAATTAGATGAAAACGATGCTAAATTATTGGTTCAAAATGGGTGTATAATTGTTGCAGAAGGAGCCAATATGCCTTCAACTCATGGTGCTATAGAATTTTTTCAAAGTACAGGAATTTTGTATGCTCCGGGTAAAGCTTCAAATGCAGGAGGTGTATCCACTTCAGGTCTGGAAATGAGTCAAAATTCAATTCGTGAAAATTGGACCCGGCAAGAGGTAGATGAACGACTTCAGGTAATCATGAAAAAAATACATGATCAATGTGAGCAATATGGGAGTGAAAGAGGAAGCATCAATTACCTGAAAGGAGCCAATTTGGCCGGATTTATAAAAGTAGCTGATGCAATGGTTGAGCAAGGAATAGTATAATTTTAACTTGGGCTGAATATTATAAGATATTACAATACCCTCATCAATACAAAAAATAGGGTTGCGTATATCTCTGATTTTGAGTTACTTACTTTACTATTAACTCATAAGTATTAACATTGGCTTAACAACGGGTAACAATTTGTTATTATTAAAGTCCTTTTGACTTAATAATTGAGCTCAATCTTTGCGGCACACTTCAAAATCAGCCATGAAATCGAGATTGAGAATTTTATGTTTTTCGATTATCTTATTTACTATTTCCAGCCTCTCAGCACAAACCGGAACCATCAAAGGTACAGTTAAAGACGGAGTGACCAAAGAAGAGATCATAGGAGCAAACGTTATTCTGAAGGATACTCCCTATGGAACTGCTACAGACCTGGACGGTTCGTTTAGCATACTTAATGTAACCGCAGGAAGTTATACACTTATATGTTCTTATATAGGTTTTCAAAGTGATTCGGTCACTGTAATTCTTAATCCCGGTCAGGAATTGACTGTCAATTTTCTTTTATTTGAAAGTTCCAATTTATTGGAAGTGGTTACCACTACCGGTGTTCGAAAAACTTCAACCGATGTTGCTATTCTGAATACCATAAAACAAAGCAGACAAATAGTGAGTGGGTTATCCGCCGAATCCATAAAAAGAACCCTGGACAGTGACGCCTCACAGGTAGTGAAAAGGATCCCCGGAGTAACGGTAATCCAGGATCGTTTCATCGTTATCAGGGGGTTAAATGAAAGATACAACAGCTCCTTGCTTCATAATATGAATATACCCAGTCTGGAGTCTGATGTTCGATCATTTTCATTTGATATGATACCCAGCAATGTCATTGACCAGATTCTCATTTATAAGAGTCCGGCACCTTACCTGCCAGGAGATTTCTCAGGTGGGGCAGTGAAAATATCGACGAAAAGTATTCCTGATGAAAACAGTACTTCATTTGAAATATCTACAAGTTACAGAAATGGCAGTTCTTTCCAACCCTTTTTTGCTGAACAAAGAAGGCCATGGCATTGGACAGGAATCAATGATGGGGCTAACAATTTACCTGTTGATTTTCCTGACAATCTGGTAGGCCTCTCCCAGGAACAGATTCAAACCGCTGGCAGATCATTACCCAATAATTGGAAGCAGCAGAATTATAATTCCGGTATGGATTATAAAATTGCATTAACCAATAATTTCAGAAAAGATATAGGATACAAAGGAATGCAAATTGGGAATATAACCAGTATTCAGTATAGCAATGTAAAAACAGTATTTACCACTCAGAATAATGCATTTGAAGCGTATGACTTTATTAATAATGAAAGTAAGTTGAGGTATTCCTTTACCGATATGGAATACGGTCAGGAAATCATGGCCGGTATTGTACATAACTGGACCTGGAGGATTAATCCAAACCATGTCATTGAATCAAAAAATTTATACAACCAACTTACTTCCCATGATTTCATTGACCGATTAGGTACTCAAATCGCACAAGGATTCGACCAAAATAATTTTTCATTCTTTAATGAACATCGCGGACTACTATCCAATCAGATAATTGGAACGCACAAATTGTTTAAAGATAAAACCCGAATAGAATGGATTGGAGGGTATGGATACTCATTTAATGATCTTCCGGATTACAGAAGATACAGAAGAAACGTTGTGGACATTGAGACCATGGAATCAGTATTATTTGTTCCGAGGGGTCAAACTCCTGATTTTTTGGGTAAATTTTATTCCAGTATGAGGGAGAATATCTATTCAGGCGTGATCAATCTCGAACACAAATTCAATATGTATTCTGCCAGCGATTTTAAACCCATTGTACGCGCAGGTGCATTTTATGAAGATCGTTCAAGAAATTTTGAAGCAAGAAACCTGGGATATACCCGAGGATTTTCTTTCGATGAATCACTGACTCAACTTCCTGTGGACCAGATCTTTCTTCCTGAAAATATTAATCCAGCCACAGGTATTCGTCTGGGAGAAAATTTTTCATCCAGCAATTTCTTTAATGCCAGTAACATGTTAAAGGCTTTGTATATTTCATTAGACATTCCATTTAAAAGATTCAATCTGTATGGTGGCTTCCGGTATGAAGATAATACACAAGGTTTGCGCAGTCCCGACAGATTCAATGAAGGCCCAATCTCACCTATCGATCCGGTAATTCTTGAACAAAGGATCATACTTCCTTCATTTACCCTTTCTTATGAATTAACTTCAAAATCATTTCTGAAATTTGTATATGGCAAAACTGTTAACCGGCCGGAATTCCGGGAAATTGCGCCTTTTGGTTTTTACAATTTTACATTTGATGCTACGGTTACAGGCTACCAGCAGCTAAGAAACGCGACCATCGATAATTTTGATCTCCGTTGGGAACTCTACCCAAGTCCCACAGAAACCGTATCTATTGCACTATTTTCCAAAAGATTTACTGACCCCATTGAATCACTATACGGAAATTTTGGAAGCGAACAATCAACTTTTTTATTTAGAAATACAGAAAGTGCATTTGCCAGAGGAATTGAATTGGATATAAGAAAATCATTGTCCGGTCTTACTAAAATATCATGGCTTGACAGAATGGCGGTGATGGCAAATATATCGATTATTGACAGTCAGGTGACATTGGGAGAGGAATTATCCGAGCTTCTTCGTGCCAAAAACAGGCCTTTACAGGGACAATCGTCCTTTATTGTGAACACTGGGCTATTTTACACTGACCTGGAAAAAAACCTTCAGATTAACATTTTATATAATGTCATCGGAAAACGGATCTTATTGGTTGGAGCAGCTTCTATTCCAGACACCTATGAAATGCCCAGAAATGTCATTGATGTCAGCGTAAACAAAGGATTAACGCAACGGTTGGGTTTAAAGTTTGGAGTCAAAGATCTTCTCAATCAGGAATTTTTGCTCCTTCAGGATGGTAATGAAGATGGAATTTTTGACAGAAAGAATGATCAGATTTTCCGTCGGTTCAAACCAGGTTCTATTTTCTCACTTGGATTAACTTATCAGCTACAATAGCTATTCAGAAATTACTTAATTAAAAATTTGTTACATGAAAAAGTCTAAGTTTTCAATGAAAGCCTTGCCATTCATTTTGGCGTCTTTAGTGGCTTTTACACTTGTTTTCACCAGCTGTGGAAAAGATGAAGATCCGGAGCCTATTGGTGCACCCCCTACCGTAACGATTACTCCGGCCAATGCAACCGGTATAGCCGGTACGACTGTTTCCACATCGGTTTCCATTAATGGTCCGGCCGGACTCACCTCATTGCGTATATTGAAAAACGGAGCACCTGACGGTGCGTTTCCCGATCAAAGTTTGTCCGGAACGACAGCCACTTATGATCTCAACTATACCATTGAAAGTCTTCCGGTAAATTCTGTGGTTAACTTTACATTTATTGCTACAGACGCAATAGGAAGATCAGTCACATCCTCTCCCTTTAGTGTCACTGTGGCTGCTGAACCACCAAAACCTTTGGTACAGGTAGGTGGAGTAACCCGTTTGGCGGGTTTTGATGAGCACATACCCGGAGTACCTGTTCCAGGTATTGAAGGTACATATCTTCAAGGTAATGTGACATTGACAAAGAACAAAAATTACGTACTTATTGGCTTTGTCAGAGTTGGACCTGTTCCTGCAGCCGGACAAACCCCTCAAAATGATGATGGGAGAACCGAAGGTGTTATTACCATTGAGCCCGGCACTATAATTTTTGGAGATGAGGCCACTAAGGGAACATTGGTTATCCAAAGAGGTGGGAAAATTATTGCTGATGGAACAAGAGACGAGCCCATTGTTATGACTTCTATCAAAGCTCCGGGCCAAAGAACTCCAGGAGATTGGGGTGGCCTGGTAGTTTGTGGAAGAGCTCGAAACAACGAAGGATTGAATGTTCAATTGGAAGGGGGATATGCCGCATGGCATGGCGGTACCAATGATAGTGATGATTCAGGAATCATGAGATACCTCAGAGTTGAATGGGCAGGTATTCCTATTAATCCCAACGAAGAAGTTAACACAGTAACCTTAGGTAGTGTAGGTCGAAGTACTGTTTTAGAATATGTACAGGCATCCTACGGCCTGGATGACCAATTTGAGTGGTTTGGAGGTTCAGTGGATGGCAAATACTTAATTTGCTACAGAGGATTGGATGATGATTTTGATGTCGATTTAGGTCACAGCGGAAATGTTCAATTCGGAATTGGAATCCGCGATTCCAAGGATGCTGACCAATCCGGATCCAATGGATTTGAAGTAGATAATAATGGAAGTGGCGAGTTGAGAGAACCATTTACGTCCACAGTCTTTTCCAATATTACTATTATTGGACCAAAAAAGGTGAGAGAAACTTCCATTTCAGCTGAATTCCAACATGGAGCCCAACTAAGAAGAAGTACAAAACTCAAGATCTATAACTCCATCATTACAGGATATCCTATGGGTATTTATATCGATGGGAATGCAACTACAGATCATGCTATTAATAATGAATTACAATTGCGAAATGTAATCCTTGCAGGTGTAAGGGATTGGGGAGGTAATGGCTTTGGTAAAGCTTATGATCCAAACAGAGCATATGGTCACAATGGAGCCATCCTTCAAGCCAATTATCCGGATCCGGTTGCGGATGGACTTCCATTCAGAGATGGCAGTGGAAACCCAAGAGGAAATCATCCGGGTTCCGAACCCAGAGGACACGCTCTTCGGTATAATGTTGCTAGTTTTGATGCCATAGACTGGTTTAACACCCCGGCATTCGGTAATAAATTTGTGGCTGCCTGGGACGAAATCGGTATCAGCTCCACCGTTTTCGATAGAGGAACCCCCACATTTTTAGTTCAGACAAATAGTCTTGCTGCCACCAGTGCACGTTGGGATAATGTACCTGCAACAGCCACCAACCCCAGAAGTACCTGGTTTGGTAACTGGGAGCAAGTACCTTTTGTAGGAGGATTTGGCACTTCAGGAGATTGGACACAAGGTTGGTCCAGCTTTAATATTAATGAAGATTACGGATTTTCACGATAAAATTGTTATTGAATTCAGGAAGCCGGTCGTTACTATTTACGACCGGCTTTTTTTTACACTAAAAATGCATGATGAGCAATATACCATTTATCTTTTTCTTTTTTGCCTTTCTGATCATGGCGTGTCAAACGCCTGACTCATTCGAATTCTCACATCATGTTCCGGATAAAGAACAAAGAGACAGCATTTTAACCGATATTGTAATTTACATATATAAAGTGCCGCGAGGTGTAAGAAAAGAAAATAAATTCAATCCTGAATATCGTCATCTGTATGAAAATGAATCCGGAAAATTTAACATGATAAAATACCATATAGATAATGAAGGTATACATTCATTTTTCCTGATCAGACCGGTCAGAAGTCATCTGGCAGAGCACCGCCGTGGTGTTTTTGGTCGTTTTTCATTGGATGATCAAATGAAAATCAGGAATTTCGAAGAATTGGCCAACACCCCCAGGCTGACAGAAGAAGAGATTATAGAAAAAGGCAACTATTTATGGCAGGATCTGATGTATTTTAAAAACCTTGACAGATATTTTTTGAACAAAGATTATATTGAATTTCCCGATGATCGGGTACGATATGATAGCCAAAACAAAGAATGGACCTATAACCATTTAGATGTGCTTAACAGGGATGTTTTACCTAATGATGAGGAGAATTAAGATTTTATCCGTATCCCAAACATTTACCTTTATTAAACCTTTATGTATTTCCCCTTTCGATCCATCCAAAGGCCTATCAGCCATATCAGCAACATATAGACTATTGCAAACATGAATGAAGCACTTTTCGGAGTCAACCAACTGGTAAAACCCTGATGATAAACCACAGCCTTCAGAGTTTGATCCCCAATCTTTATCATATAAAAAAATCGGATAATAATCAGGGACAAAACGTATAATATCAAAGGATTTTTCCCAAACACTTCAAAGAAATAGGTCCAGCTTTTCTTCCCTAATATCTCAATGGTAATAATAAGAAATACCAATATCAACAGATCAAGTCCACATGTCAGGAGAACAAAAGAAGAGGTCCAGATTTTCTTGTTAATAGGAAAGATCATATCCCACATCAAAGACAGTAATATCAAACCTATTCCACCTACCAATAGCCTGAGTGCCACATCTTTCTTAATTGGATTATCTTTGACATACAGTCCGGTAAGATAACCTGCCAATACATTTACCGTTGCAGGCAATGAGCTCAATAAACCTTCAGGATCAAATGGCACCCCTTCCCCCTGATATAAAAGTCCGGAACCTAATAACCATAAGTCCATCTTATGTCCAATATTGGTCAACATTTCAAAATCTCCCAAGGCGCCCATTACTGCCCAATAACCCAACAAAAAAATAATACTCACTATGAGCGCTCCCCGTTTCTTGAAATGATATACCACTACCGATGCAATAAAATAACACAAAGCTATCCGCTGTAAAACACCCAATAAGCGCACTTTTGAAAAATCTATCAATGCAACCTTTCCATCGGCTTGTACTTCGTAAAAGGGAAAAGCATTCAGCAGATAACCTATCAGAAAAATAAGAAAGGTTCTTTTAACTACTTTACCATAAAACGAGGCAGTAGAACTATTCAAATACTTAGTAAAACTAAAGCTCATGGCAGTGCCCACAATGAAAAGAAAAGAGGGGAATACCAGATCCGTTGGTGTAAATCCATGCCACGCAGCATGCGCTAACGGCGCATACAAATTTGACCAGCTTCCCGGAGTGTTAACAATAATCATCAAGGCAATGGTTAAGCCCCGCATGACATCTAATGATAAGTATCTTTCCTTCATTTTCAAGTAACTATACAGTGGTTGAATAAGTCAATTTCAAAAAATAATAATTATTCGAAAAATAAGTGATATTTTTATTTCTGTACGACAATGTACCGATAAAAAGAAAATTTAAAATGTCTCGTATACAGATATACTTATACGTCTGTGGGTTATTTTGTATTGGATTGAGCAGTTGCAACAACGTTCAAAACCGTGTAGAAAAAAAATACCCCGTTCATGTAACATGGACCTGGCATGAAACCAATGGTTCAGAAATGTCCGGACATCGGGCAAGCTTTCGAATTTCTAACCAAAGTATTGATACGATTCAAGGTAATTGGGAGTTTTACTTTAATACTTTATTTCTATCAATAAATTCATCGGTGAAGAATGATTCTTTTCATATGCAGCACATTTCCGGTGACTTATGGAAAATATATCCCAAAGACAGCCTCCCCATCTATCCGGGAACAAGCATTGACATAGCTTACGAATCGAGCTCCTTATTCTTTAAAAATGTTCAAGCTCCACACGGTTTCTATATGGTATGGAACAAAGATCCTGAAACCGCCCGACGCATACAATCATATGAAATCAAGGGCATTGATATATCCGAACTGGCAATAAATGTGTCCAGCTCTCAAATCCCAATTCCAACAGCAAGTTACCTATATGAAAAAAATAAAGAGTTAGAGGAATTGGAAGACTGGCACATTATACCTACACCTCAAGTATGTAAGTTTGCCAATGAATTTGGCTTATTGAGTTCCAATACCCTGATCGTAGCACCGGGCTTATTACAGAATGAATCCAATTACCTTAATAATTATATTCAGTTTTTGTTAAATGATTCGGTTACTGTAAGAAACTCAGTGGATGATGCTGAAATAGCAGTGGTAAATCTGACTATAAATGAAGAGCTGGCTTCAGAAGCCTATGAAATGATATATTCTGAAAATCAAATCAATATTTCAGGAGGTTCTCCAAAAGGCGTTTTTTACGGTATACAATCACTGATCGCATTATTTCCTATAGAAGCTTTTACAAGAAAAAATGACCAGGTGCGATTTCGATTGGCCAATATTTCGGATGCGCCTGCTTTTCCCTATCGTGGTGTGCATATTGATGTTGCACGCAATTTCCATAACGTAGGAACCATTAAGAAGATCATTGATTTGCTGGCATTTTATAAAATAAACACTCTCCATTTTCATCTCACCAATGATGAAGGGTGGCGATTGGAAATTCCGGGACTTCCTGAATTGACGGATATCGGAGCTGCACGTGGGCATTCCCTCCAAGAAACCGACTACCTTTTACCCTATTATGGCACAGGCCCGGAACTGAAACGTCAGTACTACAGTACCGATGATTTTAAATCCATTTTGAAATACGCTCATAGCCGCCATATAGAAGTCATTCCTGAAGTAAGTGTTCCTGGTCATGCAAGGGCTGCTATCCTTGCCATGCGTAAAAGATATTATAAGTACATGCAGGAAGGCAACAGGGAAGAAGCTGAAAAGTTTTTATTGGATGATTTGACGGACAAATCAGAGTATATTTCAGTACAAAATTTCAGAGAAAATACGGTCAATGTTTGTATACCATCCGTTTATCGTTTTTTTGAGGTAGTCATAGATGCCATCATCCAAATGTATAAAGAAGCTGAAGTGCCTTTACGCACCATTCATACCGGTGGAGACGAAGTTCCTGATGGGTGCTGGACAGCTTCTCCGGTTTGCGAAAAATTATTTGACCAATCCCCTAACTTAAAAGGAGTAAAAGATCTGCCTGAATATTTTTTACTCAATATTGAATCCATATTACGCGAACGTGGCTTACGACTTGCAGGTTGGGAAGAAATAGCGGAAAAACCTTCACATTCTGATAATAGCCATGGATCTTTTGTTACGAACAATCGTTTTGCAACGTCCGGATTCCTGGTATATATATGGAACTCTGTAGCAGGATGGGGAAGTGAAGATGTTGCCTATCAATTGGCCAATGCAGGGTATGATGTAGTTATATGTAATTCTTCCAATTTGTATTTTGATCTTGCCTACGATCTGCATCCGGATGAAAGGGGGCACACATGGTCAGGATTCATCGATACAAGAACTGCATGGAGTATTCTTCCTTTTGATATCTTTTTGTCCAATGATAGCGACATGTTTGGCAATCCGATTGACCCTGCTCAAATCAAAAAAGGTAAAACTTTATTACAGGAAGAAGCAAAATCAAGAATAAAAGGTCTTCAGGGACAGTTGTGGTCAGAAACCATTTACACGGGTGAGCAAATGGAATATTACCTCTTTCCAAGATTAACCGGCCTCGCGGAGAGAGCATGGAAAGGGCAACCCCATTGGGGAGATATAGCAGATAGTAAAATCAGGAATAAAGAAAGACTGAACGAATGGAACCGGTTTGCCAATTCCATCGGAAAAAGGGATTTGCCGCGGTCAGATTATTTATTCAATGGTTTTAATGGCCGTATTCCCAGGCCGGGTGCCCAATTGATGGAAGGGAAACTCTATGCGAATATCGAATATCCCGGTTTGATCATTCGCTTTACCACTGATGGAAGTACTCCCGATGAATGGTCGACCGTATACAAAGGTCCAATACAAATTTCTTCTAAAACCATTCACCTGAGAGCATTTACACCTTCAGGAAGAGGAGGGGGAATAACTATTGTCACTAACCAATAGACAAAATTATACATTCGCATTTTGGAGTAAAAAAATTGAATAATTAACATAGCCCTAACAACTCAGAGAAAATATTTCAATCGGTCTCATTCACTTTGTTGCATCTATTTTCTAATTGGTTTATTAATTTCATCATGAAGTAAACTATTGTCTTTTTCTATTCATTCTATCGCAGAATCAGGTGAATTTTTATTTGTTACTATCATTTTTCTGATCACCCATATAAACCCTTTAACTTCTAAACCTAAATCCTCAGCCTCACTTATTGACTTTTTATCTACGGTAAGCAATATGCTTTTTAACTGGTTTGCTTTCCAGATTATGGTTTTATCATTTAGACTTTACAGCAAAGGCACTTTGCTTTTATACTTTGACAACAGCAGATCATTCATTGCATCACCTTCATCGGTATTTGAACTGGAAAACACCTCAGGTACTATCCCCTTTTGTATGAGAATATGACACGCATGAACGATTAGGGACTGTACAATCATCGCCCCCATGACAGTCGAAGTAGCTCCCACTTTGCCAGACATCCCTGGTAATTCTACAGATGTATCTCCAAAGCATCCCAAATTATCAATAAAAACATCCGACACTTCAAACAATCTCTTTCCGGATGAATGTCTTGAGTCGACCTGGAGGGTATGTTGAAGGCTGGTAATGGCAATCACCGGACAAACCTGCTCCCGTGCATACATGGCCATTTCAATACTCACAGAATTTCTACCTGAATTCGATGCAACGATCAATACATCATTTGAAGTTAGTGAATAGGGAATGAGAAGTTCCCTTCCCAGGTTTTCCTTCCTTTCCAGAACAGTGCTTCCAGAAGCGCTTTTATGTAACATTAATCCCTCATCCAACACCGGAATAACGCGGGCAAAACCTCCGGCACGATAAAAGATTTCTTCAGCCAGCATGTGGGAGTGACCGGTTCCGGAAGCATAGATGTATCCATTATTTTCAATGGTATGAGCGACCAGTTCCCCTGCTTCTATAATCTTTTCCTTTTGACGAAGTAAAAGTGAGGTCAAGGATTGTATTCCTGAAATATACTGTTCAAATGCTTTCAATCCTGTCAGTTTTAAAGTGTAAAATATTTTGATTCAATATGCTAAAAATATTGCAGAATTGATCATCATAAGAAGAATTTCTTGATTCACAATAAGAAAATCAAAAAATACCCAATCGCCTTTCGTTTCGGTACATTCGATAAAAATTTTGCCCTACTGCTCCAATAATTATAGGATCAAAATATGTTCCATCTGTATTTAAGTCCAATGTCAATGACCTGCCTGCATGGGCACGGATAAGCATATCCAGAAGAAACAATAAAGCGCCTTTACCATTCTTTTGTGATGTCTCCAATTGCAAAAGCAGAACCACTTTATTATGGCTGTAGATGGCAAACAAAACGGCTATGGGATTGCGTTCACCATCCAAAACAGCGCTGCTAAACCCTATACCCCTGTGAAGGGCGTTATACATGATTCGCTGTAAAGCATGGAAATTATAATTTCTATTTTCTTTGTCCGGACTATTTTGCTTATAAAAATCAGCTAAGTTTTCCGGCTTAATCCCCGAGGCAATAACCCATCCTGCATTTTCAGCTGTATCTAAAACTTCAATGGCCTCTCTATCAAAACCTTTCCGGATGATTTCATAAGGATTATTCAAATTAAGTGTATAATTCATTTTTTCCGAAAGGACAAAATTCCCATTCTTCTCATGAAAAGATATAGGGTTCAGATGGATGTCCACCGTTTTAAAATCTGAAGGGATGGCTTCAAGAAATGTTTGAATTCTGATGGGAGTTAATACATTAACGGAATATATTCCAACTACTCTGGTTAAAGGAGGTTGTATAAGATCCCAACCGGCTAAAATATTTTTCCTTACAGGAAGAACCATCACCGATTGATAATTGTCTTCCACTAATCCTTCCCAGTCTTTTGATATTTGATTCAAATACCATGTATATCCAAATACCTGACCATTGGGAGAATGATGTACACAACCATCCCATCGGGCCTTTTCAATATCACCAGCTTTGATTCTTTGAATGTTCATTGGAAGTCAAACATTCCCACAGTTCATTGGTTGATTATGGGGAGCATTTTTTAAATATTTTCTTCTCAGTCATCCGACAAAAAGCAATTTAAATCCATGATGATTCAATAGCTGAGAAACATTGATGATTCTTTCACAAATTTATCATCCCATTTTTTTTTGAATATCCTAATTTTGCAGATACTTTAAATCAATATTGTATTTCACAATGGATGCCTTGGTAGAATATTTTTCAGAAATGCCATCTTCTCACCGTTCAGCTGTATTGCTGGGAGGACTGACTCTTTTTTTAATGATAGAAAATGCAGTGCCTTTCTTTACCTCTAAGTACAACAAATGGAGACATACAGGTATTAATATATTCTTTACTGCCACTACTGTTTTGATCAATTTTGCCATGGCATTTATGCTGCTTTGGGCTGCGTCATTAGTTGACCGGTCAGGATTTGGTATCATTCAATGGATACCGATACAAGGAATTTGGTTTTTGCTTATTGGTTTGATGCTTCTTGATTTTATCGGAGCATTCCTCCCACATTATATTGAACACAGAATACGTTTTCTCTGGCAATTTCATTTGATTCATCATACTGACCAAAACGTAGACACCACCACTGCAAATCGTCATCATCCCGGTGAAAGTGTCCTAAGGTTTTTATTTACATTGATTGCCGTGATCATTGTAGGTGCACCGATGTGGATGGTATTTATGTACCAATCGCTTAGTGTAGTTCTCAGTCAGTTTAACCATTCCAATGTCAAAATGCCGGAATGGCTAGATAATGCATTGGTATGGATCTTTTGTACTCCCAACATGCACCGGGTTCACCATCACTACCGTCAACCCTATTCCGATAAGAATTATGGAAATATATTTTCATTATGGGACCGGGCTTTCGGCACTTATGTGAAAGTCGACAACGCTCAATTAATCTACGGGGTAGATACACATATGGATACAAAGGAAGCCAATGATATTATCACTTTATTAAAAATTCCTTTTCTGAGGTATCGCGGCAGCATCCCTTATGAGCAGGAAGAAAACCTGGAGGGTTAAGTTAAGCGTTGATTCCATAGCTTTGAAATCGTTGAACCTCAGCTTCTCAATCG
This sequence comes from Saprospiraceae bacterium, assembly GCA_035327565.1. GTDB lineage: Bacteria > Bacteroidota > Bacteroidia > Chitinophagales > Saprospiraceae > JABDLO01. Next base: position 16,266 of record DAOLDB010000017.1, read on the forward strand.
CGGATCCAGAAAATTCTGGATACGCCCCGCCCAAATATTTAATGAAGTCACGATCATAAAAATACAAAAGCCTGGAAAAACAGCTAACCACCAAGCATTGGTTCGACGTGCAGCACTTAGTAATGATCCCCAGGTAGGTTGCTCAATCGGAATACCAATACCCAGAAAAGATAGAGATGCTTCCAATAATATAGCTGACGCAATACTGAATGCTACCAAAGCAATCACTGAATCCAAAGCATTTGGTAATATATGATGCACCAATATTCTCCAACGGGAAATTCCTGAAATCAAAACTGCCTTTATATAATTTTCTTCCATGACTGACATCATTTCTGCCCTTATGTATCGGGCTAAATTGCTCCAACCTATCAATCCTATAATGATGACTACGTTCCATACAGAACTTCTCTCAAACAGAACCACCAAACCCAGAACAAGAAAAAGGGAGGGAATGGATTCTCTGACTTCGATTAATTTATTAACCACCAAGCTTAACTGGGTATTATACTTCCTGAGTTTGAATCTCCCAGCCCATCGAATTACTGCGTAGGTGACCAATAAAGTAGCTGAAAAGTAAAATAGTCTGATTCCTATCCCAATCTGATTCCATTCATTGACCAAATAAAATCCTCCGATCAATAATACCATGCACCCCCCAAATATTTGTATCGTATTCAAATACAGAGGAAACTTTCTAAAATAGGCAGCCGAACCGCCCATGAAAAGCGCAATAACAAATGCCAATGCAATGGAAAAAACACCCACCTGCAGAGCAATCCAAAAACCTGAAATGAGGCCGGCTGCAACATCGCGGCCTAAATGATCAGTGCCCAGCCAATGTCCTGCTTTACCCGGTGGCACCACAGTGTTTCGAGAATCCATCTGAATTGGACTGAAAGATATGAAGGCAGGAATGACCGGCTCAATGTCATTTATATTCACTCTTGGATCGATTTTTCGTAATCCAATGGAATAGGAATAATCTTGTAAAACTGGAAAAACAAGTTGATCGTTCAACTTTCCTACCAATGGAAGATCATTGGCAATAAACTTATGTAAAAATGCTGTAAATACAAAAAGAATCAGGACATACCCGGTGATTCTTTGTACGTAAAGTGTAAGTGAATTCCGCATCTAATGGTTATTTAATTGAATCCGCGGATTCACTTTTGCATATAAAATATCGGCAAAAAACAGGGTGATTGAGGTTACAATACTTACTAAAAGTACAATAGCAAATACAACATCCCAATCCGAATAAAAAATACTGTCATACATTAATCTTCCCATACCTGGAATATTAAAAATCACTTCAATAATCAAGCTGCCTGCCAAAGCTCCAGGAATATAATTACTAACTAAAGTAATAACAGGTATCATTGCATTGGGCACCAGGTGGTGGAGGGTAACTCTTCTGGCGGATAGCCCTCTGGCTCTCAAAGCCACCCGGTAGGGTTTGCTCATCTCCGACCGGAGCGAACTCTGTGAAATCCGGGCTATCACAGCCAGATTGGACAAAAACAGACATAATACAGGTAAAATAATCATAGTAAAATGATCAAAAAATTGAGAGATGAAGCTTTGGTTTGCCTTTACCCGGAAGAATGGAGCCGGAAATATATTTGTCCACTCTCCATATTCGGAAGTTGTAAAAAAAACAACCAATAGTGTCGCAAGCCAAAATACGGGCATTGCATAAATGATGTAAAGAAATACCGAGATGAACAAATCCGTTTTACTCCCCTGTTTTATGGCGATTACCATTCCTAAAGGGATTCCTGCCATCAGACTAAGAAACAGTGAAATCATAACGATGCTTAATGTCCACCATAAGGCACTTTTAATTTTTTCTCCCGCACTTCGTCCATCTACCAATGAGGTGCCCATTTTTGACTGGAAAAATGAGATGACCCATCGGTGATATTGATTGTTCCATCCGTTCCATTTTAACACAGGATAATACCCCCGTACTTTATTCATCTGCATGTCCTGGTGAATAGCAATCCATTCTTCCCACTTCGTTAATTCCTTTTCCCCATCCAAAAAGGAAGATAATTCCATGATGCGCTGATTTCGTTGAAGATTAGATTTACTGACTTTTAAAAAGGCGAGTTCCTGCCGGCACCGGCGGTTTCCGTTTGAGGTACACAGGCTATCAAGCATTTGAAAATTATCAACCCAATTCAAGGCATCATTTTCATAATATCGTTCATTCAAAAGCTTATCGAATAATTGCTTCGTTTGAAAGTTCCATTCCCTTTCAATATTCTTATTCTTATAAGAAGGTATGATTGAAAAATAAAACAATGGTTGATGTAATCCTTCAGAAAAAAATACTTTTTCATACTCCTGATAATACCGGTCAATATTACCGTCGGTAGGATGAAGGCCCTGAAGAGAAAGAATAGCTTCAGCCCTATCTCCAGGTGCTCCTTTGCTTAAAAAGAAACTCAATATACTGACTATCCATACGGTGGTTAGCAACCAGAAAAGCCTGGATATCCCCATCCACCACATTGGGTCAGATTTTCGGTTTAAAGGTATTGGCCATATACCCTGGCCTTTTTACCGTGCCGCCCCCTTTCCAATGGCTACTGATAATAATTGTTTCAACAGGAGCATATAAAAAAATAGAAGGAGTGTCTTCAAACATCACTTCCTGAAGGCGTTTGTATAATTCATGTCGTTGATCACGACCGGGGACTGACCGTATCTTCATTATCAGCCGGTCTGCTTCAGGATTTCTGTAAGATACTGTATTTCCTTTTGATGGGTCATCATTGTCTGAATGCCAGCGTTGATAAGGATCATCATCGTTTAAATCCTGATTGATAACCAAAGGTGTAATTCCATAGTCACGAGTACGTACATGATCCCGCATGATCACTGAAAAATCCTTAGTGGTAATATCCACCCGTATCCCTGCATTCCTTGCATTTTCCTGTAACATTAACATAATATTTCTGCCTAACTCCTGCTGAGAGGTAAAACCTTCAATAATCAGCTCTGTTTTTTTCCCCTGGATCACTTTATCCAGGATTCCATTTTGATCGGTATCAACCCACCCCGCTTCATGCAATAAACGGCTTGCCCCTTCAGTATCTAAATGTATCAAAGGAAGATCCTTGTGGTAATATGAACGAGCAGGATGAATAGGAACCGATAGACGCTGACCCAGACCATCTTCCATATTTTTAATGATCTGATCTACATCCAACAACATAGCCAAAGCTCTTCTCACTTTAGGATCAGAAAGTATGGGATGCCGGTTATTGATCCCAAGGAAATAAAATCGCATCAATGCAGGTGAGTGGAATGAAAATTCCTTTTCAAAGACCGGGTTGTTTTTCAATTCCACAAATCGCTGAGTCGAAATGCTGCTCGCTACATCAATGTTTCCTTCCTTCAATTGAGAAATGCATGTAGTTTCATCAGGAATGATGTAAAAATTCATTACTCCCGGTCCTTGTTGCAGAAAAGGATTCTCAGGGTAATTTTTTCCCCAGTAATTTTCTTTAGCTTCTATAACGAGATTCTGATCCGTTTCCCACCCGGTCAGTTTGTAAGGACCACAATTTGAAATGATATCTTTACCGTATTTCAAACCGTTCAATGCGCTTACGTATTCAGCGTTTCCAGCATCCTTAATGGTCCACTCTTCAACTTTCTTTTTATTACGTAAGTCTTTTATGGATAAATCGTCAAGGCGCCCGTCAGGATCATAGACATACTTTGGAAGAATGGGTATGGTAATGATACTCTCCAATCCCAACATATAATCGTTACTGAAATACACTCTAAAAGCTTTCAGATCCGCTGTATCAACGACAATATCATCTACAAAATCAAAATAACCTCTGTAGGCACCTGTCCCCATGTCAGGATGAACAATCAATTTCACTGTAAAAAGATAATCTTCTCCACTAATATGACTTCCATCTTCCCAAACTGCATCCTCTTTGAATCGGATATCGTAAAAGGATTGACCATTAGCCGATTCGTCGATTTGTTTTTCAGGTATCCTGTCGATTAAAATGGGTGTGAGTTCATAGTGGTCAGGATGATAGTCTGCTAATGGTACAAATATATACTGATGAACGAGTCTTGCCGTTACTCCTAAATGGAAAAGGGGATTCAATCGGGCTGGATCCTCCTTTATTCTGATATTTATTTCAAAATCAGACCCTGAAGGTTCACTTTTACATCCAAATATAAGACCTAAACCCAAAGCCAGAATAATAAACAAAAACCATGATCTGTTATTCTTCTTCATTTGTTATTAAACTTTGTCCTTTTGATCCTAAATTTACAAACAAATCGCTATAAGTTTGTAAAACGCAGAATTTTTACCCCGAATGTCTTCTTTTTCTTTACTATTTCCCAAAACAATTGGAAATAGCGTATTTCGGAAGCTGTCAATCTTAGGATATGTCGATCAGAATTTCGAAATATCAAAACCATAACTATTCTTGGGTTGTTGCAGTTTCAAAAAGATAATATGGATCAATTACGGGGAAAATCGGTATTGGTTGCAGGAGGAACAGGCCTGGTGGGTAACCGGTTGATTCATTGGTTGCTCAAGGCGGGTTGTATCATCCATATCTTATCACGGACAAAACGACAGAACACTCCAAATATTCAATATTTTACCTGGGATACTGATAAGGAAATTATTGAAAATGAAGCGGTTCTTGTTGATCATATTGTTAATCTTGCAGGTGCAGGAATTGCAGATTGGAGATGGACCAAAAAACGCAAAGCACTGATTGTGGAAAGCAGGGTAAAAAGCCTTTATTTACTGAAAAAAGCGCTTATAGATACCGGCCACCTTCCTTCTTCAATGGTTTCTGCATCAGCCATTGGATACTACGGAGACCGGGGAAGTGAATGGTTATCGGAAAACAGCCATGCTTCATCAGGATTTCTTGGTGAAACTACAAAAGTCTGGGAAGAGGCAGCGCAAGAGGTATTTATGCATTGTTCTAGGGGTACGGTCATTCGAATAGGTATCGTTTTGTCAACCCGGGGAGGGGCTTTAGGAAAAATTCTTAAATCAGCTCCGTTGAGAATTCTTCCCCGATTTGGTAGTGGAAATCAATTTTACAGTTGGATCCACATCGATGATTTGTGTCAATTATTCTTACTATCCCTGACCCATCCGTCATATCAGGGTATCATTAACGGTGTAGCACCCCAACCTCTCAATCACAACGATTTTATAAAGTCAATCAGCGATGGATTACCTGGTCCTTTTATTATTGCTCCGGTACCTGCAATTGCTCTGAAAATGGTATTAGGAGAAATGTCAGCAGTTGTATTGGACAGTGCCCGGGTTAAATCCGATAGATTAAATGCATTGGGGTTTATATATAATTATCCTTTCCTTACAGGAGCCATCAGACATCTCAATAATGCTAAGATCTGAAAACTTCAATTTCTTTCGTTTTTACAATTAGATCAGTAAACTTTCCTTTGAAACGGGTTGCCCTTACTATGTGGTTATCAATCCAGTGGTAATTGCCCCCACGGGGTTTGCCCATGAGCAATCCATGATATTTAAACCCGTGTTCTTTCAACCAGACTTCAGTAATTTGGCGATGTTCTTCTGTTCTGGATGTAAAAAAGGTAATAATATGGCCTTCATCATACCACTTATTCAAAATATCAAGCGCATCCGCATAGGGTACACAATATACCATTCTTTCAGGTTCTTCATTGGGAACATCATCACATATGGTTCCATCAATATCGATCAGAAAGTTTTTTACTCCTTTCGGTAATATTGGACTCAGTTTTTGACCTTTTTCGTCTTTTACTTCTTTCAGCTTTACTGACATACTATTCTACTTAAATTAATTAAAGCTCATATACTTCACAGGATCGACTGGATATCCATCAAACCACAATTCGAAATGCAAATGGGGTCCGAAAGAAAGTGTCCCAGAATTCCCAATAATTGCTATTGCCTCACCGGCATGCAACCGGTCACCTGTTTTTTTCAATAATACCGAGTTGTGTTTATACACAGAAATGATATTGTTTGGGTGCTGCACAGCTATGGTATGACCGGATTCAACCGAATAATCGGCAAAAATAACAATTCCGTCCATTATTGTCTTAATTGGGGTATTTTGTGAAGCAAGAATATCTACACCATAATGGTCTTCCACATCCAAAAATCCAGCGCTAATTGAGCCGGTCACCGGGGGAACAAAAAATAAAGAACCCAGGATTCTGGTTGATTTTCTATCGCTAATATCCTCAGGAAGTATAGTTCCTGCACGATCTCCAATGTCTGTTGTACGCAAGTTCTCAGCGAGAAAAGCCGCATCATGGGATGGATCCCTTCCTCCACTGGAAGTCAGTAATTTTCTCAGACTCTCATTGTATAACTCCTGTGCTTCCAGTGTTTCCTCAATTTCTTTGAGTTGCCGTGATAACTCTAAAAAAGATACATTATTACTAATATCCCCATAGCCAGGTACCAGTCTTTTGAGAGGAGTAAAAAATATCAAAAAAACAACACCAATAATGGTTATAAGAAAAAAGGCACTCACGATCATATACACATTCAAAAGTGATAATCTGAATGAGCGCACTTCACGCAAATCTTCCTCGTCTATAACAGCAAGACGGTATTTATCAGCTATACTTTTCCGGGAAACGGTATCTATCGGATATTCAGACATAGAGTAATTTCGTCACAAACTTACAACGAAATTAATCACAAAATCATTATTTCCAGAGGAAATGAATGTGAATTGGTTTAAATTAATATTATTCTTTACTTAAAAGAAATTGTATCTAATTCGTTTCTATCATTCTCAATCGATGTGGTATAATAATTAATATTTTCCATCATCGGTTTAGTAATTTTCATTTTGACTGGATAATCTGCTTTTATTATTATTGATAATTGTAGATGGATAGAAGATTGAGTTATTTTACAATCGCACAATCACAGAGTGAGGTATAAAGTTATGATGTCGAAAGTATCTGATCAAACAAAAAGCACTTTAATTATACAACCATACCGGCCCGATCAAAACATGCCATACCATATAAAACGACCACCTTGTCAGTACTGCCGCAAAAATTCCATATTGGTATATTAAGTAACATAATAAAAGGTTGAAGGAATAAATCAATATGCCTAAAACTAAATGGACTACAGAAAAAGTCTGAAAGACCGCTAATTGAGATAAAGGCTCCAGGCCTGAAATGATAATAGCCAGTATGATATATATTTGTTTTTTATTTTTACTTTTTAGAATGAAAGTTGAAATCAGCCAAAAAAGTATTCCGATAGGTATGATTCTGTACAAACTTTCTACAATGACCGCAGCAATAGAATAAACCACGCCCGAAAAAGGTAATTCCATATGAATTGAAGATATATTCAACAGGTTAGCCATTTGTTTTGAAATTCCGCTCAACATATCAATAAAAACAAAAAGTAGTCCTATTAAGGCTCCGATAGCTGCAAACCATAAATACTTCATGGTGATGACAGGTGGATGAACAACTATAAACTTATCCCAAAGGATGGAACAAATACTGGCTAAAATCAAAATAGGTATTACACTCTGTGGCTTTAAGCCCGCTTTCTGAGAAGGGTGGGGAAATGCAATATCAAAGCTTTGAATGATAAAAGTAAATATGATGGCCAATGCTGCAAGGATCAAATAGTGTTTTGTGTTTTTCATCCTATCGTGGTAAAGTAATAGATCAAATATAATCGCAATTTGACAAATCAATCCAACAATTTCTTTAAAGAAGTCAGATTTCAAAAATATTCTAATGCGTTTTTAAAATTTGAGGAAAGACAAGAAGTTTTTATGCATTCCATCATAACTTATGTAGTCAGCAAAAATGTCCACTTAAGGAAATTGAAGGTTAAAAATATTTACTGTATTCTTGCGTTTGTTTAAGGTGGCAATGAAAAAATGTTTTCTATATACCTTCGATCAAATATAATGGTGAGGTATTTGATAGCATAAAATGCAGTTGCGGTTAAGTATGCAGATGAAAACATCAGTACTAAAAATTGTTGTATGGACACTCATGGTTATGATGGTAGTGTCGTGTGCTACCCGCAAGCGTAAGGAAGATGTAAAGGGTTTTAAGAAATTTTATCACAATATGACTTCCGAATTCAATGGCTATTTTAATGCCAATGAAATCATGAAAGAAGTCTATGACATCCTGGAAAATGCTCATGAAGACAACTATTCTGACATCCTTGCCATTTATCCTACCAACAATCCGGAAACTGCCAAATCCGTTTCTCCCCAACTGGATATCGCTATAGAAAAAGTAACTACTGTCGCGACCATCCATGATGTCGGGGATTGGGTAGATGATTGTTACGTACTGATGGGAACTGCACAATACCTGAAACAGGATTTTGAGGCAGCCCAACAGACTTTCGAATTTTTCACAAAAGAATATAACCCGGATGATCCTACAGGCAGGAATTACAAGAAAAAAGCGCTTTCACCTAAAGCTAAAAGAAAACAAAGGGAATCGGCAAAAGCGGAGGAGAAAAAGGAAAGACTGGCTGTAAGGAAAGAAAGAGAAAAAGAAAGAGCACAGGTAACTAAAGAAAGGCAGGAAGATAGGAAACAACAAGAGAAAGACCGGAAAGAAACTCAAAAAGTCCGGGAAAAAGAGAAAAAAGAAGCAGAAAAGATCCGTAAGAAAGAAGCAGAAACACGACAAAAAGAAAGGCAAAAATCAGCAGCACAATTAAAAAAAGATCGATTAAAGGCGCGAAAACAGCAATCAAAGTCCGGAACCAGAACACGTACCCGTCCGGCTCAACCCAATTCTCCAGAGCATCAGATTCTCGAAGACCAGACGCCTCTTGAGCAGGATACCATCCTCACAATAGCAGATGCCCCTCAAAATACAGAACTTGTAATTGAAGATGTTTTCCCTCAGGATGAAAAAATAGAAGACGAAAATCATCTGCACAAAAATCAAAGAAATTCAGATAAAGAGAAAAATGGCGAAGGCAATAATTCGGAAGATGACCGGAGAATGGATGATGAGGAAGTGGAAGACATCCCTGTCACACCTAAAAAGGATCCAAAAGCCAAAGTAGAAAAAACGAAATATCACGATGGAGTACTCATGTTGGCATTAACCTATGTACATCGGGAAAGATATACCTCCGCCGACTATCTTCTTCAAAAATTATGGGAAGATCCTACCGTAAAAAAGGAAGTAAAACGTGAAGTTCCCGCAGCTCAGGCTTTTTCAGCCATTGCCCAGAAAAAATACAACCATGGGGCTGCCTATTTGGAACTGGCTATTGAAAACACCAAAAAGAAAAAAAATAAAGCCCGATATGCGTATATATTGGCACAATTGGAGGAAAGAACCGGCCGGTACGCTTCAGCTGCCGACCATTATAAAATGGCCAAAAAGTATGGTGCAACTTATGAAATGGAATTGAACTCTGAGCTCAATATGATTAAAAACGATCTGCTGGCTAAAAACATTACACCACGGTCAGCTGAGGAAGAATTATTAAAACTTCGAAGAGCGAATAAAAATGAAGATCATAAAGATAGAATTTCCTTTATTTTGAGTGATATTGCTTTCATTTCCAATCAGGAAGATCAAGGGATTCAATACCTCAGAGAGGCACTTGGTTTCTCTAAATCAAATAAAAACCTGAAACGTGAAGCATACTTTAAATTAGCTGAATTTTATTATAAAAATGATGACTTTATTTCCTCCAAGCATTATTACGACAGCACACTGTTGGTTTTGGACAATACTGACATAAGATTCAAGAAAGTTCAGAAAATGGCTAACAATCTGGATTTGATCGCGAGACACCTGACCCAGATTCAACTCCAGGATAGTCTTTTGGCTATTGCAGCTTTACCGGAAGAGGAAATGAGGGAATATGCCATTCAAGTCATCAAAGACAAAGACAATGCAAAGGAAAAAATACCAATAACCGATGAAAATGAGAATGCTGACCCGTTGAGAACCACCCGGAGATCTGCAACCACCCAAAGTTCATTCTTTGCCTACAATAAACAAATGGCTGAAAGCGGGAAACAATCTTTCAAAGAGCGATGGGGCGACCGTCCTCTGCAAGATAATTGGCGTCGTAAAGAAGCTACAGGCCTTTTTGCAGGTATAAATGCAGATCTGGAAATTGGAGATCTTAAACCCTTAGAAAGGAAAATTTCAGAAGATGAAATCAGTGCTGTTCTCCGGGAACTCCCTACCACTCCTGAATCTGCAAAAAGAGCTCACATCAAAATTGAAGAGGGCTTATATGAACTGGGTAAGCTTTTCAGAGACAATTTGAGTATGCCTGCCAAATCATTGTCTTCCCATGATGATTTACTCAGACGATACCCGGCAGCCAGAAACAAATTGCCTGCATTGTATTACATGTATTTAAACAGTCAGGATCTGCATAATTACACAGCAGCAGATCAGTACAGACTGGCCATAATAAAGGAATTTCCCCAATCCAATTTTGCCAAAATACTGGAAGATCCCAATTATGCTTCTCAGCTCTTTGATAAAGATAGGGAACTCATTACATTCTATGACCGTATGTACCAGCATTTTGAAAACAAGAATTTTCAGAAAGTTAAAGAATTGTATGATGAAAGTCTGAGTAAATTTGGACAAAACCATGCTTTAAGACCCAAATTTTCTCTTCTTCACGCGATGGCTTTAGGAAATGTGGAAGGAGAACAACCCTATGTTGATGCATTGCAGGATCTGATTCGTCGTTACCCTAATACTCCTGAACAAACCAGAGCAAGGGAAATTCTCAGATTCTTAAAAGGAGACCAGGCGGCTTTCCAAAGAGTAGATGTTGCTGAAGTAGATGGCATATTTGAAAAGGAAGATGATAAACTTCATTATATGGTCATCGTACTATACGATATAGATGATGAGGCTTTCAATAATGTACGTGTCTCTATAGCCAATTACAATAAGGATATGCATAAAGAAAAAAGACTTCAGATATCTGATATCGGATTAAATAAAAACGAAAATTCAAAAATCATTCTGGTCAGAAAATTTAACAATAAGAGTGAAGCCATGCTTTATTATTATGACATCACAAAAAATGCCCCAAAGTTTATCGATGTCAAAGGAGTGAATTATGAAACGTACCCGGTTACTCAAAGAAATTATAGAAAAATCATCGATCAGAAAGGTGCCAATAAATACAGGGTTTGGTTTGAAAACCATTATCTGGCCAGCAATTGATTTTCTTATTTAAATATTTTGGAACCCTTTCATAGAACTGACTCGGCTTAGTTTCCAAATTGAATCAGCAACTGACCTTTATCTACCTTATCCCCTTTATCTATATGTATCATTTCTACAATGCCGCTCTGCGGCGCTTTAATTATATTTTCCATTTTCATCGCTTCAAGTATTAAAAGATTATGACCTTCTTCCACATGCATTCCCGGTTCAATCATTATACTTAAAACAAGCCCCGGCATAGGAGCCACAATGTGCCCTAAAACGTCTTTGGATTTTTCATTAAAACCTAATTCCCTGATCAGGTGTGACAATCTTGTATTGACTTTGCAGTCAAAATCGGCACCGTTAATTTTCAGATTGTAATGGCCTTTTTGAGGATCCATCTCCAAAATTCTGATTCTGAATTGTCTGTGATTACACCTGATCAGGTAAACATCTTCAGCACATTGCTCCAATATCTGAAAATCTCCGTTCAATTCATCAGCAGAAAATGTTCCGTATCCCTGAACTTCAATATCGGTAAGTTGATATGGATCTATATACATGATGTCTATTGCTGTCTGGCTAATTTGGTTAAAAAATAAGTTTCAAACAAAGTAAAAAGAAAGTAGATGAATACAAAAGGCAAAATGAATAACTTATCATAGGGTTGCTTAATCCAATAATAAATGATAACAATTAGCACTGAGGCAAATAGCTTGATCATCAAATTGTACATTATCAATCTTGTAAATGCATTGGCATCTTTGGATTGGGCGCTTTTTTTTCCCCATCTGTAGATCATCAGGCTCAATATCACAAAAAATGCAAATCCTATCCAACCCAATGCCATATGTTCAACATTAGGAAGGTAATTCGAAAAAAACACCAGTCCTGTTATTGCCAAAACAGAAACCAATAACCATTGCCTGAAGAAAAAACTCCATTCCATTACAATTCTTTCAGAAGCTTAATCATAAAACCCAAAAATACCAAAATAATAAAAATGGCTGTCAGGTACGTTTTGTCCCACCCAGCCACTTTATCGAGTTGGCCACCTAAATATCCAGCAATGGCCATGGTCAAAAAGAGTTGGAAAGCAAATCCGATATACTTCATGTGGGTAGCATCTTTTCGCTTTCCTTTTTGATGGTGTTCTTTTTTCATTTGGCACTACTCAGTACCGGCTTTTTCTCTGTCTGGTTTTGAGATATTTTTTCAACAAAAGATTTAACTTTCTGGCCTCCCATGTTGCAGGAAACATTAAATATGGCACCGGGCTGCACCACTAGTTTGCCTGTATTGACATCCCCTTCAATTTTAGCCGTTTCTCTGACATTCAATACTTCAACGACTTCAATTACTCCGTTAAAGGTACCTTCAATCACAGCATTCTGGCAGTGTATGTCGCCTTCTACTTTCCCTCCAGGTCCAATAATTACTCGACCTTTGCATTGAAGCGTCCCCACCAACTCACCATCAATCCGAATATCACTGGCGGCAAAAAGCTTACCTTCAACTTTTGTCTCTGCCACCAAACTGTTGATTGCTCCTCCAGACATAGAACCTGAATTGATAGGAGCTGATACTGCAGGCACTTTTTCATCTTTTTTGTTACCGAACATAGTTATTTTGTCTTTATTAAGGTTAATGAAACATATGGAAAACTACATAGGTGTAGAATCAGTGGAGATTATTGGATATGTCTATGTTCGGTTAAAGATAAATATATTCTACAAAAAGAACTGCCTGTAATTCAGAAAATCAATGTTTTTTTTTAAAACTCAGGTCTATAAGGATATGCCTCCGTGTATGGTGACCAATACTCATACAAAGGATCACCCTTCGAGCTCATCCCCATATGATGCCATCGACCATCTACCAACCGGTATCCAAACTCGAGAGAAGCCCCGACCCGGTTGTTGTCTCTGGAGAAAAATTTTATATTCTCTGTATATTTATCAAATTGTGCAGTATAAATGCCTCCTCCGGTGCCAAAGAATTCAGCTGTTTCTGAATTAAATGCAACCCATTGGAAGTGCCCTCCGCTTAATATTTTAATCGTCCTTCTTGCCCCAGGAGTGTATTCCTGAGATTCCCCGCTGTCGGCTACTCTACCCGTGAAAACCCAATGACCGGTAAGATCGTCCGTGTGGTTACTTATCCTTTCCCATTTTTCATCCATTGAATTTCCGTTAACTTCTCCAAACATTCGAAAACGGTCATCATTGTGTTCAAAGGAATAAGAAACATTTTTGCCCGTCAATTCTGGTAGCGGGGTGAAGAAATCTATATGCTCAATATACTGATTATCCTTAAATGTATAGGGTCCTCCTCCGGCACTGATAAACTCACCACTTTCACTCTTTCGGGCACTAAATACAAAGTAACCGTCCTGATAAATTTTAATATACTCCTGATCGGTCACAAGCTTGCCGTTTTGCTCTACCAACTTCCAGGCACCATTCATTTTATCATGATCTGAAAACAGGCTAAAATTAAACAGGAAAACCAATGTTAAAATGTGCAGCATGACAATAATTTTTTAGGTTATGAATTGCTATTCATTTTATTAAATCACACCGAACAGGAAATTGTTCAACCCGACAATATCTTACATGAGATTTTTAAGGATTTATTTTTAGCTTTTTGGATAGAGTGAAACCTACTCTGAATTCCCCTTCTCTCCAGTTGCTTGTGGTGTAGGGAAGAAAATCAGTTTCAAATATTCCTCTGGCATTGGTAATATTAACCTGGAGGATATCTCCATCGTTGGTTTTGACTTCAATTCCGGCACCAATGGCAGGATAATATCCATTATTTGAATTTCGTGAATCGGACATAATATAATTTCCATCGACCAAAAGACCAATGTTTTGGGTTAAATGCAATTTAAATGCACCACCAACATTAAACAAATCATTTTCATCGTCAAACAATACTATACTTCTGTAAGTGTAACCACCATGAAACTGAAAAGATACCAGGTCATTAAAATTACGGGCAAGCATTATGGATGCATGGTAGGCCAATCTGTGTTGAAAAGTTTCAATGAAACTGCCTTCCGGATTCCCGGAGTCCATAGTAGACAAACTACCCAATCCGTAGATGGCGGCACTCAGAGGAATATTGCTATTATTCTGGGATAATAATTTGATTTTAACCGAAGCATGTACATTTTGCCTCAACAACCCGGTTCCTTTGGATGCGAATGCTCCCAATGTGATATCATCTGTAATACCATACTCGGCACCGGCTGCTATATCTGCAATACGGTCCATACCAAAAAATGAGGACCATCCCCCTTCATTGCTTGCAATATCACCAAAGCGGAAGGAAGCTCTCAAATCCAACATACCCTTTCTCAGCGTTTCTGTCGACTGAACTGTAACTACTCGTGAATCATTAAAAACACTTCCCAACTCCCTTGCAATGGATACAGTATCTGTATCCTGTTCCTGTGCATTTAAATATACAAACGCAGTGAAAATCAGGAAGGGAATGATTATTATTCTCATTTTGTTTATATTTAATTCATAAATACTTTAAATAGGCAAAATTAATACAATTCGCGAAACAAAAAATTAGATTCTCTCTAATAATAAAATGGAAAGAAATGAAAACAATTTTGACATTCCTGCTCTTTTATTGAATTAAGGAAGACATTTATAATTAAAATTGACCCATAAAATAAAAATGATATGTATCCACTTGAATTAGTAAAACCCATGGCCAAAGACCTGACTGATTTTGGGTTTAATGCCCTCCAAACTCCTGAAGAAGTTATCAATGTTCTGGAAAATACAAAAGGCACTATACTTCTTGTTGTTAATTCGGTATGTGGTTGTGCTGCTGCAAATGCGCGCCCTGCAGCTAAACTTTCCCTTCAAAATGATAAAAAACCAAACGCTCTGTTTACAGTTTTTGCCGGGGTCGACAGAGATGCCACAGAAAAGGCAAGGGAATATTTACTTCCATACCCGCCATCTTCTCCTTCCATTGCATTGTTTAAGGATGGGAATCTGGTACATATGATCGAACGACATCATATTGAAGGGAGGCCGGCTTCCATGATTGCTCAGAATCTGATTCAAGCCTACAATGCTTATTGCTAATAAACCTTAACCATGCGGGCAACAGACACTTCATTATTGTTTATAGCCCTTATGAAATAAGTACCGGGAAGATATCGTCCTGTTTCCAGTCTTAATGGGTCATGGACGCCATATTGTACTTTAATTTCTTTTAGTACTTTTCCTTGTGTATCCAAAACCTGCATGAAAACAGGACCTTTAGCATGATCAAAAGTAACAAATGTATATTCCGACACCAGATTAGGAGTAAGTGAGATTTCAAACGGAGGTTTCAATGAATCATCCAGGGGTGAAATTATCCACTCTAATTCGAAAAGTGACTGATTTAATAAAATCTTTTTGGATACTTCTTTCCACTGGAAAGAATGATTGGGAGAGATTTTTAAATGGTAATTACCTGGTTTAAGGCCATTAAATATAAATTTACCATATTCATCTACCTGTATGCCTTGCAAATATTGCATTTCATGATCGTATAACTCTAAATAAATGCTTGTAAAATCAACGGTTAAAAATGATCTGTTATCAGGTTGTTGCCAGCTCATTTTGCCTAAAATAATTGCTTGAGTATCGGGCTTAATTTCGTGCTCCGCACTTATTAAACTAAAGTATTCTGAAGGGGAAGTGTCTGTAATGAATGCATTTTGACTATCATAAGATTTATCTCGCCCTGAAGCCATATCACTTTGCAGAATCAATCCTGCATTTATTCCCATTGTATCGCGGTCAAGAATAAATAATGAAGTCGTAAGAGGTCCTTTTTCATTAGTAATATCAGAATTCAATAGTGGATCATCACCTATCAGTGGAATGGTTGCTTCAAATCCCGGTCCTGGCCTGAATTCCAGGTAATAAATGCCATTAGGAACAGTAGAAAAACGGTAGGCACCTTCCAAATGACCTATAGTCATAGTATTAGTTCTTCCAATTTCAAGTCCTGTAGCATCCTTTATCAAAACCAATACACCATTGAGACCGTTTTCTTCCATCTGACGGGTACCATCTTCATTCTCATCCAGCCATACCATACCTGATAAAGAATTCAGGCGAAGCAAGCCCGCATTGATGTGTGTTGTATTTCCGGGAAATTCAAACGTATAAGTAGTATTAAATCCATTTTCTTCCGTTACATCAGAATCTATTGTATCATCGTTTCCAACTTTAGGCATAGTAAATATGAAGGAAGGATCTGGAAGAAATGATAAGTAATAAAATCCTTCATCTATATCCCTGAACTCATACCTGCCGCTCTTTCCATCCAAAGTGGAAGTTTCAGTCCTTGCCACTTCTGTATGGTTTGTCGTAAATAATATTACCGTAACGCCATTTTCCCCTTCTTCTTCTTCATCCAGTATTCCATTACCATTGCTATCCATCCATACCCTTCCTGAAATGCGCGGAATATCCTCAACAAATCCCCCATTTAAGTATAATACATCCTCTCCTGAAACCTCAAAAAGGGAACTAGAAAACAGACTGAAATCTCCTGTCAATACTGAGATTATATCTTTCTGATTACCGACATTGGGGAGGGTCGGTGCCAAACCGGGACCAGGGTCCATTTGAATAAAATACCTGCCCGGTAAAACTTTATCGAACTGAAATGCACCGTTTATCCCGGTTTGAGTTTCTAACAACAAATCACCATTTTCACTGAAAAGACCTACTAATACATCTTCCAATAAAGGTTCATTCTCCTCTTTCAATCCATTTTGATTTTCATCCAGCCAGGTAAGACCAGATAAGTTAGCTGTGCGAATTACCCCTCCATTTATAATGTGTGGGTATTCATCTGGCACTTTAAATTCCTGAGTGGTGAATGGGCCATTTGCGTCAGTGATTTTTGAATGAATGGCGGGATCACCACCTATTAATGCTTGAGTGATGATGTAGTTTTCACCCAAACCAAAAGATAAATAATAGGTACCAAAAGGGATACGTTCAAAAACATATCGCCCATCTGAAATTCCATCATTTAAAGTAGTTGTAGCAGCGAATACTGTTCCATCCAAATGATGCAATAGCACTTCCACCTCGTTTAAACCGGACTCCTCAGCTTCAAGTAATCCATTCTGGTTAATGTCAAACCATAGAATTCCCGTTATTTCTCTTACCCCGATGAATCCTGCATCCTTATTAATTAACCACTCCCCTTCCTTCAATTCAAAAATGGTGGAAGTGCCAAAACCATTTTCCCGGATAAAAACATTGTCTACTCCATCCCCGAATTTGGTAAGCTCTAATGTATCAGGAATAGTAATTTCAAGTGTATAAAAACCGGCGGGTATGGACTGAAAGTAATAAATACCTGACGAGTCTGATATCATGGCTTCCACCAGCACTCCTTCAATATCTTTCAGATTGATTTCTATCCCTTGTAATAGAGGTTCATCAATTTGTTTGACCCCATCTCCATTTATATCCTCCCATACAGTTCCACTAATATCACCTCCCGGCAACATAAACCCTCCATTGATGTCATCTAAGTTTTCCCCTGGATTCACCTTGAAGATTTCCGTGATAAAAGGAGGATCGACAGTCACAATGGAAGATACCTGTCCAGGTTGTCCTTCTATCCTGTTTGCAGGTATAAAAGATTGATCGGGCAAAAACTCTATAAAATATTCACCGGGAAAAACCCGGGAAAAAGAATATTTGCCCTCATTTAATGGTGATACTGCGTTACCGCTGAATACTTCATCTACCAAAATATTGTCTTCTGTAAATAAAAATACACTAACTTCGGGGAGAGCAGAATCTTCTGAATCAAACAAACCATTTCTATTTCGATCCAGCCAAACCAAACCGGATATAGATGCCGGTCTTACATAACCCGCGTTCCAACCATCACTTTCCTCGCCTGGCATTAAATGGATTTGCGGAGAGATTCCCTGGTCATTCACTACCGAGTTCATTGCCGCTCCAATATCCGGTAGGGTAAAAAAGTCATTTTCAGGGTTATCAAACTGAACTTGGTATGTTCCAGGTTGCAAAAATTGAAACTGAAAACTCCCACTTCCATCCGTTAAAACAGAATCTATCGCCGATCCATCTTGATTGAATAATTTTACTTTGATTCCCAATCTGCCAGGCTCTCCTCCATCAATGATTCCATTGGCATTTTCATCATACCAAGCCAGACCGGAGAGGGATGAAAGTTTAGAAATAAAGCCAAAATCTATGTCAAAACGCATCTCTCCTGATAAAATGAGGACTGGGGCAGACATTACAAATAATTCGTTTTCAATTCCATCAGAATCAATCAAACTATCTTGCCCGGCCTGGGTTACAGTAGCTTCGAAATCATCCGGAATAGCAACTTTTATACTCCAGATACCAGGATCTGCAATAAATTGGTAAAATCCGTTTTCATCTGACTGAGTATCAAAAACTTCACTGCCTGTTTCATCAATTAAATATATATCAACACCATGAAGCCCAGGTTCTCCATCGTCCTGTATTCCATTACGGTTGAGATCATGCCAAATGAAATCACCTATTACTCCTTTCTTAAAAAAACCACCATTCAATACAGGAAAGGGACCATCTGCCGGACAATACCATTTCGTCCTGAAATTCGATTGTACTAAACTGGCAACTTCAGGCTGATCTGCCATGAAAACAGTCGGATAAAATCCATCGGGAAGAACAAACTCCACAGCATATGTATGACTCTTTAAGTGATCAAATACATATCCTCCCTGAATATTGGTTACGGTTTCGGTCAATAGCCCTTCCGGTGTTAGTAAGCGTACGGTAATACCCTGGATAGGTGGCTCCCCTTCTTCCCACAACCCGTTGGCATTTATATCTTCCCAAACCGATCCCTCAATTGATAACCTTGAAGTTAACCCTATATCTATATCTGGTCTGCTTGTATATTCAACTGTAAATAAATCACTGGTACCCATTCCCATTGCTCCGGTTATTACACTGTTGATATTTGGATGAGGTTCTAAAGCCGAAGTGAATAAAAACTCTTCAGGAAGTTCCACTTTAATAAAATACTTACCCGGAGCAATCGATTGAAAACTATATTTTCCATCCAGATCACTGATGGTAGATTTCAATAATTGCCCCTTTTCGTTGAACAATTGGATACCTACCCCCGGAATACCCATTTCGTTAGCATCCTGAATTCCATTGGCATTTTTATCATTCCACACAAAATCTCCAATGGAAAGTGGAGTACAAGTATCTAATATGAAAGAGGTACAAAACTGCTGTACTTGTGCATTTTTCCCGGTAATATCGATACAGATTTCGTGAGATCCCGGTTTTGCATTCACATTGCGAATGTGAATTACATTTAAGGCCAAACTGGGAGAAACCAACCTATACCCAGATGGAATTTTCCAATGGTAGGAAGCATGGGAATGATGCTGTAATTGGACGAATGACGCCATTTCATTCGGACAAATTCGATAAGGTTCTCTATATTTTATTCGAATACTCAGATTACGGATGATTGCATTAAAAGATTCTTCAGACAGATTGTTGCTCAATTGGATCGCTACACCAAATTGAGGAGAATTTACCATTGCCGCATCAGCTGAAATCCCCCACTTTGAAAGCTTTCCTCCGTAGGACCACTTTCTGTTGCCTTGCATTGACCACTCATTCTTACTATTAGACTTTCCGGCCTGATTCAAACCAATGACTTTGCCATCCATTCCAGTCAATGAAATCAGGACTTCATTAACACAGCCTTTTCCCTCAGAGCGTCCATCCAACCCAACAATGATCTCTTCAATCTCGGAACCCTGAGGAACAGTAAATCCAAAATTATATGCCCTCATCGTTTGGCCGGTTTTAAACGCTTCAAGAAAGAGTGATGCTTCCCCCACTTCCCTGAATGTAAGAGACTGTATACCACTCCAGTGAAAGAAATAATCAAATGGTGTCTGCGAAACACTGGCGGGCTGTCTTGTGATTTCCTTTACCGAGACATTTGATACAGGTATAGGGCCTCCATTTTGGATAGGCTGAGCATGAAGAAATTGTTGAATGAAAAAAATACAAAGACTGGCTGCAAAATCACTGATTCTGATGCTATTCATTTCCCGACAGTTTTCTTATTTCAAATCAAATATAAAAATAATATATTATAATAACATTATATGTTCTTTATATAATAAATATCTTTACAATATGTATTTCTAAGAAATGAGCACTCTAATCGATGATTCACCTGGGGATTAAAAAAAATGAATAATGAGTTGATTTTAACCTTGGCGATCAGGCCATCATTGGGTTAAAATATGGGGGATTAGGATATTTCAAAAAAGTATTAAAATACCTGGTGTTATCTGATGCTGATGATTTCTTCTCTTCGGTTTACCTGCCTTAATTGCATTATCTCTTAATACAAAAATAATTTCAGGCATCTCACAATCCTTTGTATAATGGAAAATTTTTAATATACTGATTAATATCACTTTTAGTGGACTTAACAGCAGCTTCGTTATCCGCGTGGGTAATGATAAAATCGATCCACTCAGCAGTTTGTATACAGTCCTTTTCTTTAAACCCTCTGGTAGTCACGGCAGCTGTTCCCAGTCGGATCCCAGAGGTGACAAATGGTGACCGGGAATCAAATGGTACCATATTTTTATTCACTGTAATATCCGCTTTAATTAAGGCATCTTCAGCCATTTTACCGGTAATATCTCCTTTTGCTCTGAGATCAATCAGAAGCAGATGATTGGATGTCCCTCCGGAAATTACGTGATACCCCATATCGACAAAAGCCTTACCCATTGCCTGGGCATTAGAAATGACCTGTCTTCCGTATTCTTTGAACTCGGGTTGCATAGCTTCAGCAAAGGCAATGGCTTTTGCTGCAATAATATGTTCAAGCGGCCCCCCCTGCATTCCCGGAAAAACCCCGCTATTCAAAACAGAAGACATCATGATGGGTGATCCTTTTTTGGTTGTCCTGCCCCATGGATTTTCAAAATCACGTCCAGCCATAATCAATCCACCCCGAGGCCCCCTTAGCGTTTTGTGAGTTGTGGAAGTAATGATATGACAATACGGTAAGGGATTATTAAGGTGACCTCCTGCAATCAATCCTGCCGGATGGGCTATATCAGCCAACAAAAGTGCACCAGCTTCTTCAGCAATTTCCCTGAATCTTTTGTAATCCCAATCTCTTGAATAGGCAGAAGCTCCACAAATGATTAGCTTAGGTTTGTGTCTCTGAGCCAAAGCCTGAACCTTGTCCATATTAATCAAACCGGTTTCTTCTTCCACTCCGTAAAAGTATGGAGTATACACCAGCCCGGAATAATTGACCGGAGATCCATGACTCAGATGACCTCCATGAGAAAGATCAAATCCCAAAATTGGGTCTCCAGGTTTTAATACTGCAAGAAAAACGGCTGCATTGGCTTGCGCTCCGGAATGGGGTTGAACATTGGCAAACTCTGCGTCGAATAATTCTTTTAACCGTTCAATGGCAAGGGTTTCAATTTCATCCACTACTTCACAGCCACCATAATATCGTTTTCCCGGGTATCCTTCAGCATACTTGTTGGTCAGACAACTTCCCGCAGCTTCCAATACAGCCCTGCTGGTAAAATTCTCGGAAGCAATCAGCTCAATACCGCTGCGCTGCCTTTCCAATTCTTTGGTTATCAGGTTAAACACGATGTCTCTGGCCATACTTTTTGATTTTAATGGCCAAAAGTAATCAGTTTACATCAAATGAGAAACCTACCTTTTAAATATACACTAAATATTAATGCGTGGTTATGCAATTATTTGAATAATCTGGATTTGCTTCTTTTTTTAGACAATGTTTTATTTTTGTTCTTTTCATACATTTCTTCTGCAGGGCATCCATATGCCGATCTGCAGCCCGGAGTGGTTAGAACGAATGTTAACAAAAGCAATGAAACTTTTATTAAAAAACGCCATCTAACCCATAAGCTAACAAAATTTATCTTCCATATTACTGACTTGTGATTAGTTATAAACAGATTGGAAATTAAAAACTGGTCAAATAAATCTATTTCGGAGGAGAAAAGTTTACCCATAATGTGATCAAAGGTTATAATCTGAAATGGTTACAGGATACAAAAATTTTTTGAAACCTACGATTAAAAAATAAAAAATTGAGCCTTATTATCAGTGGAAACCCTGTATTTGGAGGTAATTTTCTTTTTTTTAAGCACTTTACTTGAATTTATATTTTTCTTAATATAATTTTGACCCGTAAATTTTATTTTGAATAAAACCTATTGACATGAACAAAGGAGATTTAATCAATGCAGTAGCTGATGCTGCTGGAATCACCAAAGGTCAGGCAGGAGATGCGGTGAACGCTGTTTTCTCGTCTATTGAAGGTGCTCTTAAAAATGGAGGCAAAGCTTCATTTGTTGGCTTTGGTACTTTTTCAGTTGCACACAAACCGGCTCGGGAAGGAAGAAACCCCTCTACCGGTAAAACCATTCATATTCCAGCAAAAAATCAAGTGAAATTTAAAGCCGGAAAAGCTTTAGTAGATGGAGTAAACTAATATTTCAATCTATAAAGAAGCCATGAAAAGAGGTAATCTGTTTACAATAGGTTACCTCTTTTTTATTACTGATCAATTATCCTGCTTATTTCCCTTTCTTTTAATATCATTGTACTTCTATTGACCAAAGTTTTTATCAGGGTATGACAAATAACACAGATATCAATAAATTATATAAAATTTCATCGCAGGTTCGGCGTGATATCATTCGTCAAACACACAGCGCTAATAGTGGACATCCGGGTGGATCTTTAGGATGTACTGAATTACTTGTTGCTTTGTACTTCAATATAATGGATCATGATCCCTCTTTTAATATGAACGCTCAGGGAGAGGATGTTTTTTTTGTTTCCAATGGACATATTTCTCCTGTATTTTACTCAGTTCTTGCAAGAAGCGGATATTTTCCCCCTGGTGAGCTTGCCTCTTTTCGGAAAATCAACAGCAGGCTCCAGGGACATCCTGCAACACATGAAGGTCTGCCAGGTGTAAGGATTGCCAGTGGATCATTAGGACAAGGTCTTTCTGTTGCTATCGGAATGGCACTGTCAAAACGACTAAACCGCGATCCTAAGACCGTATATGTATTGACGGGGGATGGAGAGCTGCAAGAAGGACAAATCTGGGAAGCCGCCATGTTTGCTCCCCACCATAAAGTGGACAATTTGATTGCTATTGTCGATCGAAATGGTCAACAAATTGACGGACCGACCGCTGAAGTCATGTCTTTGGGAGATATCAAAGCCAAATGGAGTAGTTTTGGATGGGAAGTTTTAACGATGGAAGGCAATAACATGGAGGATGTATTGTCAACTCTTAATAAAGCAAAAAGCAAATTAGGAAAGGCAAAACCTATTGTTATCATCATGAATACTGAAATGGGTAAAGGTGTTGACTTTATGGAAGGTACCCATCATTGGCATGGAAAAGCACCTAATGATGAACAAACTCAAATTGCTCTTTCACAGCTTGAAGAAACCCTTGGTGACTATTAATCACTTCAAACATTTCAGGATAATAATTAATTAAGAATATGCTGTCAGAATTTCAGGTAACAGGTAAAAAAGCTACCCGCGATGGATTTGGCGCCGGAGTTTTGGAAATAGGTAGAAAAAATGAAAATATTGTGGTATTGTGTGCCGATCTGGTCGCTTCACTCAAAATTGAAGGATTTATTGAAGAATATCCACATCGTTTTTTTCAAGTTGGAATTGCCGAAGCCAATATGATGGGTATTGCTGCCGGTTTGGCAACAGGGGGTAAAATTCCATATACCAGCACCTTTGCCAATTTTTCTACGGGCAGGGTATACGATCAGATCCGCCAATCGATCGCTTATTCTCATAAAAACGTGAAAGTATGTGCTTCCCATGCCGGTTTGACATTGGGCGAAGATGGAGCAACCCATCAGATTCTGGAAGATATCGGATTAATGAAAATGCTTCCGGGATTCACCGTAATCAACCCATGCGACTATAACCAAACCAAAGAGGCTACCATAGCGATTGCCGATCATTATGGGCCGGTTTACCTTCGTTTCGGACGACCTGGGTGGCCGGTATTTATGCCCGAAGGCAGTTTTACAATTGGGAAAGCTATCATAATGAATGAAGGCCGCGATGTGACCATTTGTGCTACCGGACACATGGTATGGCAAGCCATGGAAGCAACAAAATTTCTCGAAGATAAAGGCATAAGTGTAGAGCTTATCAACATACACACCATTAAGCCCTTGGACGAAGAAACTATTCTTCGATCCGTTTCAAAAACAGGATGTATGGTCTCTGCCGAAGAACACCAGCGCAATGGCGGACTGGGAGATAGCATTGCCCAGACCTTGATAAAAAATCTTCCAGCCCCCATGGAATATGTGGCAGTGAATGACAGCTTTGGAGAAAGTGGCACTACAGAAGAATTATTAAATAAATATGGTTTAGGGGTAAAAGATATTATTGCAAGAGTTGAGAGGGTATTGAACAGGAAAGGGAAAATGTAATGCATACCCTTATGTTATTTAGAATGATTTTCCATTCGGAAGTTTCTGAAACTATGTTTTACTCTATATACTCTTAGTCTGACTATTTCATCATTTTAAAATAAAAGGCTACATTCGTTAAAAACACTCAATGAATATTGGATTATTCATTCCTTGTTATATCAATTTGTTCTATCCGCATATAGGTATAGCTACTCTGAAATTGTTGGAGTATTACGGTTGTAATGTGGAATACCCATTAAAGCAAACGTGTTGTGGCCAACCTTTGGCAAGCAAAGGATTTGAAACGTTGGCTCAATCCACTTATCTTCATTTTATAGAGTGCTTTCATTCTTATGATTGGATTGTGGCGCCTTCGGGAAGTTGTGTTTATCATGTAAAACATCACTACGATATATTGGATACTAAGGGTCAGACACTTGCTCTTTCCCATAAAATCATGGAACTGAGTGAGTTTCTTATAGATATATTAAGAGTGGATACTGTTCCCAATCAGAATTTAATCAAAAAAATCGGTATACACTATGGTTGCCATGGACTCCGTGGATTACAGTTAGCCCAAAGTTCAGAGATTCATGTAAAAAATAGGGATACCATGGGTCAGCTACTATCATTGATTCCAGGCATTGAAATTTTTTCAGGAGAAAGGCCGGATGAATGTTGTGGATTTGGGGGCACATATAGTATTACTGAACCTGAAATTTCATCCATGATGGGGATGGATAGAATCCATGATTTTATTCAAAGTGGAGCCGAGATCATATGTTCAGGTGATGTAAGTTGCATGATGCATCTGGAGGGGATCATCCGAAGAAATAAATTGCCCATCCAAACAAGGCATTTTGTTGAAATATTAATCTCTTCCCATGAAAACTGAATATATCCGTCACCCTGAAGCTTCAGTAAAATTCATTGAAAATGATAACAAAGCCATCTGGCACGATCAGACCCTTTGGTTTATTCGTAAAAAGAGAGATGACGCATCAGTTGAACTACCGGAATGGGAGGATTTGCGTGAGTTGGCCTCTGACATCAAAGACAGAGTTTTAGCAAAATGGGATCAATTGCTTATCAGGTTTGAAAAAGAGGCCATACAAAATGGCGCTCATGTCCATTGGGCCCGAAATGCACGTGAACACAATGAAATCATCGCCGGTATTCTTTTGAAAAAACAAATAGACAAAGTGGTAAAAAGTAAATCCATGCTGACTGAAGAATGTGAATTGAATCCCTATTTAGAATCCAAAAGCATAGAGGTAATAGATACGGACCTGGGTGAAAGGATCATACAATTGAGAAATGAACAGCCAAGTCATATTGTAGCGCCTGCCATACATTTGAAAAAGGAGGAAGTCTCTGATCTGTTTCACTATCAATTTCAATCGGAGAAAGGAAATGCTGACCCCGTCTATTTGATGGGTGTCGCAAGAGAACATCTCAGGGAAAAATTTTTGCAAGCACGGGCAGCCATTACTGGAGTTAATTTTGCAATCGCTGAGAATGGAGTCATTGTAGTTTGTACCAATGAAGGTAATGCAGATTACGGTGTACATACTGCCGAAGTAGTGATTCATTGTATGGGAATTGAGAAAATAATACCTGCAATGCAAGATTTGGGCATATTCATCCGTCTGCTTGCCCGAAGCGCTACCGGACAACCCATCACCATATATACATCGCATTTTAAAAAACCGCCTGAGGGTCAGGAGATGCACATTGTTATGGTCGATAATGGAAGGATAGATCATCTGGGAAAAGAAAATTTTCGAAGCGCTTTAAAATGTATCCGGTGCGGGGCATGCCTGAATACATGCCCTGTTTACAGAAGAAGCGGTGGTTATAGTTATCATAGCACAATACCGGGCCCAATAGGCTCTATTCTCACCCCAGGAAAGGATTTGGAAAAATATGCTGATCTGCCATTTGCATCTACATTATGCGGTTCATGCTCTGACGTTTGTCCGGTGAAAATTGATATCCATCACCAACTATACAAATGGCGGCAAATGATTGTCCAAAATGGTTTGGTTTCTAAGAGCAAAAAATGGCAAATGAATTTTGCCGGATGGATCATGAGACATCCTTCAAGATTCCAAATTTTTTTGTACTGGTGTCAATATCTGTTAAGAAATCTGCCTCGTTTTTTGCTCAATAATCGTTGGAATCGTTGGATAAAACACAGGGAAATGCCAGTTGCTCCTAATGGTTCTTTTTCAGATTGGTATAAACAAAACAGAATGTGATGAAGACTTCCAAAGAACACATTCTGGAAAATATCCGTAAAAACAAACCTGAATATTCTCCCCAGAACTCAAAATCGACTGAAAAGACAAAACTACTTCCGGAATGGGAAAAGTTTGCCGTAAAGGCTCAAACTGCCGGTTCCACGATCATTTTCACCAAAGAAAAAGTTAATGTTGATGCAATCATTCAAGAAATTATACTTAGTGCCGGCATAAACGAAGTACAGAAGAAAAATCCTGACAACACAAAGAATGAAATTCCGGTTACCAAACTGAATAAGATAGAGGAAGAGTTTGTTGTTTTGGAAGCGGTCTTTGGGATATGCGAAAATGGGGCCTTTTGGTACAAAGCGCATACATTGGAAGACAGAAAAAAACCATTCATTCACAAAAATGTGATTGTAATTGTGGATGCATATAGCTTGGTTGACAATATGCATGATGCATATGAAAGGATTGAAGGCATGGAATTCAGCTATGGTGTATTTATTGGGGGCCCTTCAAAAACTGCAGATATTGAACAAACTTTGGTTATTGGGGCACAAGGAGCTCTCAAGCAGTGGATCATTATAGTAAATGCCAGGTAGAAAAAGATATATGACTCAAAAATTTATGTAGAGCAATATCTTCTTGTAAAAACAATCCTCAAATTATTTACAAAAGACTAAGATTTTATTATCAATACCGATGTCAATAAATTTTCTTTACAAACTAAATTTAAATAAAAAGCAGAAAAAATTAAGTCCTGATCACAATTTCTCATAAGAGGTAATTACTAAGTAGTAATGTTATTTATGAATACTTTAAGAAGTAAAACCCATTCGAAAAACGAATTTATGAAATTGGACAATTCCTTGATTTATTATACATATTTCACTTTGATCATTTTTTCAATAGTGACATTTAAATCATGCATGCCTGAATCAGGAGAATCAGATTGGGAAGCTATATGGATTTCACATCCTGATGACTTTAAATCTGAAAATTCGTGGTTCGTTTTTAAAAAAAGTTGGAATATTTCCAGAAAGGGAACTGACCCTTTGATGGCGCGAATTTCGGCTGACAGTAAATACTGGTTGTACATCAACGACTCATTGGTTGTTTATGAAGGGAACCTGAAACGTGGGCCTACACCTAATGATGGATATTATGATAGAGTAGACATTGGTCCCTACCTCAAAACCGGGGACAATACAGTTGAAGTATTGCTTTGGTTTTGGGGAAGAGAGGGGTACTCACATAAAAACAGCGGTCATGCAGGGATTATTTTTGAGGCAAGGCAAAAGAAAGACCACTTGTTTTCAGATAGCACCTGGTTAGTAAGCAGACATCCTGCCTATTACACAACAATGGAAAAAAGTCCCAACTACAGGCTACCAGAATTTAATGTGGCCTATGATGCGAGATTACAGGAAATGCATTGGGTACAGGCCATGATGTATGGCAAACCACCGGTAAAACCATGGGGGAAGCTTTGGGAAAGACCATTCCCGCTATGGAAGGATTATGGGTTAAAAGAATATGAAGAGATACAAATCAATGAATCTGATTCGATGATCATGGTCAAAGGAAAACTCCCTAAAAATATTTCGATATCACCTTATTTTGATATCACTACCGCCCAATCAGGTGAAATAATTGATATTCGTACCGATAATTACTTTGGAGGCAGTGAGCCTGAATTGAGTGCTCAATACATTACTAAAGAAGGCAGGCAAGCGTATGAATCGTTGGGTTATCTGAATGGTCATGAAATGATTTATTACTTCCCAAAAGGCACAGAAATCCATCGAATCTTATACCGGGAAACCCGATTCAATACTGATCTCATAGGCAAATTTGTTTCTGATAATACCCGGCTCAACCAACTCTGGGAAAAAGCGACCAACACATTAAATCTTAACCTCCGCGATGCCATCCAAAATCCTGACAAAGACCGGGCACAATGGTGGGGAGATGTTGTGATTATTTTAAGCAATATACTCTACACTTTGGATCAAAATGGCGTAAAATCCATTATCAAAGGTATGAGCAATCTTATAGAGTGGCGAAAGGATGACGGTATACTTTTCTCTCCCATACCCGCCGGAAACTGGGACAAAGAACAGCCTGCTCAAATGCTTGCCTCGATCGGAGAGTTTGGATTTTGGAGATATTTTGAATATACCAATGACAGAGCTACCCTGGGCTATGTATATCCTTATATAAAAAAATATATTGAACTGTGGCAAACCAGTGAGGATGGGCTGATTGAACATCGACCCGATGATTGGGCGTGGTATGACTGGGGTAATGGAATAGATGTACAGTTGCTGGATCAGTTGTGGTTTTATCAGGCGTTAACGTCAACAAGCAAAATGGCAGATATTTTGGGTAAAAAAAGCGAAGCAGAAAAGTGGTTAAATCAAGCCAACCGATTAAAAGACCTTGTCCAGAATGAATTTTGGAGAGAAGACCATTTCGCTTCATCAAACTATCCTATCAACGATTTAGACGACAGAGCCAATGGATTGGCAGTAGTGTTGGGTTTTGCTGAAAGCGGACGATGGGAAGAATTGAAAACCAAACTATTTCAAACCCGAAAAGCCGGACCTTATATGGAAAAATATGTAGTGGAAGCATTTTTTAAAATGGGAGATGTGGAAGCTGGTCTGGAAAGAATGATGGAGCGTTATAGCGAAATGATCGACTCGCCAATGAGTACATTATGGGAAGGCTGGCAAGCAGGGAGTGGTCTGTATGGAAAGAAAAGTTATAACCATGGTGTATCGGGATGGCCTATCACCATTGCCGGAGAATATATTGCCGGCATCAGACCTTTGTCTCCCGGATTTGAAGAGATCGAATGGAAACCCAATCTTCGGTTTTTCCACCATCTGGATTTTGTCATGCCGGTGAAGGATCAAACCCTTCAAATTAATTATCACTGGGACGACATGGAAGCTTTTTATCATTTGAAGACGGATAAACAAACTCTAATTAAAACCTCTTTAGGATCAAGGGAATTGATTTATTACAATACTCTTTCCATCAATGGATCTTTGGTAATGGAAGGGGGTGAAATTGTGAATTCAGGAAAATATAATGTTGAAATGGCTGGTGATGGTTCTGTAACATTTTATGTAAACACAAGTGATCTGTTCATTGAATTGAAGTAGACTCTATTTTTTAAGGTTTGATAACATGCCACATCTTTACATTGTATTTACTGCCCGGTTTACATTGGCAAGCATTTAAAAAAATGTTTAAGTTGCTATAGGGTCTGGAATCCTTTTACACAGGTTACCATCACAACCAGAAATATCAAACCAATTCCTATACCTTTAATGATTTTCCTATGGATAAAAAAACTTGAAAGACTCAATTCTCATAAGAAAGTTGGGTATCCAGTTTATGAATAGATATAGAGTTGACTTTTCTGGCAATACTTTTACCCAAACGCCTCCCCTCTTCACAATCCATCCTGAAATGCACCCCTAATAATACCCTTGACAAGGAGTTTTCCAATGACATTTCTTTGAAAGAATTGAATTTCCTGGGCTTAAACTTAAATAGTTCATTCCTCTTATGACTGTTATCTACCATCTTATATTCCGGACCAAAAAAAGCAGTTAAAGTATATGCTGCAGCAGCTCCAAAAGAGGAATGCCCCGAAGGGTAGCCCGGATGAGAAGGGGAAGGTTCAAGCGGACGCCACATGGCAGATATATGATTGTTGATAAATTGTTCCGGTCTTTCGAGATTATATATATATTTGGAATTCCAGCAAGCTATAGATGCATCAAACATTGAAATCCCCAATTTTAGCATTAACTCGAGGCTTTGTGTGTAGTATGGCTTTTCCTTATTAAGAACCTGAAGAGCAATAGATATCCAATGGCTGGGGTGGCCAAAAGTCAATCCACGGTAATCATCATTCCAGTATAAACCAATAATCCTATTTTCGTAAGATAATGGTGAATGTAATGCATAAATCTCCATAGCTTGTTGATAATATATTGAGTTGGCAGCACTAGAATAAGGAGGTAAAGGCCGGGCTATAAATGAATCCACATCAATGACTATGGGACGTACTTTGCCCCAATAGGGCAACATGGGTGGCATAGGGTTGTACGAAGCGGGTTGCCATTGACCTTCTGATTGTATAATTTGATGATTGCGATCATAGTTGTGCAAATAGGATTGATGTCCCAAACTATCTTTTTTTGACCAGGAATAGATCGATTCTGCAACGGCTCTGCCAAATTCTATTGAAGTATTAATAGTCTGGCTTTCAGTATCCTTACTGAATTTTTTCTCCCAACGATTTTCGAGTTCCTGAATCCTGGTTTTCATCGTTGTATTAACAGTTTCGAAAAAGTGACTTGTAATTCTTGCATAACAAGCATTCAAAACCAATCCGGGATGAAGGTCATCAGGATGGTCAATGGATGGAATTGTAAATTGATTATTTGCAGTTAAAGAATGAAATTGACCGGTAAAAACAGGCAAAACCGATTCATACCCAGCAAGGCCTATGTAGGCATAGGCGCGAGAAACTACCGGAAACCTGTAACCTTCAGTTACCGTTTCGAGATCAATAACAAGATCATACCATTGTGTAAGTATGGAATTCAGATTCTCACTAGCATCGTATAACATGCTGTTGGCAGAAGATCTATATTCTCTTGAAATGATATAAACAGATATCCACAAAAATAGAATAGCCATCAACAATCCCACAAAATTTCCTTTCCAGTTTAGATTCTTCATTACATAACTTTTTGCAGACTTTTAGGTATACGAATTGAAACTACTGTTCCTCCGGAAGGTGCATGGTCAAAATGCAATCCATATTGATGCAATCTTAAAATAATGTCCACAAGGGCAAGACCAATGCCAGAACCTTTAATGTGATGTGCATTAGCTCCTCTGAAGAAAGGATTAAATATCAACGACATTTCTTCTTCCGGAATTCCTGGCCCATTGTCTTCTATATTTATTAGCATTGACTCTTTGCCATTGTATCGCAAGCAAATATTGGCTTTATGATCATTGCTGAATTTACATGCATTATCTACTAGATTGATCAAAGCCATTCTGAAAAGAAAATCATCACATTTTATAAACAAGTCTTCCTCATTCTCCGGCAAATCGTAGAATTCCATAGTTATTTTAAAATTGGGATTCATTTTTTGAATTTGATCTTTGGCTCCCCAGATTACTTCATCTATTCTATTAGGTTTTAGCAATGGTGGTCTGCCATCGGCAGATAAATTGGCTAATTGCATCAATTTTGTAAATGCTTCATTCAATTCCTTAGCATCATAATGGATAGATTGTAAGGTTTGGATATATTCTTTGTCAGTTCTTTCTTTTACTAAAGCGATTTCAATCTGTGAAATGATGACATTCAAAGGATTTCTGAGTTCATGCGAAACATTGGATAGGAATAGCTTTTGCGTATTGAAAGTCTGATGTATGCGTTCGAGTAATTGATTGAAAGTGATTACCAATCTGGACAATTCATCTTTTTGATTGGAAACTTCCAGTCTCTTGCTCAGATCATTAGGTAAAATGGAATCAACTTGATTCATGATCCTGTTGACAGGAGCCAGGGCCTGATAGGCTAATATCCAGGAGCCCAAAGCAATGGCAGTAATGGAAATAAAGAAAATTCCAATTAATATTCTGGAAAGACTTTCCAGGTGTATGGCAGAAAAAGCAGCTTCTGATATGACTATAAAAGAAACGCCATGGCTATTGGTGTACAATTTTCCATAGGCTTTATGTTGGCGGTTCATAAACTTGCTTTCTCCTGATTGCAATATTTCTGTCACCACATGAGAAGGTACATTTGGAACCATATGATTCAGACTAAAAATCAGATTCCCTTTAATATCAAAAATGGTAATGCTCTCACGGTATAGATCAGATTCTGCATCCTGATATGCTTCAGGGATTTCTATCCGGGCAAACTGATCCACTTTACCTATTACCATTTCAGCAACCATCATTGATTTTGATTTCATATTCTCATAAAAATCTCTTTCCAGATGAATTCTGAATTGCTGGTAAATGAATAACAAAGCCAGAAGCATGATACCTGCTGATACACTAAAAACCTGGAGTGTTATCCTATTTCTGATTTGCATTTATACAAATTATTCTTCCTTTAAAATATATCCTATACCAAAAATGGTGTGTATCAGTTTTTTATCGTAAGGCTTATCTACTTTATTTCTCAGATAATTGATATACACTTCAATAATATTGGTATTTGTGTCAAAATCAATATTCCAAACATGTTCGGCAAGTTCTATTTTCGTAATGGGTCGACCCTTGTTTTTCATCAAATACTCCAATAGTTGATATTCTTTTGAGGTGAGTGCTATGGTTTTGCCATCTCTCTTCACTATTTTTGTATCCAGATTCAATTCCAGGCCATGTAATACCACATTGGCTGATAGCGTATTATGGGTCTGACCTCTTCGTGAGATGGCTCTTATCCTTGCCAACAATTCTATAAATTCAAAAGGCTTGACCAGGTAATCGTCAGCACCGGCTTCCAATCCCAGGACTTTATGATCTGTATCAGACAATGCAGTTAATAATAATACAGGGGTCTTATTGCCATGTATCCTTAACTTTTTAATGACATCAATACCATTCATTTTAGGCATAATGACATCAGAAATGATGACATCAAATGATTTAGTATGTGCAATTTGAAAGCCCTCTTCTCCATCCTGTGCGTATTCTACATCAATTCCATGTTCATTCAAACCCTGCCTTAAAGTTTGGACAACCTTATATTCATCTTCTATAAGCAATACTTTCATTATGGAGAATCATTCAAATCTTCGATAAAATTGATATTATTTATGGATTTGTAATAGTTGTGATAAAAATTCTAATAAGTTTCTAATCAATAAAAATTTAAAAAAAGATTGAATTTTAAATAAATTTGTGGAGATAATGTGCCGTTTTAAACAATTTCAACATTTACACTTATTACTTATTGATTTTAAGTTTATTAAAAAAATATGGAGAGATTATGAGAAAATTATTTTACTTATCAATGGTGTTTTTCTTTATAGCCTGCGAAAGAGAAACTTTTGTTCCTTTGGATCCCAACCCCTCTGAGTATACATATATCGTTCCATTGAAGTGGAATGAATTGTATCTCGAATTAGAACGCTATACCCCAGGCTACAGACCACCTGTTTCCGGTAGAACTGCAGGCTTTATAGGATTGATAGCTTATGAAACTGTCGTTCCGGGACATAGAGGAAGGTACAAGTCAATAGCCCATGTATTTGATGGCTTATCCATTGCTCCTCCCAACCCAAATGAGACTATTGATTGGGAAGTAGCATTGCACGCCGCATATGAGACCGCCTTCATTCAATTCTTTCCAACAGCTCCATCCAGAGAACAATTTCAAATAAGGGAGTTGATCAATACCTATCATAAATTGTTTCAGGGACGGATTAGTCCAGAGATTTATTTCAGGTCTGTGGAATGGGGACGTTATGTAGCAAATTCAATTTATGCATGGTCAACAAATGATATTATTGGGCATCAGGCCTTCCTGAAAAATCATGATGATAATTATTTCCCACCCATTGGGTTAAAAAACTGGCAACCCACTTATCCTGACTATACACCTGCATTACTGCCACATTGGGGAAAAGCTTTTACATTTGTAGCAGATGAGACCGATGTAGTACGTCCTCCTCATGAATTTTTGACCACCCCTGGTTCAATACTTTATCAGGAATCTCAAACCGTAATGAATCTTGTAAATCACATTAAAGATGGAGGAAGCCAGGAAGACAAATGGATCGCTGAATTCTGGAGCGATGACTGCCCTACCCTTACTTTTACTCCGGCAGGAAGATTTATTGCCATTTCGAACCAATTGATTACATTGGAAAGAATGGATATGATGGACGCTGTGTATATGTATGCGAAAGTGGGAATGGGTCTAAATGATGCCGGAGTCCGTTGCTGGAATGAAAAATATGTCCATAACATTATGAGACCTGTAGATTACATCAGACAATTTATGGGTCAACCGGAATGGAATACCATTATGTGCCCTGATGGATCAGGGAATTTTTTCACACCACCATTTCCGGCATATCCATCAGGACATGCTACATTCGGAGCAGTCGCAGCTGAAGTTCTCGAAGATATACTAGGTACAAATTATGCATTTACTGATCGTTGTCATCAGGGAAGAACAGAGTTTAACGGAACGCCCAGAAGATTCAACAGGCTAAAAGATTTTGCGTTTGAAAATGCTTACAGCAGAATCCCAATTGGCGTTCATTTTCAAATGGATGCCGATGCAGGCGTTGAACTTGGATTTAGAATCGGACAAAAAATCAATCAACTGCCCTGGAAATAAACTTTTTATTAAATATCCGAATACAATTAAAATCCTCGTTTCTTTAGACGGGGATTTTTCTTTTAATTTTGTTACTTATCCTTTTGTCATATTTAAATCATAGAGTTTTCAATTTTAATTACCGTTTAAGAAAGTGATCTGCTCTTTATATACTTTTCCAATGGCTTTTTATTTGAGTGGCATTGATTTTTCACTTCCCCTGACCAATCCGGTTTTAAAGTTTCTCCTTATTCTGGTAATTATCCTGTTTGCACCGATTTTATTGAATAAAATTAAAATACCCCACCTTTTAGGGTTAATAATAGCAGGTGCGGTGATTGGCCCAAACGCCTTTCATATTATGGATAGAGACAGCAGCATTATTCTTTCAGGCACCGCCGGATTGTTATATATAATGTTTTTAGCCGGCCTGGAAATTGATCTAGCCGAATTTAAAAAAAATAGCGGTAAAAGTATAGTGTTTGGCCTATACACTTTTCTTATTCCGATGGGTCTTGGCATTTCTACTTCCTATTATCTTCTGGGTTTTCCTATTTATACTTCCATTTTACTTGCCAGTATGTTTGCCTCTCATACACTCATTGCCTACCCTATAGCCAGCAAATTGGGAGTAATAAAAAATCGGGCAGTAAACATTACAGTCGGTGGCACTATGATTACTGATACGCTGGCATTATTGGTTCTGGCTGTGATTGTAGGTATTACCACCGGAGAGGTCAATAATGATTTTTGGATAAAATTGTCTGTATCCATTCTCATTTTTGCTTTGGTAGTCATGATCGGATTTCCTATTCTGGCACGAAGGTTTTTTAAGAAATACGATGATAATGTCTCCCAGTATATTTTTGTATTAGTCATGGTTTTTCTGGGAGCAGTACTGGCAGAAATCGCTGGTATTGAAGCCATCATCGGTGCATTCCTCGCCGGTTTGGCATTGAATCGATTGATACCTCATACCTCCCCTTTGATGAATCGAATTGAATTTGTTGGCAATGCCATTTTTATACCCTTTTTTCTGATTGGTGTAGGAATGTTGATCGATTACCGTGCCTTTTTTAAAGACATCGAAACCATTAAGGTTGCTATAGCTATGTCTGTAATTGCCACCGTTTCAAAATTTTCGGCTGCCTGGCTCACCCAAAAAACCTTTGGCTATACAAAAGATGAAAGAAGTCTGATCTTTGGATTAAGCAATGCGCAAGCTGCAGCTACCCTGGCAGCTGTATTGGTGGGTTATAATATAATTTTAGGGGAAAATATAGATGGTACACCCATCAGACTACTGAGTGACAGCATCCTGAATGGTACTATTTTAATGATATTGGTGACTTGTACCATTGCTTCATTTGTAACCCAGCGAGGTGCCCAAAATATAGCACTCACAGAAGCATCGGAAGAAGATAAGGAAGAAACTTCCATCAATGAACGTATTTTAATTCCAATCAATGATATTTTGGAAGCTGAAGAATTGGTCAATCTGAGTACCACCATTAAGTCAAAAAGGAATAAAAGCGGACTCTATGCATTAAATATCATAGACAATAGCCAAACAGATAATGGTTCAGAAAAAAAAGCCAGAAAATTGTTGGATAAAGCTGCAGTTACGGCTGCTGCCACAGATAGCCGGATCCATGAACTTCTCCGTTACGACATCAATCTTGTCAATGGAATTACCAGTGTTGTAAAAGAACATAAAATCACAGACATCATATTGGGTTTAAATGTTGAGAAAGGTATATCTGATAACTTCATGGGGCATCTCACTGAAGGTATTCTCATGAAAAACAATACAACCACTTTGATTTACAAACCTTCTCAGCCTTTGAATACCATTAAAAGGCATCTGGTCATTGTTCCTGCAAAGGCTGAGAAGGAATTGGGATTTCCATTTTGGGTAATTAAAATGTGGAATCTTGCTCGAAACACAGGGGTAAAACTAATGTTTTACTGCACTCCTGAAACAATAAAGATCCTGGAAGATATCAATAAAAAACATCCTATCAATTGTGAGTTCAATATATTTCTTAACTGGGAAGATTTCTTAATTCTTTCAAGGGAGTTTGGCAAAGATGACAATATCATCATAGTATTAAGCCGCAAGGATTATGCATCCTATCAATCGAATATGAAAAAAATCCCTTATTACCTGAATGACTATTTTAAAGATAGCAGCTATATTCTGATATACCCTATGCAGGGTGGTATTAGAGGAGACTCCCAGATAGACATGAAAAGTGCAGCAATATTAGAGCCTCTCGAAAAACTAGATGAAATTGGTAAAACGATTTCGAAAATTTTCAGAAAACGATAAAGTCTCAGTGGCAATCTAAGCCATCACTTTTCGTAAAGCGTCACCAAAAGTATACATATCTTCCATGGTTCCCGTACTGATCCGGCACCATTCCATCATGGGTGGAAAAGGTCTTCCAATAATAACATTGTACTCAGCCATTTGCCCGATCAGTTTTTCTATATTTCTTCCTGATTTAAAATAAACAAAATTAGTGTGGGATGTAAGATATTCCATTCCCATACCATCAAAAAATGAATAAAGAAACTGCCTGGCATCAAGGTTTCGCTGCAAACTCTCTTTGTAAAACTCTTTATCCTGAAGTGCTGCCTGAGCAGCCATTACCCCCATTATATTGCTGCTTGCCATTTGATTTGCTCTTAATCTTGCTACAATTTCTGGTCTGGCTACCAAAAATCCTACTCTTATCCCTGCCAGGCCATAAATTTTTGAAAATGTCCTGGCGACGATGACATTTTTACCTTCCTTCACCAGATCGATCATGGTCGGATAATTCCGCTCATCAATATAATCATAATACACTTCATCTACAAAAACTATGGTCCGTTTGGAAACTTCCGTACAGAATGATTTTAAATCTTCACCCCGAAGTATGGAACCTGTTGGGTTATTAGGATTACAAACAAATACCAAACCGGTATGGCTTGATATTCGCCTTTCCATGGTATCAAGATCAAAGCCATGAGTTTTGTCCAGGGGCACAGAATTAATATAGCCTCCGAACCGGGCTGCATAGGTCATCAAAGCGTCAAATGTTGGAGAACATGTAATAACCTCTCTTCCATTGGATGCATACGTAACTCCAGCAGCACTTAATCCTTCTCTGGATCCCGCAGTTACTAAAATATGATCTCTTGGAACTCCTACCGATTCTGCAATCCTCCCTGCCAGTTCACTCACTCTCTTCCAGGGATATAAATATCCCTCATCCATCCCCATCATCATAGCCTCCCTCATCGACTTTGAAGGACCAAATGGGTTTTCATTTGAATCAAGTTTAACTACTTTTTCACCCTTCTCTGTTTTGAAACCATTCAGCTTTCTTTCCCAGGTTTCCAGATACTGCACTCCGTTCATTAATGTGGCACCCCCCATCAATCCTGTCCATTTCAACATACTTCTTCTGTCCATCATATCATTTTTTGTAAAATTACAAGTAATAAATTCTACCCAGCAAGATGACTTATTTCTCAAGAGTATTCAAAAATAATGATTTTCTCTCAGAGTAAATCACTCATGCGATGAAAATCAAAAATTGATTGACACTTCATCTCACACGGTAAAATTGGCATCTTGACGGAAGGAGTACCGGATCAAACCTCTTTACTTTTGAGCTTTACTTACTAAATACCCTGTAATGATAGCAAAAATAATATTGGGAAACCATACACCCAAAAAGGCAGACATGCCCAGATTGCTGGAAAATGTCATAGAAAACTTACTTAAAACCTCTAACAATGCACCAAGTAATACGCCCATAGCAATATGCAAACCCATTCCTCCTCTCACTTTCTTACTGGCTATGGATGCTCCTAATATGGTCAAAATGATCAGTGTAACCGGATGTGACGTCCTGCGGTGATATTCAACCAGATATGTTTGGGCTGCATTAATCCCCCGATTGCGTTCTAAATTGATAAACTGAAGCAAATCGGGAGTACTCAACATTTCCCTTTGTTTGGTATATCTCACAAAATCATCTGGACCAAAAGGAAGTATAGTGTCCAGATCCTGATCTGGGAATCTTCCCAATCTTTCTCTCATCCCTTCAATTTGTCTCCATTCATAGCCTTTGAATATCCAGGTGCCGGTAGGTGTATTATATTTTAACCGGTCGGTTTTCATTACTTTAACCAATCGGCCTTCCTCATCAAAAGTTTCAAGCCGAAAGTGCTGGGCCAGTGAATCAGATGTCCGAAAGTTACGCACATAAATTTTTTCTGACGGATTGATATAAAAATGAATGTTCACATGGTCTATCGTTTGTTTATATCCTTTTTTAAAAACTTCATTTTCAAACTCTGTCTTCACTTTATTGCTGTAAGGGATCAGATAATGATTGCCCAAATAAAGTAAAACAGCCAAAAATCCACCAGCAACAAAATAGGGCACCAATAGCCTGTAATAGCTTACCCCTGCACTTAAAATGGGTATTATCTCTGAATCTTTTGCCATACGTGAAGTAAAAAAAATAACCGCTATAAATGTGAACAGAGGCCATAACAAGCCATTAATCCAAGGAATAAAAGTGAGAATATATTGCGTAAATATTACCCAGGCACTAACTTCTGCATTAAGGAAATTATCGATTTTTTCAAAAAAATCAATGGTTATGGCAATAGTGGTACTCAATAATATTGTAAAAAAAAATGTGCCTAAAAATTTGCGGATGATATATAAATCTATTTTTTTAATCACTTGCTTATTAATGATTTTAATAAATTTAACGCATAGAACCTGAAAAAGCTGCAAAATAAATCAGGTCAGAGACGGTTGGAGATGACCGGAATGATCTCTTCCTTCCATTTACGAAAGTCTCCCTTCATAATCTGTGCTCTGGCTTCACGCACCAAATCCAGAAAAAATGATAGATTTTGTAAAGTTGCAATCTGGTATCCCAACATTTCCTTCACATGAAAAAGATGTCTGATATATGCCTTTGAAAATTGAAGACTGGCAGGTGAAGTACTGGAGTCCGTAAGTGGGGAATAATCCTCCTTCCATTTCGCGTTCTTAATATTAATAATTCCATTCCAGGTATAAAGGAGTCCATGTCGTGCATTCCTTGAAGGTAAAACACAATCAAACATGTCTATACCCAATGCTATACTCTCCAGAATATTTTCAGGCAACCCTACTCCCATAAGATATCGGGGTTTATCCTTGGGCAGGATTTCGGTAACAATGTCAGTCATTGAGTACATTGCATCATGAGGCTCACCCACTGAAAGCCCTCCAATAGCGTTGATATCACAGCCTCGTTGGGCCACAAAGTATGCTGATTCCTTTCTCAATTCAGGATAAGTACTCCCCTGGACAATAGGTGCAAAAATTTGTTCAAAACCGTATAGAGGTTCATTTTTCCTGTCATCCTCTATACAACGCAGTAACCAATTGTGGGTTAATTCCATGGATTTTCTTGCATAGTTGAGCTCACAGGGATAAGGGGTGCATTCATCAAATGCCATCATAATATCCGCACCCATGCTACGCTGTATATCCATAATGTTTTCAGGTGTAAATATATGTTTTGAACCATCTATATGGGACCTGAAAACCACACCACTTTCACTAATTTTTCGCATTCCACTAAGCGAATAAACCTGATAGCCCCCACTATCCGTCAGTATAGGCCTGTTCCAATTCATAAATTGATGTAATCCTCCCGCTTTTTCTATCACATGTACGCCGGGACGGAGATACAAATGATAAGTATTGCTTAATATAATCTGAGCATTTATGATTTCTTTTAATTCAGATTGATGCACACCCTTTACTGTAGCTTGTGTTCCCACAGGCATAAACACAGGAGTATCGATGGAACCGTGAGCAGTTTCCAATCTGCCTGCTCTTGCCTTACTCGCCTTGTCTGTCTGAAAAATGGTAAATTTCATCAGCGGCTTAAATCCATTTTCAATAAAGTAGCTATCAAGAAGGTAAACCCTAAAAGCGAGGATCCCCCTTTACTCAACATAGGAAGAGGGATACCTATCACCGGCATAAGTCCCATTGTCATGGCAATATTAATAAAAAAGTGAATAAAAATAATTCCGGCAACACAATAGGCATAATTCTGTATAAATGGTGATTTTGCTCTTTCGGCGATCACTGTGATTCGTATCATTAAAACCACAAAAATGACTATAATTCCTAAACTCCCAATAAAACCCTGCTCTTCACCCACCGTACTAAATATAAAATCTGTGGTTTGCTCCGGCACATAATTAAGTTTAGTCATTGTACCATCCAAAAACCCTTTACCCTGAAATCCACCCGATCCAATAGCCATCTTGGATTGGATAATATTATATAAAGAGCCTCTGGGGTCACATAATTCTGGCCTCAACCATACATTGATACGATCTTGCTGGTGAGGTTGAAGAATGTTTTCAAAGGCATAATTTGAACCAAATCCAAAACCTACAGCTAAAACCGTTGCCACTGAAACCAGGATGAGTAGCTTAAAATTTCTTCTTCTGAATTGGGAAAAAAGAAAAAAGAACATCACTATACCCGCTATGAGCAAAGAATAATAGGGATTGATGTGGAGGACAATAAATAAAACCAATGATACGCCGAACAGTGTAATCAATTGATGTCGCATCGGCATAGGACTATTAAAAAGTAAAATCACAAATGCAACAAGCAATACTAAAATACTCACCTCAACAGGTCCAATGATCAGAGACATCACAAATATGGCTATAAAGCTAAAACCAAGTATATAAAATATTGGAGATAGTCCCCGCCTGTACAACAGTAAGAAAAATGAAGTAAAAGTTATTGCAGAACCAGCATCGGGTTGCATCATGATGAGTATGACCGGTATTCCAATAATTGTCATGCTGGTCGCCAAAGTACGCAGCGAACCTACATTGCTTTTGTAGTAACTGATATAACTGGATAGGGCTATAGCCGTTGCAAACTTTGTAAATTCCGAAGGCTGAATGGAAAAACCTGAAAAACTAAACCATGCTTTTGCACCTTTAATTTCTGAGCCAAAGATCAGGACGGCTACTAAAGAAAGTAAACTCAAAACATATATGGGATATGCAAAAGTGTTCCAAAACTTCCAATCTATGGTCAAACAAATAATAAAAAGTATAATGGCCCCTCCCAACCAAATGGTTTGCTTTCCTATTTGAGTCGAAAAATCAAGAAAGGCATAAGGATGATCAGGATGAAACTCAACAGAATACAACATGAGCCAGCCTGTAACCAAAAGACTCAGATAAAGGGACAGCGTGAGCCAATCTATTCCCTTATTCCTTCCAGATGAAGCAATCTGACTCATAGGCTACCTCAATAAACAAGTTCTGCAATTTTTATATTATCCATTACTGGAATGGCCGTTGGAAATTCTTTCTTTAACTCTTGTAAAAAACTCTGTAAGCTAATCTTGTCCTCATAAGCTCCAGCCTTTACTTTGTAATAAGGACTTTCATGCTCCCAGTTGACCGGTATATCCGGGTATAAACTCATGAAGCGTGCTCTTGCCGCCTCCATATTTCTTCGGTTGTTGGTAGTTATAATCTGAATTCGCCATCCACGAATGGACTCTTTCATTCTGTTGGCAGCAATGTATTGCTGCATCATTCTGCTCACTGACTCTTCTTCATAAACTTTTATTGTCTGGCCATGTACGTTTGTAGATATAAACTCTGTACATACTAAAATAATCATCCATACAATCATTGATCTACCCATTTCCCATTTATCTTTTTATTAAAACAAATTTACGATCTTTTGAAGTGGAATGCACAATCTAATAAATCAAAAACAAATTATGATTCCTGCAATATTTTTATAGACGAAGAGGTTCCAATCCGACTGGCTCCGGCTTCTATAAATTGTAATACCTGATCTCTGGTTTTAATCCCACCGGAAGCTTTAATCTTCACTTTGTCTCCCACAACGTTTTTCATTATCATGATATCCTCTATACTTGCCCCTCGAGTTCCGAATCCGGTTGATGTCTTTAAAAAATGAACCTCTTCTTCCATACAAATATTGCTCAATATCTCAATTTCATTGACTGTTAAGTAGCAGGTTTCCAATATAATTTTCAAAACGACACTCTTAATGCCCGAGGCGGTTACCA
The DNA here is from genome assembly GCA_035327565.1 of Saprospiraceae bacterium. GTDB lineage: Bacteria > Bacteroidota > Bacteroidia > Chitinophagales > Saprospiraceae > JABDLO01. The sequence continues at coordinate 59,889 of DAOLDB010000017.1, forward strand.
GGCTATTGATTTCGTTTCTGATATATTCGTAATCAGCATTCTTTATCGCATTGACATTCACCACTACATCGATTTCATCTGCACCTGCATCGGCTACTTTCATCAATTCATCAACCTTTGTATTGGTCTTACCAAAGCCAAATGGAAAACCGGCTACAGAAATGACTTTAACTTTTGAAGAAGACAACATACGCTTTGCGGGATCAATATAATAGGGAGGAATACACACTCCAAAAAATCCATATTCCATAGCATCCGCACAAAGCCTTTGTATATCCTGAAGGGTGGTTCTTGGTTGCAATACAGTATGGTCAATATAGTGGGCAAGACTGTGATTGTTCATGTTTTAATGGTTATTTTCGGGATGACATTGCATGAAACACAATACGAAGCAATGTACTTAATTTGCTTTATTAACTAAAGGAATTGATACATTATTACTATATTAAAGAGAAAAAATCTGGAACAAAATATCGACTCAGTATAAAACGATATCTACTAATTTCAAACCCTTGTTAAACACTGACAGAAAAGCATCGATTTCTGTTCTCCTCCTATGCCTGTACAATGCCAGATAAATACCCCGACCTTCTACACTAAAATCTTCTAATTCCATCATAGTATCACCGAATTGCTCAATCAGAATGATGCGCATTCGATTGATATTTTCAGAACTGACAATAAAACGTTTATCAAATCCGGAATGTACTTTTGACCAATCTCCTGAAGAAAAAACATGACCCATACGGCTTAAAGAACTTCTGGGTTCTACCTTGAAGGATGGAAAATCAAACCGTCTACATTCATATATAAATACCGTAGTATTTCGATTCCCTTTTCCGGGCACATCTATTATATGTACATACAATTGTTCAGCAATCAACTCTTTAAACAAATATCCCCGGACTTCTTTACCTGTTGAAGAATTCCACCATCCCATAGATTTTATATCCTGCGGAAATTGATGTACAGCCATTCTGTTCCTGAAAGCAAATCCACCCTTAGAGGCAAACGATTCTAATTCTTTTAGTCTCTTGTTTTTGAAAAACTTATCCCCTAATTGTTGGATTATGCCCGGAATCGCCATAACAATTTGTCTGATTATTTAAACTATATTTTACGATTAGTGAGCAAACTTCCCAGGTTCAATATAGAAAATTGAAACCAAAAGCAATCATTGATTTTTTTCTTATTTTCCATGGCAATATTTGTATTTCTTTCCACTTCCACAAGGGCAAGGTTCATTCCTGCCAATTTTCCTTTCCATTCTGACGAAAGTTTCTGCTTTTTGAGGGCTGCTACTCACTCCTTCAGCCGCGCTTCTCATGGCCTGCTCCTCCCGGCTTGTTTTGACTTTGGTCAGATCTGTTTTCTGTTCTCTGGCCTCCTGCAATCCCTGGCCCATATCAATCATCAATTTTCCTCCTATCAAATATGAGGAGACCTCATAATTGATCTTGTAAATGAGTTGTTCGAACAAATTAAAGGCTTCCATCTTGTAAATGACTAAAGGGTCTTTCTGTTCAAACGAAGCAGACTGTACCGAATCTTTCAGTTCATCCATACTCCTGAGATGTTCTTTCCAGGCTTCATCAAGTAATGCCAGGGTAACCGCTTTCTCAATATCCCGCATAATACTTTTTCCCTTGGATTCAACTGCCTCTTTCAGGTCTGCTGAAATCGGTAAAGGATTCTGCCGTCCATCAGTATAAGGTATTGCAATCCTTTTGTATCGGTGGCCTTCATTGTCATGTACTCTTTTAATCACCGGGAAGAGAATCTGCAATATCTGTTCAGACTTGCGGGAGTAATATTCTTTGAATTCCTGAGTAAACAATTCTTTGACTTCTTCTTCATCGGCTTCCATAAAAGTAGCTGCATCCAGTACGGGATCCAAACTAAGGATTTGTAGACATGCATTCCTGAAAGCGTCATAATTTCCCTGAGTCTTACCTTCGGTCACTATAGACTCTATAATCCCATCAAACATATTGTTAAGGTCTACTGAGAGGCGTTTTCCCTCTAACGCATTTTTTCGTTTTCGATAGATTGCTTCTCTTTGAATGTTCATCACATCATCGTATTCCAGCAACCGCTTTCGAATACCAAAATTATTTTCTTCCACTTTTTTCTGGGCTCTTTCGATGGATTTGGTTACCATGGAATGCTGTATTACTTCTCCATCTTTATGTCCCAACCTATCCATCATTTTGGCTATTCGTTCCGATTGAAACAATCGCATCAGATTATCCTCAAGGGAAACATAAAACTGTGAGGATCCGGGATCGCCCTGCCTTCCTGCCCTTCCCCTCAACTGTCTGTCTACACGTCTAGAGTCATGCCTCTCTGTGGCAATAATGGCCAAACCTCCTGCTTGCTTAACTTCAGATGATATTTTGATATCCGTACCCCGCCCGGCCATATTGGTGGCAATGGTGACATGGCCGGCTTTTCCTGCTTCTGCTACAATTTCTGCTTCCCTTTGATGTTGCTTGGCATTCAATACATTGTGTCTGATACTTCTCAAATTAAGCATCCTGCTTAATAATTCAGATATCTCCACCGAAGTGGTACCTACCAATACCGGCCTTCCTTTGGAGGTGAGATTCTGAATTTCTTCAATTACAGCATTAAACTTCTCCCGGGCCGTTTTAAAAACGAGATCCTCAAGGTCTAGGCGAACAACAGGTCGGTTGGTAGGAATTACAACCACATCCAGCTTATAAATTTCCCAAAATTCTCCTGCCTCTGTTTCAGCCGTACCTGTCATACCGGCCAGCTTATGATACATTCTGAAATAATTCTGAAGAGAAATGGTGGCATAAGTCTGGGTTATATTTCCAACATCTACATTCTCTTTGGCTTCAATGGCCTGGTGCAATCCATCAGAATACCGCCGCCCCTCCATCATCCTTCCGGTTTGCTCGTCCACTATTTTTACCTGACCTTCAATCACAACATATTCCTGATCTTTTTCAAATAGTGTATATGCTTTTAGCAATTGACTTACTGAATGCAATCGACGGCTTTTGATAGAGTAGTCCTGAATAAGTACCTCTCTTTCCTCGCGAAGCTTTACCCCTTCGGTTTCTTCTTTTTCAGCTAGAATCTGCATCTCCAGTGCAATGTCAGGCATGATAAAAAAATTGGGATCCTCTTCACCGCGTGACAAATACTCTATCCCTTTGTCAGTCAGTTCTACATTCCTGTTCTTTTCATCGATGGTAAAAAGTAATGGTTCATCAACCAAATGCATATTTTTATTCTGCTCTTGCATATAAAAATTCTCAGCTTTCTGCAGCATTACCTTTACCCCTTCTTCACTTAAAAACTTTATCAATGGTCTGGACTTAGGTAAGGCTTTATAAGCCCTCAGCAACGCCATCCCAGCCTCCCCTTCTTCATGCCCGGTTCTACCTTCCTTAAAGTGTTTTTTGGCTTCAGCCAGATAATCTACAGCCAACTTTCTCTGCGCCCCAAATAATCGTAATATTTTGGGATTCAATGCATTATATTCCTGTTCTTCTGAACCTTCCGGTACTGGCCCGGATATAATCAGTGGAGTACGCGCATCATCGATGAGCACACTGTCTACCTCATCAATGATTGCAAAATGATGTTTGCCCTGAACCAGGTCAATGGTCGATCTCACCATATTATCCCTGAGATAATCAAAGCCAAACTCATTATTGGTTCCATAAGTGATATCACAACGGTAAGCATTGATTCTCGCCTGGGAATGTGGTCTATATTTGTCGATACAATCCACAGTAAGGAACAAAAATTCAAAGATAGGCCCAACCCACTCCTGATCCCTTCGAGCCAGGTAATCATTGACCGTAACTATATGTACTCCCTGACCCGACAAACCATTGAGATAAGCAGGGAGTGTTGCCACTAATGTTTTACCCTCCCCGGTAGCCATCTCAGCGATCTTTCCATCGTGCAACACCATACCACCGATTAATTGGACATCATAATGCAACATATTCCATGTGATATCCCCACCAGCGGCTTTCCATTGGTTTGCCCATATGGCTTTATTACCAGATATTTTTATATAACTACTGGATGCAGCCAATGTCCTGTCATGGTCAGTTGCTGTTACCTCAATCGTCGAATTTTCCATAAACCGCCTGGAGGTCTCTTTGACTACAGCAAACGCTTCAGGCAAAATCGATTTCAATACCTCTTCAAGATGCTTATCTCTTTCTTTACGCAAATTATCAATCTCATTATACATTTCCTCCTTCACTTCCAGATCGGGCTCGCTTAATGCCTGCGTTTCAAGATTATCAATATCTGAATCAATTTCAGAAAGATACTCGGTTATCCGCTCTTTAAACTCAAGGGTTTTATTTCTTAATTCGTCATGGCTCAGGGATGCGTAAGATTGGAAAAATTCATTAATTTGATCGACGACCGGATTATATTGTTTAACGTCTCTTTCATATTTGGTACCAAAAATCTTTTTGAATATATTGAGCATAATCTGTAGTTTATTAAGAAAAGCAGAAACGGTCTTGCTTAGTTTTTATATAGAAAAAACTGTACAAAGATAAGATTAATGTGATCAGAATTCATTCCAAAAACAATAAACTGCCAATTTGTCCTTAAATACATTAGGTTATTAATTTCTTAAAACGTTTATTCTAAATCTTTCCAGTAATTTCTTTGCGTTATATGTCTGGAAAATCTATAATTTACTGCTAGAAATTTATATTGGAAAACTAATCAGTGGCGTGGAATGATGACAAAGTTTGCACTGAAACCATTCTATTTTATTATAAGAGTGGTTGTAGTAATTTTAAAGTTATGAAAGTTACCTTGTGCTGTACTCTGATATATTATTCATCAATGACTTAAAACATAAAAATTGCGTTGGAAATTAACACCTTTAGTTCTGTTATTAATGGTAAAAATACAAGCTCAATGGACTTTGTCTGTTGAACTTGAAGATATAAAGCATGAAACAGGAAAAATTTTTGTGGCCATTTACGACAATAGCCTTTCATTTCGCAATGAAAATCTTGTCATCAGGGACACCATTCTCCCTATAAATAAATTTACAGGAAGAATTCTTTTTAATAATATGCCTTCCGGTGAATATGCTGTCACATTATTCCACGATGTTAATGATAATGGTAAACTGGACACCAATATCCTAGGAATTCCTAAGGAACCTTATGGGTTTTCCAATAATCCTGCTATTCGTATGAAAGCCCCCAACTTTGAAAAATGCAAATTTACAATGAATAGTGATCTGCTCATTTCAATTATCATGAAATGACATTTGCACTCAATTTACATTTTTAATACCCAACTCAGTTAACTGATCCTGACTAATTTGCGAAGGAGCGTCAATCATCATATCTCTTCCCTGATTATTTTTTGGAAAAGCAATAAAGTCACGAATACTGGAATATCCCTTCATTACAGCACAAAGGCGATCAAAGCCAAATGCTATTCCTCCATGTGGTGGCGCTCCGTATTCAAATGCCCCTAATAAAAACCCAAACTGATCCAATGCCTCTTCTTCGCTAAATCCCAGCAAATCAAAATTGCGTGACTGTAACTGACGATCATGTATCCGGATGGATCCTCCTCCAATTTCTGCTCCATTAATCACCAGATCATAGGCATCCGCTCGTATACTTTTTAAAACCTCCTTGTCAGTACTGGTTAATTTTGAAATATCTTCCTTTCTGGGAGAAGTGAATGGATGATGCATGGCGTGGAATCTTCCAGATTCTTCATCCCATTCCAGCAAGGGAAAGTCAAGTACCCACAGAGGTTCAAAATCACCTTCTTTGATCAATTCCAACCTTCTTGCCATTTCTAACCTGAGTTCTCCCATTTGTTTAATGGTCTTATCCTTTTCCCCGGCTAAAATCAACAATATATCTCCATTTTCAGCGCCAATCGATTTACCCCAGTTCTTTAATGTTTCATCATTGAAAAATTTTCCAATTGTGGATCGAACAAATCCATCAGACTGATATTTAATATAAACCAAACCCCTGGCTCCTATTTGCGGTCTCTGTACCCAATCCGTTAACTCTTTCAGATCCTTATTAGAGTAAGTTTCAGCGATGCTTTTCACACAAATAGCACCTACCCATTCCGCCTGATCAAAAACAACAAAGCCACTTCCTTTCGCCAGATGATTAAAGTCCTGTAACTCCATCCCAAATCTAAGATCCGGCTTATCTGATCCATACCTTCTCATTGCTTCATCATATGTCATCCTGCGAAATTCCGGCAACTTGACTCCTAATATCCTGGAAAACAAATGGCGCGTCAGCCCTTCAAAGGTTTGCAGTATATCCTCAATATGTACAAATGACATTTCACAATCAATTTGAGTAAATTCAGGTTGACGATCCGCTCTTAAGTCTTCATCGCGAAAACATTTGACGATTTGAAAATATTTATCCATCCCGGCCACCATTAATATTTGCTTGAAGGTTTGAGGTGATTGAGGAAGAGCATAAAACTCACCGCGATTTAACCTGGAAGGAACAATAAAGTCACGAGCTCCCTCGGGGGTCGATTTAATAAGAAAGGGAGTTTCAATTTCCACAAAACCCTTACTATCCAGATAATTTCTGGTTTCCAATGCAAGCTTACTTCTGAATACAATATTATTCTGAAGGGTTGATCTCCTCAAATCCAAATACCTGAACTTCATCCTGAGATCATCCCCTCCATCTGTATTTTCCTCAATAGTAAATGGAGGCACTTTGGAAGGGTTCAGGATTTTTAACTCTGATACTTCAATCTCTATATCACCAGTAAGCCGGATTGAATTTTTACTGCTCCGTTCAACAACAGTACCTGTGGCCTGGATGACAAATTCTCTACCCAATTTTCTGGCCTCCTCACACAATGGAGCATTTTGTTCCATATTAAATACCAATTGGGTTATACCATACCGGTCTCTCACATCAACGAAAGTCATACCTCCCAAATCCCGCGATTTTTGTACCCAACCACTTAAAGTTACTTCTTTTCCTACATCATGTAATCTCAATGATCCACAGTCATGCGTTCTGTACATACTATTATTTTCATTTTGAAAGGCAAATGTAACACTCATACCGTTTTAATTACATTATGCGTTCAATAAAAGGTAAATTTCAATCTTCGGAATGGATACTAACGCGAAAAGATACTTGAGATGAAATCAAGAATCATTTATTTAGACAAAATATAAATAAGGCAAATAGTAATTATGCCTGAAAAAAATCTCAAAAATTTTAGGATCAGGATATTTTACTTTATATGATTCTTTACATAGGAATGACAATCATTCGGTTTTGAGAAATTAAATTTGCCCTCCAATGATCAGTGATTATAAAATACTTACCATTACGCACCACGACCTTAATGTGGATGAGATCCGCTATTTTGTCATTCAAAATAACGGAAAAGAAGAATTAACTGAAAAACTAAAAGATCTTGCACACCACTTTGAAATCGATGAATTGGTATATCTTTCAACCTGTAACCGGATTACTTTCCTGATGTACAGACAGAAAAGCTGGACTCGTGATCAGATAAAATTATTCTTTAAAGCGGTTAATCCTGGCCTTTCACATGACCATCAGGAAGCCTTGCACCGGTTTGTAAGGGTATACGAAGGAGAGGAAGCCGTCAGGCATATCTTTGAAGTAGCGTCTTCCATTGACTCAATGGTCGTTGGAGAAAGAGAAATTTTTAAACAATACAAAGTTGCATTCCAAAACAGTAAAGAGATAGGACTGACTGGAGATAATCTTCGATTATTAGATAAATATACTACAGCTTCTGCTAAACAGGTATATAGTAATAGCAGGATCGGAGAAAAACCATTGTCTATTACCTATTTAGCTATGTTAAGGTTAATGGAATTTTATCCCAATACTTCTTCACGAATTGTCATGGTCGGCGCAGGAGAAACCAATCAGTTAATGGCCCGTTTTCTGAAAAAGAAAGGATATACTCAGGCAGTTGTATTCAACAGAAGCCTCGACAATGCAAGAGAAATCACCAAAATATTTGACGCTCCGGCTTATCACCTGAGTGAGTTGCATGCCTATGATCAGGGTTTTGACATTCTGATCACTACCACGGGCTCTACAAGTTCCATCATTGATATTGGCATTTATCAATCGCTACTGAATAAAGAAACCAGCAAAAAATTAATCATTGATCTTAGTGTTCCCAGGAATGTAGATGATGAGGTGGTTAATACTTTTCCTTTACAATATGTTGGCATTGAAGAATTGAGAACATTAGCAGAGGCCAATTTGTCCTTCAGAAAAAATGAGGTGTCAAAAGCCAGGGAACTGATCATGGAAAAACTAAAACAATTTATTCAAGTGTACCAACAAAGGAAAATGGAAATCGCCATGCAAAGAGTGCCTGAAGAAATAAGAGCTGTGAAAGAAAAAGCTCTGAATTCTGTGTTTGGTAAAGAACTTTCTGAAATGGATGCTGCCTCTCAATCTGTTATTTTTCAGATGATGGATTACATGGAAAGAAAATGTATTTCCATACCCATGAAGTTAGCCCGCAAATCCGTCGTTTCAGAGTAAGTTGATTGTATGAAAACTTTCCTGAAATGATAATTCTTAATTTCCCTTGTGAAAATCAAATACATTGGGAAAGAAGGGACTCGACTGCAATTACCTAACAACCAATGGGGTGCATGATGAATGGAAAAGAAGTTATGCCTGCTCATTTTTGTAAACTGTGGGTAGACCAGGCTGACTGAAAATCAAATTACCTGAATTTATCTGAACGGAACAGCTGCATTTTGCTGACCATAATTGTACCGGATAAAATTAAGTGCACTGGATTTCACTCCTATAAAAAAGGTGTATACTCCATTGCTTGGGTACCATTGAAAGTTAAGGTTCCAGCAGTACAGATCTCTTGAAACACCCAGTGTAGGATACACAAATGATTTTCGTGAAATATCATAGCTAATGTTTCCCAGAGTT